>JAPTWR010000122.1 GCA_028065135.1 Acidithiobacillus sp.
ACCACCAAACTTCGCCGACAACACCTTCGTCAGCGCCGCCGTCAATGTGGTCTTGCCATGGTCCACGTGACCAATCGTTCCCACGTTCACATGCGGCTTCGTCCGCTCAAATTTCCCTTTGGACATCAGACACTCCCCCAAGAATACCAGACCCAAGCAAAAACCAAAAAATATGGAGCCCACAACCGGATTCGAACCGGTGACCTCTTCCTTACCAAGGAAGTGCTCTACCGACTGAGCTATGTGGGCCTGAACACTGGAGCGGGTGATGGGAATCGAACCCACACCATCAGCTTGGAAGGCTGAGGTTCTACCGTTGAACTACACCCGCACAAATTAAAACTTAAACCATCTAGCCCTGCGCTCAGCGCGCGACACCACAAAATTCAAATGGTGGAGGGGGGAGGATTCGAACCTCCGAAGGCAGAGCCGTCAGATTTACAGTCTGATCCCTTTGACCGCTCGGGAACCCCTCCCACGATTAGCGGCGCATTGTGCGGCCCAGGCTCTTCTTTGTCAAGTGACTTCGCGCCTGTGGGTGTTCTGGTCACCTCTGGCACAGTGGCCAGCATTTTAATGACTTAATGCGTATGCAGCGCCTTCGGCGCCTTGACAAAGTTGTCCATTTACAACATCCTCCACAGAAGTGGTCAAGATTTTTTGCCGGGCAGCTTCGCCTGGGCTTGAGAGAGGAGGGTTTTAATAATGCTACATACTAAACGTATCGCACTGCTGGTTGCCATCAGTGGCGGCCTTTTCGCCAACGCCGCTTATGCGGGTGATGGCTACGTGGGTTATGCCATAGATCACGGCGCCAAGCCCCTTGTCACCAGTACGGGTATCTGCGTGCGTGGCGGGCGCCCGGTCACTGATGGCCCGGTGCCTGCCCATTGCGCCCCCGCTCCCGCCCCCGTCCCCGTGGCGGTCGCGCCGACACCTCCCGCGCCAACGCCTGCCCCCATCGCGCCGGTGGAGCAGACAATTCTGGTGAGCAAACCAATCACCATTACCGGCATCAACTTTAAATTTGATTCATACAAACTTCTGAATCATGACATCAAGGTATTGGACCAGGTGGCCGATTTTGCAAAAAACCACCCAGATGCCGTACTCGACGTCAATGGCTATTGCAGCAAGGTGGGCAGTTACGCATACAATCTTAAATTGTCCAAGCTGCGCGCCCACAGTGTAGCGCAGTACCTGACGCAACATGGAGTGACGAGCGATCGCATGGTATTGAAAGGCCACTCCTACGATAATCCAGTCGCCACCAACGCTACGCCGCAGGGTCGATTTCTGAATCAGCGTGTGGAAATCAATTCCAGCATCAAGGTTCAGAAGACCGTTCGGTAATTTCTTCTCAGTGCTACAAGGGCGAGCCCACTAAGGCTCGCTTTTTTTTGCCCCGGCCATGACAGTGCGCGGTATCATTTCCATGATAGACTAGTCGCCATGCGACAGTTCTTCCTCCGTTTTGTGCGTACGCTACACATCACCCGCGTTCTAGTGCGTTACCGCCTGGACGATGTGCTTTATTTCCTCCCGTTGTTAAAACCCTATCAGGCCATTCTCCGCCTTAGCCCCATGGCCTGGTTGGGACCGCGCCCGCAGGGCACCTTCGCTGAACGCTTGCGCGAAGCACTCGAAACACTGGGACCCACCTTTATCAAACTCGGACAAATGCTTTCAACCCGCCGAGATTTGCTTCCCGACCATATCACTCAAGAACTTGCGAAACTTCAGGATGCGGTACCCCCTTTCCCGTCAAACGTCGCCCGGCAGATTATCGAGGCAGCGCTGGGCAAACCGATTGAAACGGTCTTCTCTCAATTTGAGGATCGGCCTGCGGCGGCGGCATCCATTGCCCAAGTACACTTTGGACAATTACTGGACGGGCGCGAGGTGGCGATCAAAGTCCGACGCCCCGGTCTGCAACGGATTATTGATCAGGACTTAGCGATACTCGCCCTGCTCGCCGATCTCGCGGAGCGCTATTCTCAAGAAGGCCGGCGCCTGAAAATTCGTGCGATTGTTGCGGAATATGCCAAAACCATTCGCGGTGAACTGGATCTGCTACGCGAGGCGGCCAATGCCAGCCAGTTGCGGCGTAATTTTTTCGCAGAACCTGATCTGCTCTATGTGCCAGAAATATATTGGGATTACTGCGCGCCCCCGGTATTGGTGATGGAGCGCATTTATGGCATCCCCATCGGTCAACGCGATGCACTGCGTGACGCTGGCATTGATTTTGACCAACTCTCGCGACGCGCCGCAGAAATCTTTTTTCGCCAAGTCTTTCGCGATGCCTATTTCCATGCGGATATGCATCCCGGCAACGTCTTTATTGATCCGAAGAATGGGCGCTTTATCGCCGTTGATTTCGGCATCATGGGGAGCCTGGATGATGCAAGCCAGCATTACCTCGCCGAAAATATGATCGCATTTTTTCGGCGCGACTACCGGCGCGTAGCAGAAGCGCATGTGGAAGCCGGATGGGTACCACCAGACACCAACGTACAGGATTTCGAAACGGCCATCCGTGCCATTGCGGAGCCGGTATTTGAAAAGCCCTTGAATGAAATATCCGTCGCCAGTCTTTTGCTTCGCCTCTTCCAGACGACGCGCACTTTTCAAATGCAAACTCAGCCACAACTCCTGCTGCTCCAAAAAACGCTGGTCAATGTCGAAGGCATTGCCCGCGATTTCAACCCGGCACTCAATATCTGGGAAATCGCCACGCCACTACTGACGGAATGGCTCAGTCGCCAGCGCGGTCCGCGGGGCTGGTGGTCAGAGATTAAACAATACTTCCCACAGTGGGGATTAGTGCTGCCCGAAATGCCGGTACTCCTACATAATATCCTGCGCCAAGCCCAACAGGGGGAACTGCCTCTGGTGATTCGCAATAGCGACATCGACGGTATTCGGCAAGAACTGCATCATGGGTTGCAAAAACTTACCTATGGCGTGGGCGGTATATTTACTGTGGTAGGATTAGGCATCATCGCGGCGCTGGAACATCGCTTGAATAGCCAGATACTAAATTTACCCGTATGGGCTTGGTTGATCATCCTGCCGACGACACTCTGGGCCGGGACCAGTTGGGTGCGTAGGGTGTTTTTTAGGCGCGGTGAACGTATGTAAGGTTCCGTTACAGCAACCACATAAACAATGAAGATAAAGGAGGGTGCCATGTGGATGGTCGTTTCTTTTTTGATAGCGGCACTGGCGGTCATTTTTGCAGTTCAGAACGGAGCGCCCGCTGCTATTCATTTCTTCTCATGGACGTTCGCACAATCCCAAGGCGTGGTCCTGCTCAGTGGTTTCGTCGCCGGTTTTATTGCGAGCATGCTGATTTATCTACCCACACATATCCGTAATAAGTTGAAAATTCGTCGCCATGAACGACATGTCGCCGATCTTGAAGGGCGACTCAGTGTCGAACGCGGTAAGCGGGAGTACATCGAAAAGGAGCATGCCGCCGCTATGCGCGTCCAGAAAAGCAACGGCATAGCGACCGACGACACAGAATAAAACGCTGACCAAACGATTAGCGGTGCCTCAAGGCGCGCCTACGGTCTTTTTCTCGACAGCAGCCACTGTTTGGTACTCCGGGTGCAGGCGTGCCAAAGTGGCCAGGTTCCTGGTCGCCTGGGTATTTCCGAGCGCTGCCGCCTTGCGCCACCAGAGGCTTGCCTTACCATAGTCCTGCGGAACCCCTTGCCCCAAGAAATAGAGATTACCCAAGTTGTACTGAGCGGCGGCGATACCCTGCGCTGCCGCCTTCTCCCACCAGTAAGCCGCTTTGGTCCTATCCTTACTGACACCTTGCCCGAAATAATACTGCATGCCGAGGTTATATTCTGCCTTGGCATAACCATGGAGGGCGGCTTTATCAAACCACTGTGCAGCCAAACCATAATTTTGCGGAACCCCATCACCTAGGGCACAGCGGGTGCCAATCGTGTTTTCGAGCTTGGCGGTGGTAAGATCGGCGGGGTGGGTGATAGCCATATCCTCCAAGTCTGCCTTGGATGCAGACTGCGCTTCGGCCAAGGAAGTCGAAAGTACCAAAAGTGCTGCACCACACGCAGCGAGGAACGGTTTAGTGAAATCATGATGAGCGCGCATAGAAACTCCAGGCAGTTTAGACGACACCTTCCAGGTGGCGAGGCTACACCAAAAAGCCCGTATATCGCCAGAAGTTTTTAGCCAGCCCGCGAACCAAAACTTAAGCCTCAACAGAAGCCGACAGCGCCCAGCCATCTCCCTGCCGCACTCCATACCGGGCGCGCTAAGCGGATAGCTGGTTATCGATCCAAGTCTCCGCTGCGTACCAGTCTGCCTCGCAATCACCCCCAGCAAAACCGCGACTCTCGGCAAGGTAGTAAGCACATTCTGCAATCATGCGCTGACGATCCGCCGCAGACACTGCGGAAGACGTCGTACGTGTACCACCAGATGGCATTTTGACCGGCTTACGGACGCGGGTGGGGTGCATCTTAGACGCAGAAACCACCTCTGGCGCCGTCGTGCGACGGGTCGGTGCTGTCTCGGGTCCTGCTGAGACTTCCTTCGGCTTTCTGACTCGTTTCTTAGGTTGTTCTTCCGCCATAACTGTACTCCTTGGACAACGCGCAAAAGACCACTTTGTGTAATAGCACAAGATAGCGGAGCTTTCAAAGCGAAAGGTAACTCTGCCCACATTAAGAGTAAAGAGCGAAAACAGGCCATTCTTGATCTGTTAACGAGTAGCCTGCAATATCTCTGTCGCCCGCCACTTCTGCGCCAACTTATCCAGGACAGCGTTCACAAAACGATGGCCCTGTTCGGCACCGAAGTCCTTACCTAGTTCTATCGCCTCGTTAATGACCACCCGATAGGGGGTTTGCGGATGATCCCGCAACTCGTAGGCAGCCAGACGCAGAATCGCCCGTTCGACTTCGCTGACCTCGTCGACCCAGCGGCGATCCTGAATTTCTTGAGCAATGGCAAGGTCCAGTCCGGGAATGGCGGCACAAACCCCTTGCCAGAGACTTGTGAAGAAAACAACATCAGCGCCCTGCAAGCGCTCGGGGTCGGAGGTAAATTGCAACTCGATCTCGGTGCAGTAACCAGGATTCATTTGCCACTGATAGAGGGCCTGAACGGCAGCTTGACGCGCCAGACGGCGACGATTTATTTTCATGGGCGCTGTTCAGATCTGACGCAACAACTGCACCATTTCCAGCGCAGTCATCGCCGCATCAAAGCCTTTATTACCTGCTTTGGTACCGGCGCGCTCAATGGCCTGCTCAATGCTATCCGTGGTCAGCACCCCAAAAATTACCGGGACCCCCGTATCCATGGATACCTGGGCCACCCCCTTGGACACTTCGGCCGCGACATAATCGAAATGCGGGGTACTGCCACGAATCACCGCGCCCAAACAAATCACCGCATCATAATTACCGCTGCGCGCCAGTTTCTGCGCGACCAGCGGCATTTCATAAGCGCCGGGAACATAAACGACGTGGAGCTGTTCTTCTTCGGCACCGTGACGGCGCAACGCGTCGATGGCTCCCTGCTCCAACTGCTGGGTGATAAAGTTGTTGAAGCGGCTGACCAACAGGGCAAAACGATGCTCACCAGCCTGCAAACTGCCGTCGATATGACGAATCATGACTCATCCTCGGAAACTTCTTGAAAGGGACGCTGGCCGACGATCTCCAGACCGAAACCGCCGATACCACGGTACTGAAACTGGCTGTCGCTCAGGACCACCGCCTGATGTACCCCCAGATCGGAGAGAATCTGAGCACCAATACCAAAAGTGCGCAGAACGCGTCCGGCGTCTCCGGCCTGACCCGGCCCCTTGGGTTTTTCAGGCAGCGCGGCAACCTCCCGCAGGAGTTCTTCGATACTCTCCTGGTGGTGGAGGTAAACCAGCACACCGCGACCTTCCTCAGCGATGCGCCGCAAAGCCACGGTGCTTGGACTGGCTTCACCGGCGAACAGATCATTCAGTATTTTGCCAACCTGTACCCGCACCAGTACGGGTTCATCACGCGCTTCCAGGTCGCCAAGGACCAAGGCGAAATGCGTTTCGCGGGCGACCCAGTCACGATAGATATGGAGCTGGAAGACGCCGTATGGCGTGTGCCACGGGCCGCTCGCCTCGCGCTGTACGATGCGCTCCCGCTCCAGGCGATAACGGATGAGGTCGGCAATAGTGCCAATTTTGAGACCGTGCTCCGCCGCATAGGGAAGCAGGTCGGGCAAACGCGCCATTTCACCATCGGCGTTGAGAATTTCGCAGATGACGCCAGCGGGTTTGCAGCCAGCCAGCCGGGCAAGGTCTACCGCCGCTTCCGTATGACCGGCACGGACCAAGACACCCCCGGCTTCCGCCGCTAACGGAAATATGTGTCCAGGCATCACAATATCCTCAGGACCCGCATCATCGGCGATGGCCGCCTGAATCGTCGCGGCGCGGTCGGCGGCGGAAATGCCGGTGGTGACACCACGGGCAGCCTCGATCGAGACCGTGAACGCGGTGCCTAGGCTGGCAGTGTTGTGGCCTACCATCTGCGGGAGGCGCAATTGCTCGCAACGCTCGCGGGTGAGGGGCAAACACACCAGACCACGCGCCTGCGAGACCATGAAGTTGATAGCGGTGGGCGTCACGAACTCTGCCGCCATAATGAGATCGCCTTCGTTTTCACGCCCCTCATCATCCATCAGGATCACCATGCGTCCGGCGGCAATGTCGGCAATGATGTCCTCGGCGGGACTGATTTTGGCACTGCTCATGCGAGGAACCCTTTTGCGGCCAGCGAATCACCTGTAATTTTCGATTTTAACCCGGACCCGGGGTCTGTGGCCACCCAACGCTCCACATAACGAGCGACAAGATCCACCTCCAGATTAACCGCCTGTCCGGAGCGCCACTGCGCGGCCGTCGTCTGCGCTAGCGTGTGGGGAATAATATTGAGCATAAACAGGTCACCATGGAGCGCATTGATGGTCAGGCTGATGCCGTCCACGCAAATGCTGCCCTTGGCGGCAATATAACGCAGCAGATTCGGCGGCGCGGCAATGGCAAACACCTGCGAACGTCCCGACGCGCTCACGTCGCGAATATGTCCGACACCATCCACATGGCCAGCGACCAAATGGCCCCCCAGGCGATCGGCCAGACGCAAGGCCTTTTCCAAATTGACCGGGCTGCCCGGCCGCAGATGACCAAGAAGGGTTTTGTCGAGGGTTTCGCGAGAGACATCGGCGGCAAAAGCATCGCGCTGGAGTTCCACCACCGTCAGGCAAACACCGGAAACCGCAATACTGTCACCCAATTGGACATCGCTGAGATCAAGTTTCCCGGTGGCGACAATCATCCGCAAGTCATCATTCTGCGGTACCATACCGCGAATCTGGCCCAAGGCCTGAATAATTCCGGTAAACATCGCTTATCGCTCCTGCGGACGCAACGTCCACTTGATATCGTCGCCCAGTTGAGTGGTATTGATCACCGACCAGCGCGGCACCTCCGCGAGATTCACATAGGGGCCGGTCACAAGTACTGGGCGCGCATCCTGCCCGAGCAGCAGCGGTGCCACATAGAGCAGCCATTCGTCGACCAAACCGGCGGTGAATAAGGAAGCGGCGATGCTTGGCCCGGCTTCTACCAAAATATCATTCATTTCGCGTTGAGCGAACATAGTCATCACTTCCTGCCAGTCCAGCCCCTCTCCCGTTTCACGGCAAGACAGCAACTCCGCACCGGCGGCGCGCAATGCCCCCTGAGCGGCATTTGGGGCATTCTGGTGGTGACAAATCCATACCTCGCCCGGTGTACCGAAAAGCGCCGCATCGGGGGGGGTACGCAAATGGGTGTCCAAAACGATTTTCACCGGATAGCGCCGTGGGGCCACCGCCAAACGTGGCGCCAGGCGGGGATTATCGGCCAGCACCGTGCCGATACCAACAAGGATGGCACTGGCGCGCGCCCGCTCCTGCTGCACATCTGCGCGCGCCGCCTCCCCCGTCAGCCATTGGCTTTGCCCGTTGGCGAGCGCCACCCGGCCATCCAGACTCATGGCCTGCTTGAGCCGCACCCAGGGGCGGCCATGACGCATCCGCTGCAAAAATCCGGAATTCAGGGTTTCCGCCGCCGCCGCCAGACAGCCCTCTTCAACCACAACCCCGGCAGCGCGCAAACGTTCCACGCCGCGCCCCGCCACCAAAGGATTGGGGTCGCGCATGGCGATCACAACTCGCGCCACGCCCGCGGCAATGAGCGCATCCGCACAGGGCGGAGTGCGGCCCTGATGACTACAAGGTTCCAGGGTAACATAAGCGGTGGCGCCACGCGCCGCATGACCGGCTTCCGCGAGCGCGAACCTTTCGGCATGCGGTTTGCCGGCCTGTAAGTGGGCACCCCGTCCAACGACGAATCCGTCTTTGACCAGCACGGCGCCCACGCACGGATTAGGATGTGTGCTGTACAACCCTAGCTCAGCAAGCACCAAGGCCTCCGCCATAAAGACGGCATCCTGCTCAGCCGTCACGAGCCGAGCCATCTCCCTCGCCGGGGGTCTCTCCTTCTTTCATCCGCGCGATTTCAGCGCTGAAGGCGTCGACATCTTCAAAGCGCCGATAGACCGAGGCAAAACGCACATAGGCGACGGGGTCCAGGTCCCGCAAAGCCTCCATCACCAACTCGCCGATGAGACGCGCCGGAATCTCCCGCTCACCGCGTTCGCGGATACGCCGCTGGATCATCCGCACGGCGGCATCCACCCGCGCCGTCGCCACCGGTCGTTTGCTCAACGCCCGGGTCAGCCCGCGCAGGAGTTTGTCTTCATTGAAAGATTCGCGTCGCCCATCGGTCTTGACGACCATAGGCAGCGCCAGCTCTGCCCGTTCAAAGGTGGTGAAGCGTTGCCCGCACTCCGGACATTCGCGCCGCCGCCGCACACTCCCGCCATCATCCGCGAGGCGGGAATCCACCACGCGGGTATCGACGTAGGCACAGAACGGACAGCGCATGAAATAACTTTAGCCGTACACCGGGAACTGATGGCAGAGGGCCTTCATGTCCGCCTGAACCCGTTCAATGACCGATGTATCGCCGGCCGCATCCAGAACATCCGCAATGCCGTTACCCAGGCGATGCATTTCGGACTCGCCAAAACCACGTGTGGTGGCTGCGGGCGTACCGATGCGGATGCCACTGGTGACCGCCGGCGGACGCGTGTCGAAGGGCACGGCGTTCTTGTTGACGGTGATGTTGGCCTGCCCCAGCGCCTCTTCCGCCTCTTTACCCGTAACCTTCTCGCCCAGATTCAGCAGGAAGAGATGGTTGTCGGTGCCACCCGAAACTGCACCATAACCCCGCCCGCTCAGCACATTGCTCAGGGTTTGCGCGTTGTGGATGACTTGCTGCTGATACACCTTGAACTCCGGCTGCAATGCTTCGCGGAAGGCAACGGCCTTGGCGGCGATGACGTGCATCAGCGGCCCCCCCTGTAAACCTGGAAAAATCAGGGAATTCACCTTCTTGGCATACTGTTCCCGACAGAGGATCAAACCACCGCGGGGTCCGCGCAAGGTTTTGTGGGTGGTGGTGGTGACAAAATCCGCATGGGGCACCGGGCTGGGATGCAGACCTGCGGCTACGAGACCAGCGATGTGCGCCATGTCCACCAGCAGATAGGCGCCAATGCTGCGGGCAATCTCACCGATGCGGGCGAAGTCGATAATGCGCGAGTAAGCGCTGGCACCCGCGACGATCATCTTCGGACGTTCCCGCTCCGCCTGCTCCGCCATGGCGTCATAATCGATACGGCCATCTTCCGCGCGCACCCCATAAGCCGCAACCTGAAAGAGTTTACCGGACACGTTCACCTTGGCGCCATGGGTCAGATGGCCACCGTGGGCCAAGCTCATACCCATAATCTTATCGCCAGGCTGGAGCACAGAAAGATAAACCGCCTGGTTGGCCTGCGAACCGGAGTGGGCCTGGGCGTTGGCATGTTCGGCGCCAAAAAGCTCCAAGGCACGGTCAATGGCCAACTGCTCGGCAATGTCCACATACTCGCAGCCGCCGTAGTAGCGTTTGCCCGGGTAGCCTTCCGCATATTTATTGGTCAGCACCGAGCCCTGCGCAGCCATCACCATGGGACTGGCGTAGTTTTCAGAGGCGATGAGTTCGACATGATCTTCCTGGCGCCGGGTTTCCTTGCGCATGGCGTCCCATAGCGCCGGATCGAAATCAGCAATGGTCAGGGTTTTGGAAAACATGGCCGAACTCCTTAGAACTTGAGAAAAATAGGGGTAAACACTAATGGATGCGCGCGATCACAGCAAGGGTGAAAAATTGGTGTGCGTCATGAATCCCTTTCATCCGACGCCCGCGATCCGGGCATTCGCTGGATCAGATCTTGATGC
The DNA here is from genome assembly GCA_028065135.1 of Acidithiobacillus sp. The sequence goes on from JAPTWR010000122.1 coordinate 10,432, forward strand.
GCACCGGCTGTGGATGGCCCTGCAAAACGAACTTCAGCGCTGCCTTTTCTTTCTTGCCACGGCGTGGCCGCTGCTTGTCCGCAAAAATATCCTGATAAGCCACATAAATGACCGGCGGACCCAGCACCCAGACCACCAAACCCAGCCACACCTGCGAGAAGGACGGCATCAATACATTACTGATCAAAATAATCGCCCAGAGGGCGATGAGGGGATCGCGCAGTTCCGGTCGAAAAATAAGGGTTAGGGCAGTTTCCACCTCGGACTCCAGCCAGCCGTGTCCTTTGTGCAGGGCTAGGGCTATGCCAAAAAAGGCGGGCGAAAACCAGAAGTAGGGCATCAGCGCGAGGTCAGAAAAACGCTCGCCGAAAGCAAACCACCAGCCCCAAAATCCCTGCCCCAATCCTGATCCGTTATTCCAGGGCATCTGAATCCCCGCGAGGATCCCCCCCATAACCACCAGATCCCGGCCAAACTCGAAAATCATGCCAAACACCGCGAACACCATGCCCCATAACACGGCCACATGCAGTGCGTGCCGGATTTGCTGCGCGGTGTATTCTTCCCCTTCACTACGCCCGACGATACGCAAACCGACCAATAGTCCAAGTGGTGCCAGCGCATCCATAAGCCAGCCCGGGAAGGGGATGGCAGTGAAGAGCATGGCCCCTGCGGCGAACGCAAGCCAAGGTTTAGGGCGCGCCGCCACCAACCCGGCACCGCCTTCCACCCAACTCACCATTCGATCCAACCATTTCCAAGCCAAAGCACTGCTCCCGGACTGAGGGCAAACGAACTGCACACCACTTCGTGATCAGATCGAAACAGTCCTTTTTTATTTTAGCCAAGAACATGCGCCATTACAAAAACCGTGGTTGACCCAGCACTCGTGCCTCTATCTTGTAGCCAGCGGCTAGCACGATTAGACTGCCTAATGGCTTTCCCGACAAAATTAAAGTGCGCAATGCCCGCAAAAATACCCGCTGATTCCGTTGGATTGGTAACCCCACAGACCGTGTTTTTCTCGGCACCTCTGAAGCTGGAGTGTGGCCGCGAATTACCCGGCTACTCCCTCACCTATGAGACCTACGGTACCCTCAACGCGCAGCGGAGCAATGCCATCCTGCTCTGCCACGCTCTTTCCGGCGACCACCATGCGGCCGGTTACCACGCTATGGACGATCGCAAGCCGGGCTGGTGGGAGCACCTGCTGGGTCCTGGTAAGGCGATGAATACAAATAAATTTTTCTTCATATGCGCCAACTTCATCGGCTCCTGCAAAGGTTCGACAGGCCCGGCCAGCATCAATCCGGAGACCGGCACGCCCTGGGGACTGGATTTCCCGATGGTCACGGTGCGCGACTGGGTGAGGACACAGGCGGATCTTGCCGACCATCTGGGTATTGCGCAGTGGGCGGCCGTCGTCGGCGGCAGTCTGGGAGGCATGCAGGTCATGCAATGGACGATGGATTACCCGGAACGCTTGCGTCACGCAGTCGTTATCGCCGCAGCATCCAAACTCACAGCGCAGAATATTGCCTTCAACGAAGTCTGCCGACAGGCCATCATGACCGATCCGGATTTCCATGGCGGACGCTACTATGCCCACAACACCAAGCCCCGGCGCGGATTGTCACTGGCGCGCATGATCGGACATATCACCTATCTTTCCGACAACGCCATGCGCACCAAGTTCGGCCGCGACACCCGCGGCGGCAAGGCTTTTTCCTTCGGCTTCGACGTGGATTTCGAGGTAGAGAGTTATCTTCGCTATCAAGGTTCCAGCTTTGTCGAGCGCTTCGATGCCAACAGTTATCTCTACATCACCAAGGCCTTGGACTATTTTGATCCGGCCAACGCTTTTGGCGGAAATCTAGCCGAAGCTTTTGCCTCCACACAGGCAGCCTTTCTGGTGATCTCCTTCAGTTCAGATTGGCGTTTCTCCCCGGAGCGCTCGCGTGAAATCGTGCAAGCCCTGTACACCTGCAATCGAGACGTCAGTTATGCCGAGATCGAGGCGGAACACGGCCACGATTCTTTCCTGATGCCCATCCCCCAGTATGTGGCCGTGTTGAGCGCCTACCTCGGGCGAGTCGCTGAAGAGGTGGGCGTATGATCCTGCGCAAGGATCTGGCGATCATCGCCGACTGGATTGCGCCACAAAGCCGCATACTTGATTTGGGTTGTGGCGAAGGCGAGTTGCTGGCCTATCTGCGCGCTGAAAAAGGCGTACAGGGTTACGGAGTCGAAATTGAGGAAGCGCGGGTCGTCGCCGCCATACGCCGGGGCATACCGGTGATCCAGCAGGATCTCGATCGGGGCTTACGTAATTTTGCCGATCACAGCGTCGATACGGTAGTTCTTTCCCTGACCCTGCAGGCCTCCACCTATCCGCGCGAACTCCTATTGGAAATGCTGCGGGTCGGACGCGAGGTGATCGTCACCTTTCCCAACATGGGGCATTGGCATGCGCGTTGGCAACTGGGAGTGCTCGGCCGCATGCCTATGACAGACGCGTTGCCGCATACGTGGTACGATACGCCCAACATTCATCTGTGTACCATTCGTGATTTTGAGTCCCTGTGCCGGGACAGCGGCATCGTGATTCATCAGCGCGTCGTACTGAATGACCGTCGTCGCGAAACCTGGCGTAATCGCCTGTTGCCCAATCTCTTCGGCGAGGTGGCTCTTTATCGTTGCGCCCTGAGGGCGCGCTAACCCGCAGCAGGAAAATGCCATGGCCCTAGAACTCATCAGCTTTCCCCTCTGCCCTTACGTGCAACGCTCCATCATCACCCTGCTCCACAAGCAGGTGGGTTTCACCCTTACCCATATCGATCTGGCGCACAAACCGGAGTGGTTTCTGGCGCTGTCGCCCATGGGCAAGGTGCCCTGCCTGAAAATTGATGAACACACGGTGCTCTTTGAATCGCAGGTCATCAATGAATATCTGGACGAAACCATCGCCCCCGCGCTGCATCCCGCCGACCCCCTGAAACGGGCACAACACCGCGCCTGGATCGCCTTCGGCAGCGAAATACTGAACGACCAATTCCAGATGATGATCGCCCAAGGGGAAGAACGTTTCGCCGCCTCCAGTCGCCAGCTTTTTGACAAGCTGGAGCGGCTGGACAAAATCATGGGGGACGGCCCCTTCTTTGCCAATGAGTATTTCAGTCTGGTAGACGCTGCCCTGGCGCCGCTGTTCATGCGCATGGAAATCCTCCATGCCCTACGCCCATTGCCGCGCTGGGAATCCCTGGGCAAACTGCGGCGCTGGACGGCATCACTCATGGAATTACCAGAAGTCGCCGGATCGGTAACCGCAGATTTTCCAGATTGCTTACGCAACTATATCAGTGAGAAGGGCAGCCTGTTTTTGCGATCTGCCTGAAGATATTACAGCACCACAGATTCGCCCAAAGTGAAGGAGTTGACCGTATGAGCGAGCATCACGAGAACGGGGAGCAGAGCCAGGCTCTGGTGCCGACCACCCATTTCGGCTATCAGGAAGTGCCGGAAACGGAGAAGGAACAACTCGTCAAAGGGGTTTTCAGCAGCGTCGCCAGCAAGTATGACTTGATGAATGACCTCATGTCCCTCGGCGTCCACCGCCTGTGGAAACGCTTCACCGTTGATCTCGCCCGTCCCCGACCAGGGCAGCGGGTGCTGGACCTGGCGGGCGGCACCGGCGATCTGGCGGCGGCAATTCATCCGCGGGTTCGGCCGAATGGCTCAATCGTGGTTTCTGATATAAACGCGGAGATGCTCGCGGTCGGTGAGAGTCGGCTGGCCGATAAAGGCATCATCGCCGGTGTCGAGTTCGTAGAGGCCAACGCCGAGGCGCTCCCCTTTCCAGATCGGGAATTTGATATCGTGACCCTCGCTTTTGGCATCCGTAACATGACCCATCCAGAACGCGCCTTGAGCGAGATTTATCGGGTACTGAAAACCGGCGGACGGGCCCTGATCCTCGAATTCTCCCACCCGCGCTGGCCGGGGTTGCAGAGTATTTACGATCTGTATTCTTTCAATCTCTTGCCACGCATTGGCGAACTGATCGCCAAAGACCGGGAGAGCTATCAGTATCTGGTGGAATCCATTCGCCGCTTTCCCGATCAGGAAACCTTCAAGGCGATGATGGAAGACGCCGGACTGGCGCGGGTAGAAGTCTTCAACCTCTCTGGTGGGATTGTCGCACTGCATCGCGGGTTCCGGATGGATTGATGAATGCTTTTCATCACCCAGCCTAAAAATTCCCTCTTGAGCCCACTGGCGCGGCAGGGCATGATGGCGGCAATTTTCGCAGAGGAGTAATGCCATGACATCGGTCCATAGTCTCGGTTTTCCCCGTATCGGTCACAAGCGTGAACTGAAAAAGGCGCTGGAAAGCTTCTGGTCCAAAGAAATTGACGAGAAGGAATTACAGTCACGCGCCGCTCAGCTACGTGATCGCCACTGGCGGATTCAGCAAACCTGTGGTATGGATCTAGTACCTGTAGGTGACTTCAGCCTCTACGATCATATGCTCGACATGAGTTGTACGCTCGGCGCTGTTCCGCCGCGTTATGGCTTTTCCAGTGACCAAGTAGACCTCGGCACCTTCTTCGCCATGGCGCGCGGCTCCAGCACCCAGCCCGCCATGGAAATGACCAAGTGGTTTGATACCAACTATCACTTTATCGTCCCGGAATTTCACGAGGGCATGGATTTCCACCTCGCCAGCGACCGTATTTTTACCCAGGTGAAGGAGGCCCAGGCACTGGGTCTGAAGACCAAGCCCGTCCTGGTCGGCCCTATCACTTATTTGTGGCTGGGCAAGGAAAAGGACCTCAACGCCGAAGCCCAGCACGAGGCACAGCATCATCATGATGATAGTGCCTGTCACGGCCACGGCGCACCGGTTGGCACTGCCTGCTTCGACCGCCTGACCCTGCTGCCCAAAGTATTGCCGGTCTATGCCGAGATTCTCGCCCGCCTGGCGGATCTGGATGTGGAGTGGGTACAGATGGATGAACCTGCCCTTGCCCTCGCCTTGCCCCAGGAGTGGGTCAAGGCATTGGAGTCGACTTACCAGACCCTAAGCCAGGGCAAAACACCCAAGGTGCTGCTGGCGACTTATTTTGATTCCGTTGCCGATCATGCAAAAACCCTCAAGGCCCTGCCGGTAGCCGGTCTGCATCTCGATTTGCGACGTGCTCCGCAGCAGTTGAATAGTTTCCTCACTGACTACCCTGCCAACAAAGTGCTCTCTCTCGGCGTCATCGATGGTCGTAACGTCTGGCGTGCTGACCTGGATGCCACCCTGGCGCTTTTACAGCCGGCCCATCAACAGCTTGGCGATCGCCTCTGGGTGGCGCCTTCTTGCAGTCTGCTGCATACGCCGGTGGATCTGGAGCAGGAAACAGAGTTGGATGCCGAACTGAAATCCTGGCTGGCCTTCTCCGTGCAGAAGCTCGATGAAGTGACCGTTATCGGTCGCGCCCTGGACAAAGGCGTGGAGTCCGTGGCGCAGGAACTGGCTACCGCCCGTGCCGCCATCGCTTCCCGCCGCAGTTCGCCGCGCATCCACAATCCGGCGGTCACCCAGCGTCTGGAGGATTTGGGCCAGGATGACGGTCGGCGTCACAGCCCCTTCCCCGCCCGTGAAGCCGCACAGCGCGCACGTTTCAAGCTGCCCGCCTTCCCCACCACCAGTATTGGCAGCTTCCCGCAGACTCCGGAAATTCGTAAGGCCCGCTTGCAGAATCGCAAGGGTGAACTGAGCAACATCGATTACCAGAAGGCGATGGAAGCAGAAATTGCACTGGTGGTGAAGGAACAGGAGCGTTTGGGCATCGACGTACCCGTGCATGGTGAGCCGGAACGCAATGACATGGTCGAATATTTCGGCGAGCAGTTATCCGGCTTTGCCTTTACCCGGCACGGCTGGGTGCAAAGCTATGGCTCGCGCTACGTGAAGCCGCCATTAATTTTCGGCGACGTGTCTCGCCCCACGCCGATGACGGTAGCTTGGAGTACATACGCTCAGTCCCTGACCCCGCGTCCGATGAAGGGCATGTTGACCGGCCCGGTAACTATCCTGCAGTGGTCCTTTGTCCGCGACGATCAACCCCGTGAGCGCACCGCACTGCAGATCGCCCTCGCCATCCGTGACGAGGTCAAAGATCTGATCGATGCCGGCATCGGTATCATCCAGATCGACGAACCCGCCTACCGTGAAGGTTTGCCTCTCAAGCGTAAGGACTGGGAACAGTATCTAAACTGGGCGTCACGCGCTTTCCGCATTTCGGCGCAAGTCGCCCCGGATGACGTACAAATCCATACGCACATGTGCTATTCAGAGTTTAACGACATCCTGCCCGCCATCGCGGCCATGGATGCCGATGTCATCACCATCGAGACATCGCGTTCGCAGATGGAGTTGCTGGATGCTTTCGCCACCTTCAACTACCCCAACGAAATCGGACCCGGCGTGTACGACATCCATTCCCCACGCGTACCCAGCGTGGAAGAAATGGTCAACCTGATGGAAAAGGCGGTCAAAGTGGTACCCGCCGAACGCCTGTGGATCAACCCCGACTGCGGTCTGAAAACCCGCAAATGGGCGGAAGTGACGCCCGCCTTGGAGAACATGGTGGAAGCGGCCAAACAGGTGCGCGCCCGTCACGCCTGAACCCGGTCATAAGCGGCACCACAGAGCCCCCTTTGGGGGCTTTTTTGTGACCATTTCCCAACATTATCAAATAACTTGATAGTTATTGAGACTTGTTGATAAAGTCCAGGGCAAGATCACACTTTCATTCTGAATTTCATCCGATAACGAGGAAGTGATAGCCATGAATAACGACGTGATCGACACCATGATCGACGGCTTCAAGGAATTCCGCCACAGCTATTATGAGAAACGGCCGGACTTCTTCGACACCCTGGTGGAGAAGGGGCAGAGCCCGAAAGTCATGCTGATAGGCTGTTCCGATTCCCGAGTCACACCTACGTCACTCTACGGCAGCGAGCCCGGAGACATTTTTGTGGTGCGCAACGTCGCGAATCTCGTTCCTCCGGCAGAGCAAGACGGCCATCTTCATGGCACCAGCGCAGCGGTGGATTTCGCGGTTAGTCACTTGGATGTGGAACACATCATTATCAACGGCCACTCGCATTGCGGTGGCATGAAAGCGCTATTGAACGGCACTGAAGGCAAGTATGTCGGCCCCTGGGTGGAAATCGCCAGAGATGCCCGTTCTGACGTGATGCGGGGATATGCTGATGCCAGCCCCGAAGAACAGGCGCGCGCCCTCGAAAAAGCCAGTATCCTGGTTTCCCTGGAAAACCTGCTGACCTTCGACAGTGTGCGTCGCCGCGTAGTGCGGGGTGAGATGCAGTTGCACGGCTGGTATTTTGATATGGAAGAAGGCGCCCTGCTGGCCTATAACGCCAGCGCACACCAGTTCGAACGGCTTGTCTGAGAACAAACGATGGGAAACAACGCCAATCTTTCGCCCCTCAAAAACCTGCGCGCCGACGTGCCTGCGGCGGTGGTGGTGGCACTGGTGGCGATGCCGTTGTGTTTGGGCGTTGCCTTGGCCTCCGGCGCGCCCCTCATTTCCGGACTCATAGCAGGCGTAGTGGGGGGTCTGCTGGTCCCGCTGTTCAGTCGCTCGCATCTGGCCGTCAGCGGCCCGACCCCTGCCATCGTCGCCACGGTACTGGTGGCAATGCAGGTCCTCCCAAGTTTCTCCGCTTTTCTGCTGGCGGTGGTCATCGCCGGGGGCATTCAGATCGTTTTAGGTATTGTCCGTGCGGGCGTCGTGGCCTATTTTTTCCCTTCCGCCGTCATTCAGGGCATTCTCTCGGCTATCGGCATCATTATCATCCTCAAGCAGTTTCCCTATGCCATCGGTTTTGATCTGGGCGAATTCGGCGGTCAGGACTTTATCAGTGCCCATGGCGAGAACACCTTCAGCGGTGTCATCGCTGCCCTGGCGCACTTGGAGTGGGGCGCCCTGCTGATCAGCGTACTCACCCTGTCCATCCTGATCACCTGGGACAAAGTAGCGGTGTTGCGCAAACAAACCTGGCTGTCCGGACCCCTCATGGCGGTAGTTTTTGGCACCTTACTCAACGCACTGTTGCTCTACGCCGTTCCGGAGCTGGCCGTCAGCGGCCAGAATCTGGTCAACCTGCCAATCATTCACTCCTTCGCAGATTTGCGGGGTATGCTGCAAATGCCGGACTGGGGGATGATCGGATCGAAAAGCGTCTGGGTGACGGCTGTCGCCCTCACCTTCATAACGAGCCTCGAAAGCCTGCTTTCTATCGAAGCAGCCGACAAACTCGATACCTACAAACGGCGCACGCCGCTGGACCGCGAGCTGCTGGGTCAGGGCATCGCCAATGTCGCCAGTGGCCTCATCGGCGGCCTTCCGGTGGCGGCGGTTATCGTGCGCAGTACCGCCAACGTGGCGGCGGGGGCACGCACTAAGGCGAGTGCCTTTCTACATGGCCTGTTTCTGCTACTTGCCGTACTGTTTCTGGCAACGCTGATGAACCGGATTCCGCTGGCTGCGTTAGCCTCCATCCTGATTTTCGTCGGCTTCAAGCTGGCCCATCCAAGTATATTCAAGCGAATGTTTAGGCTGGATAAATCTCAGTATCTTCCGTTTGTAATCACCATTGTCGCGATTCTGCTCAGCAGTCTCATTACCGGGGTGGTCGTTGGCCTGCTGGCAGGTGTGTTCTTTGTGCTCAAGGCCAACTACCACAGCGCCATTGAGATTGGACGGGAGGGTTCCGCTTACAAAATTGCGCTGAATCGGGAGGTGACATTTGTTAACAAGGCACGGCTCTCCCATATCCTGGAGCGGCTGCCCAAGGGTGCAGAGGTCATACTGGATGGCGAACATGTGGGTTTCATCGATCACGATGTCCTCGAAGTGATCAGGGATTTTGAACGCTCTGCGCCCTTGCG
>JAPTWR010000002.1 GCA_028065135.1 Acidithiobacillus sp.
ATCGGCACGGGGAAGGCGCGCCAAAGCCGTTTGTGTGGGTTTATGTGCGCAAAGGCACGCCAGAAACTTTGTCCATTTGGCGGTACAACGCGGAAACGGATAGGGGTAAATGGGTGTTGCAAAGTCAGACCAATACCGGAGTGCCCGGTGCGATCACCCCCAACGGTAGCTGGGCAGTCTACGCACGCTTTCTGAGTACGCGAATGACTGGTTGTTTTCCCCATGGCGAGTGTTATAACGATTCAGGCGTGCGCTTCGTCAATTATTTCTGGGATGGCCGTGCGGTACACTATTTCCCACGTCTTGCGTACGGGTTTCGGCAAAGTAACGGTTGTGTGGAGTTGCCGTTAAAGGCGGCTCAAAGGGCCTATGGAATGATGCACATCGGTACGCCGGTGACGGTGGCGCCATGATACGTTTGATGCGGCTCAGTCGGCACGGACTGAGGTGCTTGTTGGCTTTTGTGGTGTTTGTTGCCACGTTAGCGCCATGTGAAGCGGCAGCCAGTGTGAATGCCCCTGTCCTACTGCGGATACTGACACCGCGCACGGGAGAGATGATCCATAGTAATCAGGATAAGGTCGCCGTGCGCCTTCTGGTGTTACCTGCTTCCGCGTTTCAGAAGGGGTTGAAAATCAGAATGATGCTGGATGGAAAAATCCGGCCTCGTGTGCGGAGGCGCGCATCTTTCACCATGGATCATGTATATCGTGGAAAACACGCTTTGCAAGCCGCTCTCGTCACGAAAAATGGCCGTATCGTGACAGTGTCTCCTGTGGTGGTGTTTTATCTCTGGCATGCCTCCCATTTTTTTCATGCTGCTTCCATTCAGCATGCCCGGTGACGGGTATATGGACTGGGATAAAAAGGCTGCCGGGGACGGAGATTAATGTTGCGTTGGCGTTGGCACCAACTTGTCAATTTGCTCGAGTCGACGGGTATCATCAGCGCGAGATGTTGTTGATGATGATGTGGATCGGTTGGCTCCTAGGTGGAATGGATACGCTTTACGTGATGCTGGGTACGGGCATTCTGTTTATTATATTTGCGCCCCGGCTGATGCCACGATTGCTCATTCGTAGAATGGGGGCGCAAGTAATTACACCCGGACAATCGCCGCTGCTCTTATATATGGTGCAAAGACTGGCCGAACGCTCCGGGCTGGATCATCTTCCGACTTTGTATCACCTGCCTACCTCTGCCCTGAATGCCTTTTCCACCGGACTCGGTGCGCATGTATCATTGGTGGTTTCTGATGGCCTGCTACGCGCACTGGATGGGCGTGAACTGGCGGCCGTGTTGGCGCATGAGATATCCCATATCCGCCACAAGGATATCCGGGTCATGATTGTGGCGGATCTCTTCAGCCAGATGACATGGACGTTTTGCTTGCTGGGCCAGGTTTTGATCCTGATCAATTTGCCCTTATGGATCATGCATAAGTACACGATTCCCTGGGGACTGATTTTTTTGCTGATTGTCGCGCCCTCGGTGAGTATGTCTTTGCAATTGGCGCTTTCTCGCACACGTGAGTTTGAGGCAGATCGTGGCGCCATGGAACTTACCCATGACCCCCAAGGCCTCGCCGACGCGCTGCAAAAGATGGAGGATGCCCAGCAACGGGAAATGAAAATACTCCTCCCCAAACTGGAAAGGGTGGCTATTCCCTCGTCGTTACGCACGCATCCGGAAACGGAAGAACGCATTCGCCGTCTTTTTGCCTCAGCGCCCCCCTTGGGCGATCCGGAAATATGGGCATGGGACCACGGTGCAAGTCTGCCCATGGCCAAAGACCTACCACGCTGGCGCCACCTGTCGGGTTTTCGTTGGTAGCGGAGGGCAGCATGGTCCATTATATATAGCGGTAGGAATAGCCGTTACCGCGTATCCCCCCACACGGATCCCGGCGGGCGAAATTCAGGGTTTTTGCCAAAAAAGGAGACGCCATTGGCGGCAAACACCATTCACGCCACTTCCTCTGAACCACCCCAAGAGCATCGTTGGCTGATCAGCATCTCCCTCATGCTGGCTATGGTGATGGTCTTGTTGGACATGACCGTAGTCAGCGTAGCGCTGCCCTACATGATGGGGGCTTTGGCTGCCACGCCGAATCGGATCACTTGGGTACTCACCGCCTATCTTGCGGCCACCGCAATCGCCATTCCGTTGACCGGCCATCTTGCCGCCCGTTTTGGGCGGCGGCGTCTTTTCCTTATCAGTGTTTCCGGTTTTGTCGTTGCCTCCGGCCTGTGCGGGGCCAGCCAGACTTTGGTGGAAATCGTCTTTTTACGTACCATGCAAGGGGGCTTCGGCGCCCTCATGGTGGTCTTGGCCCAATCCACCATGGTCGGCCTCTTCCCGGGAAAGGAACGGGGGCGAGCCATGGCCATTTGGGGCATGGTGCTGATGGTGGCGCCGGCCATGGGCCCAGTATTGGGCGGCTTTATCACCCAGCACATGGGTTGGCGTTGGCTATTTTACATTAACCTTCCCGTCGGGATTTTTTCGCTCTTGCTGGGTGCCGCCACCATGCGGGAGAGCAAAAGGCAAAACCTATCCACAGACTGGCTGGGCCTACTGCTCATGGCGATCGGGGTCGGCAGCCTGCAAATCGTGCTGTCGCGGGGGAACGAGGACTACTGGTTTGAATCCAGATTCATCGTGGCCCTGTCGATCCTCGCGGTTGTCGGTATTCTTATCTTTCTGTTGCGGGGATGGATGATTTCCGACAATATCATCAACCTCCATCTCTTTCGCGACCGCAGTTTCGCCACCGCCACGTTGATTACCGGCATATTCGGTCTGGGGCTCTTCGGCACCACCGCCATGCAGCCGCTCATGCTGGAGGGGCTGCTGAATTATATGCCGGAAACCACCGGTTGGGTCATGTTTCCACGCGGCGTTGCCAGCGCCGTTGTCATGATGATCGTTGGGCGCCTCATCAATCGCTACCAGCCGCGACTTTTTATCGTAACTGGGGTTTTTCTAACCGGGATCAGCACCTGGATCATGACCAGTTACAGCCTGTATATCAGTCCCGCCTGGATTATTTATCCCGGCATTGTCCGGGGAATCGGCATGGGGATGATCTTCGTGCCCCTCACCGTCATCGCCTTCGACACCCTGCCGCTTGCGGTATCGGCGGAGGCCAGCGGCATTTTCAACCTCGCTCGCACCCTCGGGAATTCCATCGGTATCGCCATCGACGGTACCGTGCTCACCGATGAGACCCAGATCAACTGGAACCAGTTGGGCGGACACATCAATACCTTCAGTGCGGCGCTGCCGAATTGGCTGCAGGCCAGCGGCTTGGCACCACAGGATCCCCGTGTCTGGGCATTGCTCGGACATACCTTGTTTAGTCAGGCCGAAATGGTTGGCTTCCTGGACGTCTTTCAGTGGATCACCATCCTCTTCTTTTGTTTGCTGCCCCTGGCATTGCTCATCCCTAGGCGTGTTTTTCCAACAGATTGACGTCGAGGCGTTGAGAGGACGGGGGTAAGAATGGACAGCAAGAGCGCCCGGAAGCCGATATTGGAGGTATAAGCCCGTTAAAGGTCTCCATGCTTTTTTGCAGTTTACGAAATCGCCTTTGTCAAAATTAGCGTGATCGGTATTCCGACGCTATCAGTTGACCGAACCCAGCAGGATAACCTCAATCTCCTCAATGATTTCTTCCTGACGCAGGGCGTTGCTTCGACGTACCAAGGCTGCAGACTGTTCATCCAGATGCCTTACGGCACCGTCGAGATGCAGTACCCGGCGCTGATTTTCGGCCATCAGGGAGACATAGGCGATCTTATGGATGACGGCGAACAGGTACTGTTCTACGAGTCCGGCGAAAAACGCCTTGGGCGGCAGGTTCAGTAGTGGAGGGTAGGGCAAGGGACGAGGGGTGTGAAGACGTTGCTGGAAAGGCGGTAACAACGGCTTAATCAAGGGTTCTTGGGCATCTGGCGTATGATATAACGCAATGAGCGGGAAGGGGCCGTTCTGGGTCTGCAAAGTGGTGAGGGTTCGGATGAGCTGACGCAGAACCTCTTCCACTTCTTCCGCCACGCTGGCCCCGCCGATGATCGCAGCAAGCCGTGGATCCTGTTCCAGGCGGCTGCCGAGTTTGCGGCCCACAATCACCAGCCGGTGGATCATGCCAACGCGGGGTTCTCTCAAGACATTCCCCAGAGACTCATTGAAATCGCCGCAAAATCCCCGTTCCGAGCCGAACAACACGCATATCTGCGGGACTTGGGGAGCGGTAGTGCTCAGGAGGTCGGGGTAATGCCCCAGAAAATCGTTCGCCACAGCCTGCATCTGGCCGACGGCCTCCCGCTGGGCCTCGAGAAAGCGCGTGAGCTTGCGGGTTTCCATATATGCCAGGGTTTTCATGGCGTTCATGATGCTGCTAATGTCCCCGAGTGCGAGGAGATGCTGCTCCACTTCATGGCGCCGACTCATGTTCCCGTCTCGCTGGTCGGCTTTCCCAGCCATTGGGTTACGGCACCGACCCATGCGTCTCGGGGAGTGTCCAGAGAGAGGCCCGCGTGCTCTACCTCTTTTTCCAGGAGTTGCATACGGGTGGGAATATCCTCTGGTGGCGTGTCCGCGAACAGCCCTTCATTGAAGGCCACCAGCCAGGCGAGCTGATACTCGATGGATTGGGGCGAGAGACGGTCTTGCTTGAGAATCTCGCGCAATGTACGCCCCCGTCGTATGGCCGCCTCCATGGAGGCTTCCAGGTGTGCCCCGAAACGGGTGAATACCTCAAGCTCCAGAAACTGGAGGTAGTCTAGCTTCATCCGCCCGGCCTCTTCCTTGATGCGGGGGTGCTGGGCTTGACCGCCGATGCGGGAAACCGACTTGGCGATGTCGATGGCCGGACGGAACCCGCCGGCGAAGAGGTTTCGGTCGAGATAAATCTGCCCATCCGTGATGGAGATGAGGTTGGTGGGGATGTAGGCCGCGATTTCACCTTGCAGGGTCTCCACGATAGGGAGCGCCGTCATGCTTCCGCCTCCCTCAGCCGCGTTGAGACAGGTTGCCCGCTCTAGCAGTCCGGCATGCACCGAAAAAATGTCCCCCGGATAGGCCTCGCGCCCGGGTGGTCGGCGGAGCAACAAGGAAAGTTCGCGATAGGTCTTGGCGTGGGTGGTGAGATCGTCGTAGACCACCAGGCTGTCCCGCCCTTGCCGCATCCAGAACTCGGCGATAGCGCAGCCCGCGAAGGGGGCCAGATGCTGCAGGCCGGGCAATGCACTGGCTTCGGCGACCACCACGGTCGTGAAGTCAAGGGCTTCGTACTGTCGCAGGGTCTCGATGGTGTTGACGACCGTAGAGCGTTTTTGGCCGATGAGCACATACACGCAGTAGACACCCTTACCGCGCTGGTTGATGACAGTATCCAGGGCCACCGAGCTGCGGCCCAGGCCTTCGTCGCCGATGACCAACTGGCGTTGACCTTTACCGATGGGGATCAGCGTATCGATGATCTTGATGCCAGAGTACAGAGGCGTGTGCACGAAATCGCGCACCGTGATGGGCGGAGACCCCGTTTGCAGCGGATACCACGCCGCAGCTTCGGAAGCCGCCGTGCCATCCAAAGGGGTGCCTAGGGGGTCGATAATGCGCCCCAGCAAATCGTTGCTTACTGGAATGCGCAAGGTTCCCCGGGATGATCGCACGGCGGTGCCCGAGGTGAGCGCCTCAGTTTGATGCAGGAGTACTGCACCAACCTGTCCCTCGGCCAGATCGAAGACCATCCCACGGCTGCCATCGGCAAAATCGAGGATTCCTTGCATGGCGGCGGAAGGAAGGCCGCTGGCCCAAGCGATCCCATCGCCCACCGATATCACACTCCCCTCTTCGGTAAAGCGCAGGCCGGGACCATAGTGTTCCAGCCAGGCCGCCTGCTTGCGCAGGGGACCTGAAGACAGGGTGTCCTCACCGTTGTTCATCGGAAAATTCCGCAAAGGCCCCGAGTTCATCCCGTAGATTGGCCCGCAGCGCCCAATCCCCTATGGTGATACGCACGCCAGCCAGCAACTCCTTATCCTCCTCGTAGGCAAAGGGAGGCACTCTTTCCAGGAGCGCCGCCAAAGAATGCTCTAGCACTTGACGGCTGGCTTCATCCAGGGGGAAGGCGCTGACGACGCGAGCGGCGTCGCCGCTTTTGGCGGCGGTGTTCAAGCGGTCCTTGGCCTCCGGGGATAGGTTGGGAAGCTCCTTGAGCAAGAATTCCAAGAGCCGACGTTCCGTTTCCGACCCTGCCACCGCAGACAGGAGGCGGGTGGCGAACTGAGTCGCATGAGCCAAGGCAGCCTGTTCGATGCGGATGCGCGTGGCCTCGGCATCGCGCGCCGCAAGCACTCGTGCCTTTTCGCGCTCCTGTTCCAGAGCACTCTGCAATGCTGCCAACCGACGCGCGCTCTCTGCTGCGATCTCTTTGTCCAGCGTTTCATGGGCCGCCTGCCGCTCCTTTTCCCACTGGCTGAGCCGGTTTTCATACTGCGCTTTGAGTGCTTCAGCTGCGGTTTGCATCGCCTTGGCGTCGGCGAGGATTTTCTCCACCGCCGCTCGTCGGCGAGCGATCACTTCCAGCACGGGACGATAAAAAAAATGCTTCAGTATCCAGATCAGGATGAGGAAGTTGACGATTTCCAGGAAGAAGGTGGACCAGCTTACTTCCAATGCAAATGTCCTTTCCCGACAGATCCTGCAGCGCCTGCTATCCCCTTCAATGCTTGTTTCAGGATCATTTTATCAGGTAGGCGAGCAGCGGATTGCGGAACATCACGATGAATACGATAACCAGGACGTAGATCGCCAGAGACTCGATCATGGCCAACCCGATGAACAACGTACGCATAATGGTGGACGCCGATTCCGGTTGCCGGGCCAGGGCATCCAAGGCAGCGGCGATGGCCCGGCCCATGGCGATCGCCGGCCCCAGTACACCGATGGCGATCGCCAAGAGACTGGCCACGGTGGACGCCAGCGTGAACCAGGTCATTGCCGTCATGAATCACTCCTTTCTTGTGGGGTTCGCTCTTGCTGCTGAATCCCGCCGACTATATAAACCAGTGCCAGCATACCAAAGATATACGCCTGCACCAGCGCCTCCACGATGTGCAGCATGAGGATGGGTATGGGTACCAGGAGACCTGCCACTAACACGATCAGCAGCGCGGCCAGTTCGAGGCTCATCATGTTGCCGAACAGGCGCACGGCCAGGGTCAAGGTGCGGGTGATCTCGCTGAGGATGTTGAAAGGTAGAAGAAAGGAGGTCGGAGACAGATAGTGCCGAAGGTATCCCTTTATCCCCTGGTTACGAATGCCGAACCAATGTACCGAGAAAAACACCAGGATAGCCAGTGCCGAGGTAGCCGAAAGATCATCGGTCGGCGAATGCACGCCAGGGATCAGGCCACTCAGATTGGCCACCACGAGGAAGATCCAGAGGCTGCCAATAAAGGGAAGCAGTTCGGTGGTCTGTTCTGGAGCTAGCTCGTGGATGGCGTTTTCCATGGTACTCACTATGCCCTCTGCAGCGGTCTGCACCATGCCAGGTTTGGCCTGCAGGTGACGGGTCACCGCCCAGCTCAGGCCTCCTAAAACCGCCATAATGACCCAGGTGACGAGCACCGTTCCGGAAATGGAAAGCGGACCGATCTGCAGAACAGGTACGCTGGTCATGGTGCTTTGTTGCATGTCCTAGTCCTTGATGAAGCGATAGACATTGAAGGCACCGATTACCACGCCGAGGAAAATGAGGCTCAGGGTCCAATGTATGGAGTACCCGCCGGACAGGCTGTCCAGCCAGTTTCCGAGATAAGCGCCTGCAACCGGCGGCAGCACGAGCAGTAGTCCGAGTGTCCCCAGGTAGAAGGTCTGAGCGAGCAGGCTGGTATGCTCCCTTTGCGCCTTTTTCATGCTCAGGGTCTGCTGCTTCACGCGCTTGAGCAACCGTTCGTAACCGGTCATCCCACCGCGCTCTTTTGCCGGGACATTTCCCACATCCGTTTCAGGACTTGTTCTTCCATATGGCGAAGGCTTTCCTTCATGGTTCGTAATTGGTTTTCCTCTTCCAATAATTGCCTTTCCAAAGCGTCGGCAATGCGTTCGTAGTCGTCATCCAACAGATAGCGGCGGGTGCTGATGGACAGGCTGTCCTTATAAAAATAGAGCACTCCCCCAGGGCTGGCCAGGTATCGCCAGTTTTGGTCCACCCCCCGAAATCGCGCCAAACCCGGCGCCAAAATGGTCATCATCCGCCCATGGCCAGCGAGGATGCCGAAACTCCCCGAAGCATCTTCCCCTACGAAGGATAGCACCTCACCGATCCGCTCGCTTCGGGTGGCCGACGAGAGAACCAAGGTAAACATCCTCATAGTGGTGTTTCCCCCATGGATCCCCGCATGTAACAGTGTTCCTCGGAGACATCATCGAAATGCCCGGCCAGGAATGCCTCGCAGTCGTTCAGGGTCTGTTCCAGCGGGACCGATACTCCATGGAGTCCGGTATGGGAGGCGGTCACCCAAAAGGGCTGGGTCAAATAGCGTTGCAACTTGCGCGCGCGCATCACAATAAGGCGATCCTGGGAGGAAAGTTCCTCCACGCCCAGCATGGCGATGATGTCTTCCAGTTCGTGATAGCGCGCGAGATGCTCCCGCACGCCCTCGGCAACGGTGTAGTGGCGTTCACCCAGGGTGTGGCGGTCCATGAGTTTGCTGCCCGACTGGAGTAAGTCCACGGCAGGGTAAATGCCTTTTCCCGCCTGGCTCCGGGAGAGGATGACGGTGGTGTCCAGATGGCTCAGTATGGTATTCACGGCGGGGTCGGTCATGTCGTCCGCCGGCACATATACCGCCTGTACCGAGGTGATGGCGCCTTGGTGGGTGGACAGGATACGGTCCTGCATCTCCGCCACTTCGGTGGACAACGTGGGTTGGTAGCCCACCGTCGCCGGCATCCGTCCCAGCAGGCTCGATATCTCGCTGCCTGCCTGCACGAAGCGAAAGACGTTATCCATCACGAACAAAACTTCCTTTTGCAGAGAGTCGCGCAGATATTCGGCGTAGGTCAGGGCCGAGAGGCCCACGCGGAACCGTATCCCCGGGGATTCGTCCATTTGCCCGAAGATCATGACCGTATGGGCCATGACGTTAGCCTGCTGCATCGCGTGCCACAACTCATGCCCCTCCCGGACGCGCTCTCCTACCCCGGCAAATACCGATACTCCCTGATGGATGGTGGCCATGGCATGCATGAACTCCATGATCAGTACCGTCTTGCCCACCCCAGCACCACCAAAAAGGCCGGTTTTGCCACCTTTGACGAAGGGACAGAGGAGGTCTACCACCTTGATGCCCGTCTCCAGTATGGTGCCGGTACCAACGGCATCCCGGAGGGGTGCGGGCTGTTTGCGGATAGGGCTGAAGGTGGTTGCTTCAAGGGGTAGTCCTCCGTCCAGGGGTTCCCCAAAGAGGTTCAACAGTCGCCCCAGGCAGGCCGGGGATACGGGCACTTGCAGGGGGGCGCCGGTATCGTAGACCGGCGTGCCGCGTTGTATGCCTTCGGTACCATGCATGGCTATGGCCCGTACATGGCCCGCATCGAGCTGCTGATGGACCTCAAAGAGGTATGGTTCCTGTTCCACAATCGCGCGTAATGCCCGACCCAAGGGAGGCAAGGGCTTGCAGGCGATCGTGGCCACTGGCCCATGCACCTCGGTGATGGTACCGATAGCTATCTTGTCTTTGGGACTTCCATCCACTCGCAGTCCTTCCGTTTTGCAATAATGGTAACTGGTGTGTTCGTGCCCCGTCGGTCGCACTAGCAGCACCGGGGTGTTTGCCATAACGACATATGCCCTCTGCGACGCTGCCGAGCAACAAGCGGTTTTACCCCGCGTCGCCCGTGGCCGCCTACCACCGTCAGGTCAGAGGGCCATTGCTTGGCTTCTTCGGTGATCATGTTGGCTAGCGTGGCCTGTTGGCCCCTGCTTCCGCCATGACGCCAGTCTGTCTGGCTTGGGAGATCGCCTGTTCCAGAATTCGCCTTCCTTCCTCGTCAAAGAACGCTATAGCCTCGCCGCCGTAGAAATAATAGCCATGAAGTATAGATCGGCAAGGCAGACTAGCTAAAATAACTATGATGACCGTTTGCCCGACATTCACGGGACCGCTCTGACGGCCCTGTTTCTCAAAATGGCTTACGCAGTTCTGGGCGTCATCCTCGGAATGGTCTACCTGCGCTTTGAACGTGGATGGTCGGGGGCGGTGCAGCGCCGGATTCTGGGTTTCGATTTCGGCTTGGGCGTCATTGTCCTCACTGCTGCAGCATTCCTGCGTTGGTTTTCCTAATCGGCAGAGGTGCCTGGCTACCTCCGTGCTCGAATCATCTTCACCCTTTACTGACATCTCTGCCGAGATAAGAGGGAACGACCGACTCCAGGGATCTGGCCTGTAGCCCGAATATAGCGGGAAAACAAGATCCCGTGCAGATATTATCCACAGAAAGCGAGAGCAAATTGTCGCGGGTAAGCAGTTGACCAGGCAGTTTTTCCAGAACCATGGCCTGCATCATGGCTACCCAGTCGGGGAGACCAATGATGGCCTTGTTGGTGCCGATAAGACTTTGGGTATAAGCCACCAAATCCCGCAACGTGTAAGCCTTTGGGCCGCAAAGGTCGTAAATCTGGCCGTAGGTCCCCGGGTTACTCAAAGCCTCGACATAGGCATCTGTCACGTTCTCCACCCAGACAGGTTGCATCTTGGCGTTTGGCTTGGCTAGCGGCAGGAAGAAAGGAATACGCCGCAGCAGGTTGGCAAAACGATTGAAGAAGCTGTCCCCCTCGCCAAAGATAACGGAGGGGCGGAATATGGTTACCATCAGAAGCCCGGCGCTGTCCTTACCAGCTTGGTGGACGGCTTCCTGGCCGATACCCTTCGAGCGTTGGTAGGCGCTGGGGCCGGCAGGGTCTGCGCCCAGAGCGCTCATATGCAGTAAGCGGGGCATGCCTACTTTGACGCAGGCATTCGCTACCAGGCGCGGTAATTCACTGTGCGCAATATGGAAATCCCCGCGTTTGTGCTCATTGAGGATGCCTACGAGGTTGATGACCGCATCCCTGCCACGAAAATGAGTCTCCAACGTGGCAGGATCGTAGATGTTGGTCTCAAAAAGCTCCACGCCAGGCAGGACTAGCAGGGTTTCCCGGTGCTGTTCGCGGTTGCGCGTGAGGATGCGCGTTTGTACGCCCTGCTGGCTAAGCCTTGCTGCGATATGTCGACCCACAAAACCGGTGCCACCGAGGATACAAACTTTAGATATTATCATATCATTTCTCCCTTGTTTTAAGAGGGGTGAATAAGGCCGAGAAGTCTCACTCTAGCGCCAGCCACAACTGGACTAAGCCCCAGGACTTCTCCAGTTCTCCTTGTACCTGATCCGCTTCCTATGCTGCCCGGCCGTGAGACGACTCTGGGCCAAGGACAGGGCTGTGGCCGAGAACTCCACCCCGACTCTGCTACTTGAGAGTGGCAAGTTTTAGTCAGAGGAATTGATGAACCACCACAATATTGCACCGACCAGAGTGGGTGTCCTCTCGCACTTAGCCTGCGGTTGCCGCCCTCAAGAGCGGGGAGGACATTCACAATATATCAATTTGTATGCTTTATATATATCGCAGTCGACAATGGAATTTACCCACCAAAAATTATTATATAGTGTGATATGGAGACGTGTTTCCTATGTGACGAAATACTGTACGGTTTGGGCCGCTGGCTGCGGGCAGCCCGCTACGTCGGGATGGGTGCCACGGTAGCGGGGTATGCAGTTTGAGTACCGGATTTTCTGATTGTCCCCCAGGTCGTTACCCTTATGCTTCTGAGGGCCGGATAGATTGTTTCACCGCGCATCCCACCGGCCCATCAACGGGAAGAGCTGATGCGGCGCCAGCGCCGTAGCAGCCATTTCCTCATCTCCTCAAGGATCAGCATGCCCCCCGCGAAGAACACTGCGAAAAGCCAGACTTCGGGGGCGAGGCCGCGGGTCTGTAAGATGCGGTTGCCCCAGGAGCTGTAGTTGATCAGGAGGATGAGCGCAAACTCCACCGCGAGGCCGATGAACAGGAGCCGGTTGGAGAAGAACCCGAGTGCGAAGATCGAGTCGCGTGGGCTGCGGCAGAGGAAGACGTTCACTCCCTGCATGACCACGATGGTCGTCAGACAGGCGGTGGTGGCCTGCAGGTACAGGGGATCGGTGGGCGCGAGGATCTGGCCGTAGTGCCAGCCGTTCCCGAGCACGAAGAAAAAGGCTGCCATCGAAGCGATGGCCTCGATGGAGCCGAGAAAGAGATAATTGCGGGCGATCAGGGGCCAGGTGAAGAGGTGCTCGTGCGGCTTGTGCGGCGGTAGCTGCATCACGTAGGGGGCAGGTTTTTCGGCGCCCAGGGCAAGGGCGGGCAGGGTGTCGGTGCCGAGATCGATTGCGAGGATCTGGATCACTGTGAGCGACAGGGGGATATTGAAGAGCGCGAAGGCCAGGTAAGGGATCAGTTCGGGGAACAGGTGGGTGACGATATAGCTGATGAACTTGCGGATATTCTCGTTGACGGCCCGTCCCTCCTCAATGGCGGCGACGATGCTGGCGAAGTTGTCGTCGAGCAGCACGATGTCCGCTGCCTCCCGCGCCACGTCCGTGCCGCCGATCCCCATGGCAATCCCCACATCAGCTTGCCGCAGCGCCGGCGCGTCGTTGACCCCGTCCCCCGTCACGGCCACGACCCCACCCTCCTGCTGCAGGGCCTTCACGATGCGCATCTTGTCGCCCGCCCCCACGCGGGCGAAAAGCACCTCGGAGCGCCCCAGGGCCAGTTGGAGCTGACTGTCCGGCATGCGCTCCATCTGGATGCCAGTAATGATGCGCGGGATGCCGGTGAGCAGCCCGATCTCCCGGGCGACGGCGAGCGCCGTGTGCGGATGGTCCCCTGTCACCATGATGACCCGGATCCCCGCCGCCTTGCAGGTGGCCACCGCCACCGGGACCTCGGGCCGCGGCGGGTCCTCCAGGCTAACCAGACCCAGGAGCACCAGGTTTTCCTCCAGGTGTCCGGGGTCGTAGGGCTCGGTGACCTCGCGATAGGCGAAGGCAAGCACCCGCAGGCCTTGCTCCGCCAACTCCTCCTGGGCTGCGGTGATGCGCGCCTTGCGCACCGGCCCTAAGGGGCGCAGGCCTGTCTCCGTCTGGATCTGCCGGCAGCGGGGGAGAATGGCCTCGGGGGCACCCTTGCTGTAGAGCATGAGCCCTGCGGGGGTGCGGTGCAGGGTGGAAAGCATTCGGCGCTCGGAGTCGAAGGGAATCTCGTGGACTCGCTCATAGTCTGGGGCCTTCATGATCCCGTCGGCCATCGCCACCAGGGCGAGCTCCAGCGGATCGCCCAGGAACTGGGGCCGGCCACCCTGGGCACCTTTCCTGAGGTTATGGCAGAGCAAGGCCACTTCCAGGAAGCGCTTTTGCATCACCGGGGGGGATTTACGGGCGAGGGCGGCGGGCTCCAGGAAGGCGCCAGCGAGGAAAAGGCGCTTAACCTGCATGCGGTTGAGGGTCAGGGTCCCGGTTTTGTCGGTGCAGATGACGCTGGCGGAGCCCAGCGTCTCCACCGAGGGCAGGTGGCGGATCAGCGCCTTGCGGGCGGCCATGTGCTGGGCCCCCAGGGCGAGCGCCACGGTCACGGTGGGCAGCAACCCCTCCGGCACGTTGGCAACAATGACGCCGATGGCGAACATGAAACTGACCCAGAAGGACAGGCCGATGAACTGCCCCAAAAAGAAGAAACCCGCGCCCAGGACAAGGGAGAACAGCGCGATGATGCGGCTCATGCGCGCGATCTCTTTTTGCAGCGGGGTGGCCCCCACGCGGATGCGCTGGGTGAGGCTCGCGATCTTGCCGAACTCGGTGTGCATCCCAGTGGCGAAGACCACCGCCTTGACCTGTCCCGAGATCAGGGAAGTACCCGCCAGAAGGATGTTGCGGGCGAGGAGCAGAGAAGTCTCTCCGGTAGGCTCTGCGTCGCGCGAGCGAGGCAGCGACTCGCCGGTTACCGTGGCAGTGTCCACCCGCACCGAGAAGGCCTCGATCAGGCGGCAGTCGGCCGGGATCTCGTCGCCCCCGGCGAGGAAGATCAGGTCGCCGGGGACCAGATCCACTGTGGGGATCTCACGGGTCTCGCCGCCGCGCAGCGCCTTCACGCGATGGGACAGGAGCCGCTGGAGGGCGGCCAAGGTCCGTTCCGCCCGGTACTCCTGCCAGAAGGAGAAGAGGCCATTGATGAGGATCACCCCCACGATGGCGAGGCCCAGTGTCGCCCATCCCTGTCCGGGCTGATGCCACTGGGCGAAGAACGCGAGCCCGGCGGCCACCCATAGGATGACCGCGAAGAAGTGGCTGAACTGGCGGAGGAAGCGCAGGACGATGGAAGATCCCCCGAGCTGCTCGATGCGGTTGGGGCCGAAGCTGGCCAGGCGGCGCCGGATCTCCTCCGTGCTCAGGCCCTCCGGGCTGCTGTGCAGGCTGCGCAGGACCTCCTCGGGGTTTAGACTCTGGAGCCTCGTGTCTTCGCTCATGGTGGTAGCCTCGAATCCCAGTGGGTAAAGCGGATCCCCTTAGGAGGCTCTGATTTAGCCCTTATGCGCCGTGAAGAAATAATACCGTTTTTAAGGGTGGTTTGGGAGGATTAGGCCCGGGTACCGGGGGAGTGTTGCGACGCTCGTTGATCGAACAGGTCATAGAGGCAGAGGTTGCCGCCGTGCGGGTGGTCAATGGTTGCCAGCCCGTGTGGTCCGTAGTAACCACTTGCCGGGGCGTGAGGCCCGCATTGGACTCTGCTGGGTACCTGGGCATCTGCTTCGGTAATTCTTGTTTACATTCTCGTGCGGAAGTGGCATTTATCGATCGCAGTCGCCATTCAAGCCGTACTGAGTCGGGCTTGTTTTCTGACTATTTGGCCGAGCCAGTTGCAGCAAGCCGCCGGGAGACAGAGCTATCGGCAACCATTCACCCAGACCTGGGTAAATCACCTGCCGTTTTGGAATCTTCCGATCATTTTTTCAGCGTTATTTATGTTTTGGCATGGAGTTACGTGCTTGTTCTTTGATGGTGCGTACCACCGCTCTGGCCCTGATTGCTGAATAAAGCGTTACCGAATTGGTCGCCGGTTGATTTGGGTCGTAGGTTCAGACTGGCAGCAGGGCAATACGGCAACCTCCGTTTTTAGTAGCCTGTTCGCCTCAGCACCCCTTCGATACGGCCACCAGGGTGTCTACACTCATAGCCTCTATGGCCGTAAAAATGGCCTTCCGTGGCCTAAATTCGCCTTCACCCATTGGGTGACCTCTCATAATGGCGAAAAACAAAATTATATCATGAGGATATCATGAATTCATTGGGGGTAACTGCTGTTTTTAGGATAATCGCTATCCCTCCGTGAACTTGCCAAACGGATGACGCGCTAATTGATCAGGGGATGAGCGGAGTATACGCTATAACATTAAAATCTCTCGTTACACGGAGGCGAGCGGAAGCAGCAAGCTGGTATTACCTGAAAATGTCCTGCCGGTATTGCCCATGCGCAATATTGTCCTCTTCCCAGGGGTGGTTCTGCCCCTCAGTATTGGTCGCGCACAGTCAGTGGCTGCGGCCCAGGAGTCCATCCGCCAGGAATGTCCCATTGCCGTGCTGCTGCAAAAGGACCCCGGCAACGATGCGCCCGGCCCTGGTGACTTGTATCCGGTGGGTACGGTGGCCGGTATATTGCGTTATGTGACCACCGGGGATGGCGGCCACCATCTCATTGCCCAAGGAGAAGGCCGTTTCCGGGTGCGCGAATTTTTGCCGGGTTATCCCTTTCTGGCGGCCCGCATCGAGCGACTGGAGGAGATTACTGCTACCGGTTCGGAGCTGGATGCCCGCGTCCTGCACTTGCGCCAGCAGGCCACCGAAGCCCTCGCTCTCCTGCCGCAGGTGCCTCAGGAACTGGCCCAGGCTATCGCCCATGTGGAGCAGCCTGGGGCACTGGCGGATCTGATTGCCAACTTTCTCGATCTTAAGGCCGAGGAGCGCCAGCAGATTCTGGAAAATCTTGACGTGCGCAGCCGTCTGGAACAGGTCTCGCAGTTTTTGAGCTATCGCATTGAGGTCCTGAAGCTTACCCACAAGATCAGCGAGCAGACCAAAGAGGTCATGGATCGCCGCCAGCGTGAGTATTTCCTGCGCGAGCAACTCAAGGCCATCCAGCAGGAATTGGGGGAAGGAGAGGAGGGCAACGGTGAGATGGAGGCTCTGGGTCACGCCATTGACGAGGCCCATTTACCCGTCGAGGTGGAGACTGCGGCCCGTAGGGAGTTGCGTCGCCTACAACGGATCGGATGCCCGAAGGGGCCGGCGAGTATGGCATGGCGCGTAGTTATATCGACGCCATTCTGGCCCTCCCATGGAGCAAGGAGACAGCAGAGCGCATTGACATCGGTGAAGCGCGGGGCATTCTCGACGAGGATCACCACGACCTCGATAAGATCAAGCGGCGTATCCTTGAGCATTTGGCGGTACATCGCCTGAATTCTAGCGGCAAGAGCCCCATTCTCTGCTTTGTGGGACCGCCGGCGGTGGGCAAGACCTCTCTGGGCCAGAGCATCGCCCGCGCCATGGGGCGCAAGTTTGTGCGCGTGAGCCTGGGCGGCGTCCATGACGAGGCGGAGATCCGCGGTCATCGGCGTACCTAGATCGGCGCCTTGCCGGGCAATATCCTCCAGTCTCTGGGCAAGGTGGAGGTGCGCAATCCGGTGATGCTCCTGGATGAGATCGACAAACTCGGCGCCGGTGGTTTCCACGGCGATCCCGCCGCCGCCCTGCTGGAAGTGCTGGACCAGGAGCAAAACCGCACCTTTCGCGACACCTATCTGGCCATGCCCTTTGACCTCAGCCACGTCTTTTCCATCGCCCCGGCCAATGTCCTGGATACTATCCCCGGCCCCCTGCGGGACCGCATGGAAATCATCGCGCTTTCGGGTTATACGGAGGAGGACAAGATGCATATCGCCTTCCGCTACCTCCTGCCCCGGCAGCGGGAGGCGGCGGGCCTGACGGCGGAGCAACTGGTGCTGGAAGAAGACACCTTGCTGGCCCTCATCCGCGGCTATACCCGCGAGGCCAGCTGCCGCAATCTGGAGCGGGAACTGGGGGCCATTTGCCGCTGGGTGGCGGTGCGCGTCGCCGAGGGCAGCAGCAGCGGGATGCAGGTTCGTCCCGATGACCTGGCCACCGTTCTTGGTCCCCAGCACTTTGAAAACGAAGTCGCCTCGCGGGTGGCCCTGCCCGGCGTGGCCACCGGTTTGGCCTGGACGCCGGTGGGTGGGGATATCCTCTTCATCGAGGCCAGCAAGAGCCCCGGTAACGGCCGACTCATCCTGACCGGCCAGCTCGGCGATGTCATGAAGGAGAGCGCCCAGGCGGCCATGAGCCTGGTCAAGGCGCGGGCGGCGGACTGGCAGATTGCCCAGGAGAGCATCGATAAGAGCGATATCCATATCCACATTCCCGCCGGCGCCATCCCCAAGGACGGTCCCAGCGCGGGGGTAACCCTTACCGTCGCGCTGATTTCCTTGCTTACCGGCCGCAAGGTGCGGCCAGATGTGGCCATGACCGGCGAGATCAGTCTGCGCGGCCTGGTTCTGCCCGTAGGCGGGATCAAGGAAAAGGTCCTGGCTGCGCTGCGTGCTGGTATTCACACGGTGCTATTGTCGGCGCGCAACCACCGGGATTACGAAGAGATCCCAGAGAATGCCCGGCAACAACTCACTTTCATCTGGATAGAGCGGGTGGAAGAGGCAGTGGCACAGGCGCTGGTTTCCAATCCGGATGTATCGAATTAGTAGGAGTGGCTCGACGCCGTTTTCATATCATCCCATTCGGGACCATAGTTTCCGGATACCATCCGTCATCGGACAGCCATGCCCAACGCATGATGATGTTCGCCATGCGGTTGCACCAATTAAGTTTTCGTCGCCGTAGCCCATACCGGTGCAGTATTCCATGCCTCAGACAGCGCCGAGCATCGGGAATGGTTTCGTGGTCCAGTTCCGTAGCATTAATCAGGATCATTTTCTTGATAACATTGTGCGACGACATGGTGCCGGCGTAAAATCCGAACAGACTTTCTGGTCGCTCACGAGCGACCGGCTGATAGCTCAAAAAGACAAGTCCGTATTGTCGAATCAGAATAGCGCGTTGCCGTACCATAATTCGGGGGCTTTTTTACTCAGGTGTTTTTGGATGATACCCAGATTTTGAGCGCAACTGGCTGTGACAGGTTTTATCAATGAGCGAGTCGATCGATCAACGGGAGGTGAGGCATGGTAGGGCTAGAACGGTTTGTTCACATTTCGGTAGAAGGGGTGAGCCTGGAAGGCAACTGGGTGATTCCCGAAAATGCCTTCGGTCTGGTGCTCTTCGCCCACGGCAGCGGCAGCAGCCGCCTGAGTCCCAGGAACAATTACGTGGCGCAGGTACTGCGTGACGGCGGTATTGGTACCTTGCTCTTCGATCTGTTGACCGAAGAGGAGGATCGGGTATATGCCACACGCTTCGATATCGGCCTGCTGAGTGAGCGCCTGGCGTTAGCCACCCGTTGGACACAGCGACAGCCGGAGGCGGCGGGCCTGCCTTTGGGTTATTTCGGCGCCAGCACCGGCGCTGCGGCAGCCTTGCGCGCGGCCGCCCAGTTTGGTGACGCTATCGCTGCGGTGGTTTCCCGCGGCGGGCGACCCGATCTCACCGGCCCCGCCATCACCCAGGTAAAAGCGCCTACCCTCCTTATCGTCGGCGGCTTAGACGATGTGGTGATCGGCATGAATGAGCAGGCTCTCGCTGCTTTACGGGCGGAGAAGGAGTTGGCCATTATTCCCGGCGCCACCCATCTCTTTGAGGAACAAGGGACGCTGGAAGCGGCGGCCCGCCTGGCCCTGGGGTGGTTCCAGCGCTATTTCAAAGCCGCAGCCGGATAATACCCCGTCCCGAATTCAAAGACTCCATAGTGGACCCGCCGGGCGTAAGCCAACCGGAGCCGCCGATGTGATAAGGCGGTGCAACAGGCCCCCGCATGCCCCGGTCTAGCTGTTCATGGTTGCCGCCAGCAGGGGCCGCAACTCCTTGAGCGTCCTCGCATTGAGCACGTCTTTCTTCTCCAGCCAGCCGCGCTGCGCTTGTTGTAGGCCAAAATGCAGATTGGCGAAGTCGTGAATGCTGTGGGCAT
>JAPTWR010000181.1 GCA_028065135.1 Acidithiobacillus sp.
CCATCGGGCGGGAACCGCCAATACCGGCGTTTGTCCCCGAGGCGCATACCCGCGCACCCAATGGGCATCTTCCTTGACGGCCGTCTCGTCCCCCCAATAAATCACCGCTCCCTCTTGGGCCGTTTGCGCGCGCAGGCGGGGATAATCCTGCTCCAACCACTGACGGACTGCTTCTGGATTCTGCTCCAATGCCCTTTTGACGCAGTAACCAGCCAGTGCCATGCCGCAAGCAGACGAGGATTGGTTTTTTGCAGACATTCAAAGGCCTCGCGCTGATCGGAAAACAGTGTCAAAGTAAGGCGCGCATCCAGTTCGGGATCATTCAGACGACCACGCTCAAGTTGCCCATCCTGATAATGTTTGACCAGATGATGATAAGGATTGCGGGGAAATGCCAGAGGATTGAGCCGTAACGTATCGACTACCGGCAGTTGCAGTAGTTGAAGATTCGGTTTGGCAGCGCGTAAATAAGGTAAATCAAAAGCGATAATGTTGTGCCCCAACGTAAAGGCAGCTCCTACAGAAAGGGCGTCAAGACGGGAAAGGGCCTCATTGAGCGGGCCGTTACGATAGGTGACTGTTTTGCCGGTATCCCCACGAATACCGGCAAGTTGATGAATGTGCTCATCCGCTTTGCCTACTTCAAGGTCAATGGATAGACACTGTGGTGCAAAGCGGGTTTCTTTATTTTCGTTCAAGGCGCGGCCTAATAAAGTGGTTTTTATAGATTCCAGCTTGATACAACTTACCACTTTATTAGGCGAAAGTTTAACTATTTGCATAAGTTGGTTTTTACAGCCTTGATCAAGATGACTGTCATCCATGATGCGCGTGAACAATTGGCCCATGAGATGCAGCAAAAGGAGTCACTTGGTGGTATCTTCATCACAATAATTCCGGGCTGGCCGTCTTTCTTTGCCTTTGTGCAGGGCACGAGGCGTGGCGCATCCCGATTAACGACATCTTTCCGCAAACCAGCAAAAAGGAGCACCATCACATGTTTGGATTTGGAGAAAAACCCCAGGAACAGCAAACTGCCACTTGTCCGTGCTGCCAGACGCCCATGCAGGATATGGGCGCCCATGGCCTTCGCATGGGCGGTTTAACGGGCTTAGGTGGTGCCGCTTTGGGCATGATCGCTGGTCAGATGGCCGATGATGGCGAGGAAGCCTTCGAGAAGAAGCTCAAGGTACAGGTCTTTGTCTGCCCCCAGTGCAGCGATATTTCTTTTAAATATCATGGCGGGCTTTGATCCATATGCCGCTCTATATTGAACCCCATGCGGGACCTGCACCCATTGTGCAGCTGATACGATCAGCCCACCACTCGGTCAATGTCGGGGTCTATTATCTCTCCGACCATCCTATTCTCCGGGCATTGAAAGCCGCCCATGCGCGCGGTGTGGATGTGCGCGTTATCATTGAGGGTAAGCCTTATGGCATGAAACCCTGGCAGGTGCGTAAGGAAGAACGGGAGATCGAGGCGACGGGTGCCACTTTACATCTGGCCCCTTACCGCTTTACCAGTCATGGGGATCACTATGCTTTTCTCCATGAAAAGTTTGTCTGTTCAGGCCATGAATGCGAAATTGGTACGGCGAACTTCGATTGGAGCGCATTCGATCGCAATAGGGAGTACCTGTATGTCACGAAAGATCCTGCCGTGGTCAAGGCGGCCAACGCTGTTTTCCATGCAGACTGGAATAATCGACGGGCTCCGGCCTATGCACATCGCGTTCTGGTTCTTTCTCCGGGCACGTCTGCCGCGCAAATCATCGGTGTCATCCAGCAACCGGGTCCGATAGACATCGAAAGCGAGGAAATGGGTCCATATCGCCCGACACTGGAGGCTATTGCCCGAAAAGGTGCTCTGGCCAGAGTCATCCTGCCCGCCAGTATCAATGCCCAGGATAAGCAGGATGTAGCCTTCCTGCGCGCGCATGGGGTTCAGGTACGCATGATGCCGGTGAAGCCGGTTTACATGCACGCGAAGACTGTAATTTCCGGGAAAGAGGCATTTATAGGCTCCGAGAATTTTACGAAGACTTCACTAGAGACCAATCGGGAAATGGGGCTATTGCTGCATGGTCGTCCGGTGATGGAACTGCAGATCCAATTCAACCGGGATTGGGCCAGGGCTGGACAGGATGGCATGTAAACGTGACATTGCGGTTATCTCATGACTTCGCAGATAACAGCGACAGCCATCTGCCCTTGTGCTTGGTGCCGACTGATCCGGCTTCCAACAGCTGTAATCAGCTATCGGTTTGAGCCGGTGGCGTGTTCACTACCATATTGGATATCACGCTCTAAGTGCCTGATTCCCGCGCCACACTGGCGCCATCCTGAACATAGGAACAATGAGGAGTATTAGGGATTGCCAATACACAGATGCACGCATAACATATTGTAATTTTTTCTGTATACAATTGATAAAAAAGAGGAAAAAAGCATTTTAACCGACTCCTAAGCGGTATGTCGCGCGTTCGACTCACGCTCGGGGCACCACTCCGACTCAATCCCTAATCAGAGCCGACCCTCGTACTTTTCCAGTGGCTTAGCAACGCAATACCAACTAGAAATACCGGCAAAACCATTGCGAGAACAGGAACCCGGAAAAGAAAAAAAGCAAACAAAATCGCACCAACCAGATATGCAAATAGCGCAGCTAGCTGTTGACGCCAGGCAAAGGGAAGCGGGCGTTTCTTGCGAAGATTTTCGACAAAAGTAATGACAATGCTGGTCAAGGTATTCGTGAACACGACAGAAGGAACGCCTGCGACATTAATCAGTCTCGCTGCCACACTTTGCAGGCCCATGCTTAGCGCTGAAGCCATAATCAGGACATAGAGCAATACACCATCACCAGGAAAACCCACAAGCATCCAGACTAAAGCATAAATCCCCAAAAAAAAGGTCTCTATGCAGAGAAGTATTCGTAATCCATAGAGATGTTCTTTCCACATGCTCCCGAGTGCGATACCCACTATAAAACCCAGAAGCGCGGCCAGAGAATGGGTAGCTGAGAGCAGGCGTCCCTGGCCTACGGCAATACCAAACAGAGCCAGATTGCCGGTCATGGCCGAGGTAAAGACCATGTGGAATTTGAGAAAGGCGACAATGTCTGCTCCGCCAGAGGTGGCTGAGAGAAGGTGCATGGTCCGATCGGATTTCCCCAGGCGTTGGGGCACAGAAGATTGCTCATTCATAAAATGCAGGTCATCTCAATATTCCCTTAACTTATTGTTCACGGTGCCTCATAGAGTCATCGTAATCAAATCTGGCACGCGGACAGCATACCCGCATCAAATCAAAACTGGCGCAATATTAGCCGGATCGCTGAAACTCTCATGTCCATTTTCGACATGCCCTGCCATGCGCCACTGGTGCTGAGGGGTGGAGACGATCAGGTCATACCAATGGCGACTAGACTGCAAGTTCCAGTGCAGTTCCTGAGTTTGTCCTGCCTCCAGTTGAATTTTCCGGGCTGCCTGGCCATACACCGGGTCCGTTACTTCAATGGGCAAGGTATCGGCACCGGCGTTATACAAAAGCACCTGGATATCCCCAGCCTGGGTTCCCTGAGTATCAATGTGCAAAGTGGATGGACCGGTGCCCGTAATTTTGCGGATATAGCTGTCCGGTCCGTATACCGTGAGTGCCAACTTCTGATCCTTGGGCAGCAGCATCTCATCTTCCAGTCTGGCCCCTGCTCCCAGGGTGTAATGATGAGGAAGCTCACGACTGCCATCCCAGTAGGCGATGCAGACGACCCCCAAATCAGAAGGATTGTGCATGTGCAAATGGACACCCTTATGCGTTGCTTCCAGCCGCACTGCGGTGGCATATGCGAGGGCGCGCCGTTTGCGCAAGCCGCTCTCCTGGGGAATGATACTCTCGGTGTGTTTTGGGACCTCCGGCGCTGGCAAGGTGGATTCGTGATGGACCGTTGCCACATAATTGGCGGTACTGGGCAGGGACACCTTGCGCTCATCGGCGCGTGAGAAATCAAAGGCCGAAGTCAGATCACCGCACACCGCCCGTCGCCAAGGGGCGATGTTGGGTTCACTGACGCCGAAGCGTCTTTCAATAAAGCGAATGACTGAGGTGTGGTCGAAAACTTCAGAACACACATATCCCCCCTTACTCCAGGGCGAGATGACCGTCATGGGCGTCCGGGGACCCAGACCGTAGGGCAACTGATCCGCACTGTAGAGTACTGGCCAGTCAGGGTTGATATGATTATGGACCATACCTTCCGTACTGACGGTCGATTTCCCCGGGCGCACCGGGGTCGGGGGCTGCGGTGGCGTGACATGGTCAAAGAAGCCATCGTTTTCGTCATAATCCAACAGGACCACCGTCTTGCCCCAGACCTCTGGATTGCTGGTCAGGGCATCCAGCACCCGGGCAATGTAAATGGCGCCATAGGCGGGCGGATAGGAGGGGTGTTCCGAGTAGCCAGCCGGGGTGACAATCCACGAAACTTGAGGAAGACGATTATGCTGAACATCTGCCCGAAGACGGGCCAATCCTCCACCTGCCATGCCGCGTTGATGCAGTTCATCACTGGTGGATGCATCGGCAAAAGGTTTGAACCATGCCAGGGCATTATCTCCAAAATTACCTTTAAATGGGTCTTGATAAGTTCCATCATCCGAATCTCGCCCCTCTTGGTAAACAAACCAGGAAATGCCCGCCTCTTGCAAACGTTCTGCGTAAGTCGTCCAGGTAAACGGCTTCAGCTTCCGCTCACGTTTATTCAGCGGGTTATAATCCCAAGTGTTGTCATCAATGAAAGGCCCGCCCTGTTGACCTTCAGGATCAATGGTACCGGTAAATAACATGCTGCGGTTAGGACTCGTAGGGCCAGGAATAGACGCAAAATAATGGTCACAAATGGTAAAATGATCGGCCAGCGCATAATGAAAAGGGATGTCCTGGCGTTGGAAATAACCCATGGTCATGTCGGTCTTGTTGAGTGGCCAGGCATTCATCAGGCCCCCTGCAATGGCTCCGTGCTGAGACGCCCAGCTATGGTCCAGGTCCTGAAGGAATTGCGCGGAAGTTTTCCGGGTATTGAAATGAAAAGGCAGAATGGGCCGGGTCGGGTCGTCCATGCGTCCCTGAAACCAGACGGGTTTACCGTCGGGTAACTGCAGCGGAAAGCGGTCATTATAGCCGCGTACTCCACTCAGATGTCCAAAGTAATGATCAAAAGATCGGTTTTCCTGCATGAAGACCACAATATGTTCCACATCTTCCAGGGTCCCGGAACGGCCCAGGGCAGGCAGCATGGCGGCACGGGCTACCGAACTGCCCAGAAAAGCGGTGAGCGTGGCACCAGCCACCAGGCTTTTTAAAAAATCGCGACGTCTCATGTATTTTTCTCCTCAAGATGTTGAAGGGCAGCGGCCGCTGGCGGATAGTGCCAAGCCAAAGCGTGTGCAAAATAACGCGCTGCCAATGCGCGATTGGCATGAACCCCATGCCCGTAGAGATAGGCAATACCGAGGTCATAGGCGGCAGCGCCCACGTGCTCAGCATCCAGTTGTTTCAGCAGAGCGAGGCTGCGCCCTTCATACCAGGCCGCCTTGGTCGGATTTTTCGGCATGAGTCTGCCCGCTGCATAGGTTTTGCCTAACCAGAAGTCGGCATTGACTACTTGCGGAACCATCAGACCTTGTCGAAACCAGAAAGCCGCCCGTTGGGGATTGCGGGTCACGCCCCAGCCATTGAGATAGGCATTGGCTACCTGACGCTGGGCAAAACGATCTCCCGCCTCAGCGGCCTGCAGATACCAGTGAAAAGCGGTCTGGGAGTTTGCGGAAACGCCCAAACCGGCCTGATACAAATGACCCAGCGTGTCAGCGGCCCAGAAATCGTCCTTGTCCGCCGCCGCTTTTTTGAGGAGGGGTACCGCCTGGGTATAAGCAGAATGATTCAGCAGATGGACGATGGGTGCATCCGCCTTGCGGATGGCCCGGGCATGGGACAGATAGGCATCAGCAACCGCGCCCGGATTGGCGGGGTTGCTCATGGCAATCGTGGAAGTATTGTCGGCTTGTGCCGCATCGGCAAAAAGTGACAGTGTCAGCAAAGCAGCACTCGCCAAAATAAACTGCAAAATGGGTTGTCGCATCATGAAATCCTCATGTTTTCAAAGGTGGGCCAGCAGGCCCACTCGCACTTCTCTATTCAGCGTCCTGCGTTCACCTCTTCAAGTTCAGAAGCGTACCGTGACCGTACCAAACACCGCACGTGGCATGCCGACTTCACCGTTCAGATAATATTGGTTGTAGTAATCCGTATCCGCATAGCCATAGGCGAAATATTGACGATTCAGGAGATTGTCCAGGGTCAATGAAAGATCTACCGACTTGGCAAAGGTGTTGTGGAGCTTAATCCGGTCATTCATGCCTAAATCCAGCAGGAAGTAAGCGGGTATGGTGAGCTTGCCGATACGGCCAGTAATGTAATTATGCAAGCGTCGCGCACTCACGTATCGGCCATTCAGATTGGCCTGCAATGATCCCCAATTCCAGTTCAGGCCGACGTTGATGGATGAGTAGTTGCTTCCATCGACGGATTCACCGGGAACATCATATGAAGTGGTATATTCATACTTACGGGTATTGAGGGAATAGTTGGCATAGCCCTGCCAACTTCCTAGCAAAATATGACCAAAAGTATATCGTGCACCGAGTTCAATACCTTGCGCCAGTTCATTCCCATTATTTATTTCCACGGTTAACCCAGTAATGGGATTCATTACGGAATTAAAAATATTGGTCAGATTTTCCCGATAGAGTTTTACGGACAATTGGGCATGCGCATAGTGCAGGCGCGTGCCAAACTCGTAGTCATTCACATATTCCGGTTGCAGGTGAATCGGTGCAATGACATAGTTTCCCGCTTTGTTCTTCTGGATTGCCCCATCAGTCTCGGAGGCGTAGGGAACCTCTACATTCTTACCCCAAGCAAAGTAAAAAGATAGTGGTCGCCAGGGATGTAAATTGATACCCACCGAAGGGGCAACAAACGAGATATTACTGCTCGCAGTGAGATTGGCGCCCAAGGGATATTCATACCCGACATCCTCGCTGGTACTGATGTGGGAAAAAATGTACTTGATCCCAGGGGTCACATGGATCAATCCATCAAAAAGACGAATATCGTCCTGGATATATGGGCTCGCAAAGATGCGCGTGTCATGTTCATCATAGGTATCGTTATAGCCCGGTATTTGGGGGACATTCGCATCACCATACCAGAATTCGCCATCATGCTGTTTGGCGAAATAGGTCTGGGCACCAATGGTCACCAGGTTGTCCGGCAATGTGAGGATGAATTGCGGGACGAACCCCACAGTGGTGGTCACAGTAGGGGCATAGCGGAAATCCGTACCTTTTGCCACTGATCCAAAGGCCTTTTCGGGGTCATAGCTAGGCGCGCCTTTTTGGTAGAGATCATAATCCGAAAAATATAAGCCTTTGTAAATATAAGGATATTGTGCGCTTTGATAGAAGTTAGGATTGTGATATTCCAACTCGCTTTCAATATTGTTTTTCACATAAAACTTGAAATTGGTGGTGAGAAACCGGTTAACGATATTTTTATCATCCAGGATGGCTGTCAGCTTGGTATCTTTGTATAGATCACTGCGCAGGCTGGACGGGTAGGAATAATCATAGCCATACTTGGTAATCAGTGGTGCAGCAATAGAACGCGGCTTGTTGGCAATATTTCGGTTCACAATGGCATAGAGGCTGATCTTTCCCTTTCCATGATCATAAGGAATCAAGCCCGCATAATAGTAATTGCTGTTTTGGGTCTACGAATTGGCCACCCATCCATCTGATGTCTGGCGATTGTAGGATAGGTACGACTGCAGGCCATAAAATGATCCAGTATTGACCGTAGCATTCCAGAGAAACGTATCGAAACTACCATAGCCGATGCCGCCCGATGCATAAAAATGCTTGGTTGGTTTTTTAGGAAGGTAATTGATTGTGCCAGCCAGAGACTGTGGACCGCTGACAGAAGGGTTATTTACGCCATCATAGATTTTCACACCTGAGATGTTGTTGATGGTGATCGGTATGCGGTTGGCTCTGGAAACAGAATATCCCGTAAAGGCATTGTTCAGAGGGATACCATCAAATTCCTCGGTAAATGCCCCGTCACTGAAACCCCGAAAGCGAATATGCTGGCGTACCCCCAAAGGGCCTCCCGCCGTCGCCACAATGCCTGGTCGCCGATTGAGTAATTCCTGAGGACTGGTCACCGGAGAAGCCAGTTTAATGGCCCGCTTGCCAATGTAGCTGCTGGCATAGGTGGAGTTCATGGGTACACCATCCACTTTAGCTGCTTGAGCTTCTTTAATTACTTCACGGATGTGAACCGATTGTTTGCTACTCTTTGTTTTTTCATGAGTTAGCTCGTGAGCGTAAGCATTATCACTGAAAGCAACCGTACTACTCAAAGCTAAAAGGATAAATGTCGAATTTTTGAACTTGCGTCGCTGAATCATATTTATCTCCGAATTCTGGTATACGAGATTGTCATTCAGTTCTTAGACCTTTCAGAGCAACGCAAAAACAAGCGCGCACCTAAGAGCCTACAAACAATAACACCTGTATTAGAGTTTAATGATCCATGAATATCCAGTGCTTCTTACACACTCCAGCACTTCGATTATTGCAACACTTGAACCAGAAATCGAACGAACACACAGAACATTGCTCACGAACATCGCGCGTCAATGCCTGCTTACTTTATAAAGTGCAGAAAACCGTTCCCGTCCTTTCGGAGATAAATGACTCTTGCGGCGTTAAAAATGCCGCTTACTCAAGAGGAAGACACACGGTAGTTGGACCCCTTACCACCAACCCGGCCCGAAACCCCAACCTGGTCCATACCACCAACCTGGGTAGTAACCGAATCCGGTACTCATATAAACCTGCTCTTGCACATGCGGCCTCTGCGGCTCAATCGGCCATAGATAGACCGTGCTCGCTGCCAGTTTCGGATAGGCGTAATTGAATTGTCCAATCTTACGATGCGTGATGCCTTCCACACGGCCAACAAAGGTGATTTCCCGGCCTTCTCGATAAAGCATCGGATCATAAAACCCCGCTGCACAGGCCAGGAAGCGACCAATGTGGGCCTCTCCCCTTTCTGATCTGGGCCGCCCATCTTGATGTAAGGGCTCTCCCAGAACCGTAAAACACGTGTCGTCCGTCTTGGGTTGCGTTTCAATCAGCTTCCCGCCCCAGCGCACAGTTTTGCCTTTGTACACACCGGATTGTGCCTGCTGCGGAGAAATGTTCGGAAAGTGGCCACTGACTGGCGTGATGGTGGCGCATCCCGACAAAAGCGCGGCACTCATCAGGACCAATAGAGCCGAATGGGTGTTCTTCAACATCGCTATCCTCCTTGCCTGTTCTTGCATGGACCAAAGCGTCTGATTATGTACGCACCGTGTGAATGGCCGGTCGTAAAAGCGTTCACTGAGAAGATCGTAAAGAGAAAACGGTTACCCACTTTCCGACCCTCAATCTATCGCTTCGTTCACCTGGGATGGTTGCAAAGTGGTTCACCGCCATCCCGCCCACAAAGCGTGGCTTCACTCTTTCTCGCCAGCCTGGTAAGCGGCAAGAGGCGCGTGCTGTTTAGCGGCATAGGCCTTTAAATAATGCATTTCCTTGTGCCATGCCTTAACGCCTTTCGCAGCAATCCATTCCTGCTTCATTTGTTCAGGACCGGGAACCTTCAGCAAGGTGGTGGGGGTATACGTATTATCGACACCTGGCGGAGGCAGACCAGCGCCATGGTCACTTTGATGCGCCTTATACCAAGCGTACCACTTGGAATCCGGGTGCAAATAATGACCCGCTGCCCCCGCTTCCCGCCGGAGCAAGGTATAGTGCGAGCATTTACCCGCATTGAAGGCTAAGGGTATCTGCATGGGAATAACCTTGGGGGTGGGCGTAAAATCTGGATGCCGAGTCCAGATTCCCGCAAAAACGCTGGCATTTTGATCCCACTGCGACATGGGTGGCAGCCCGAATACGGCTTCCGTGGTTTTCAAAATATTCACCTGAGAATACAAATTGCTTTGGAGATAACCGCGTTTTACCCAAGGCCCCATGGCGAGCGCAAAAGTCCGATGCGCGTTGATGTGATCAGCGCCCGACTGCGCATCGTCTTCTGTAAGGAACACCACCATGTGTTTCCATTGGGGGGTGGTGGACAGGTAATGGATAAATTTGGCGGTGGCAAAATCATTGTTGGCCACATAATAGTTGGGCGTGTAGTAACAAGGCTCACGTCCGGCCGTGTGGTCATCTGGCAGCCAGATGTAGATAAAATGCGGAAACTGGGCGCCCGGATGGGCTTTCAGCCAGTTTTCCGCCATTTTTTCCCGGTAGGTGTCGAGAAACATGCGATCCCAACCGGGAAAGCCCGTCGCCAAATGCTTTTTCATGGCTGGTGAAATATTTCCGGCTTCCGATCTAGACACGAATTCGCCAAAATCCTCAAACGATACGTGATGATTCAGAAGATCGTTGAAAAGAAACAATCGCTGCGGATAGCTGATCCAGGGATTGGACCACTTCCCCAGCACGGAAAGATTCTCGTATATGGCATAGGGATTATCCACTCCCAGCGGAATGCCTCCTGTACCCGTTGCCCCACCGGGGACTAAAGATTGGGTCCAGCCGGGGTTGGCCACCAGACCGCGCCCCGAATAGTATTCCGGCCAGGTACGCTGGACAAAATCTGAATCGGAGGCTGCCGTGGTCCATTGATGCCCCTGGGCGGTGACTTCGCCATCCGCCATGAAATTCACAAAGAGGGTGTAATGTTTCGCCAGATTGTAGAGATTGGGTAATTCTTTGGGACCATATAGATCCAGTTGCGGGTCTGCCCAAGCTCCGGCTGGTTTATAATCACCTAAATCTTCATCGAACGTTTTGTTTTCTCTCAGAATGAAAACGACATAGTGAATATGCTTGCGCAGAAAACGCGTTGTTTTGGCGTCTATTGCCTCCCTGCTCTTTTGTTGTGCTGCCGTAAAGCCGTCGTTTTTCAGGCTCTGTTCTGTCCAGGCTGGTAGTTTTTCATTCAA
Source organism: Acidithiobacillus sp. (assembly GCA_028065135.1). Next base: position 11,134 of record JAPTWR010000181.1, read on the forward strand.
ATCAGACAGTTTAATTTTTTGCACCGTGCCATCCATCATGTCGCCCACCCACTGATGCTCGACATTGGGACCAGAGCCGAGCCCTTTGGCGGAGACCACATACAGATCCGATGCAGTATGAGTAATGGCCGTCGGATACCATGCAGTGGGGATCAAACCCAGGGCCTTGCCGGTCTGATCGTCAAAAACTGCAACATCATTATTGCCTGCATTGGCGACAAAAAGATGCGTGCCGACTATGGTCAGGCCATCTGGATACGTTCCCGGTGGCGCATCCGGATAGGGGCTGTCGTTCAAAAAGCCTTTGACGCGCAAATCTGCTGTATTCACTTCGGCTATACGGTCAATATTGGCGAGGGCTACAAATACATCGGCTGAGTGCGGGACTGCTGCCAATGCCGTAGGATGCACACCGGCGGCCGTGTTTTGCGGTCCAGTCGGCGGTCCAACCCGAATATCGCCAAGAAGTCGCATCTTGTCGGGATCCACTACTGCTACGGCATTACCACCCCACAGGCTCACCACCAAGCGCTTTCCGTCATCCGCAAAAGTGTCCGCAAAGGGATAGGGACCCACATTAAGATAACGGGTATTGCCGCTTTGGATGTTGATGCGCGCCAAACTATTGGACAGCATGCCCGTCACATAAAGATGCTGGCCTTTGGGGCCTACAGCAATAGCATCCGGGTAAAACAGCCTGGAGTGATCATTGTAGTGCCCCTGGTATTCATAGGGATACTGCGTTTTAGGGAAGTCCTGCCAAACCAGCGGATAACGCTGGAGTAGTTGCGGCTTGCCATGAACCAGGCGGAATGCCGCGACGTCGCCACTAGCCCCGCCAGCGGCATAGAGCGTCTGCTGTGGACCTACTGCCAACCCCTGAAAAAAACTCTGGTGACCAATGACGTTACCGTGCAGGTCCTTGACATCCGTCGGCTCAGGCAGAGTCCGGGCAGCCTTTTTGTAAGCTGCCATTTCAGCCAGCCGTTGCAGAGAATGCTGATCATACCAGGTGATGGTTTGTGCGTAGGTTGCGCCGTTGGCCAAGACGGCAAGCTGTTGCCCGAAGGGCACCGCTTCAGTCACAAAGTTCGGAGCACCGTTGACGGTACCGACGGGGCTGACGATACGTCCGGTCGGAAGGACATGCGTCACCCAGTCTTTGTCTCCCGCGTTAACATGAATCGGACCGTTTATATTGCGGGTATTGGATGGAGCCTGTAAGTAGGCCAAGGCGATCTGCGGTAGCAAAACACAAGAAAATGCCAAGGTGACACTAAGCAAGACATGCCTATTCGTTATTCGAATCATAAAATATCCTCGTGATTACCTTGTATCAGAGTATGTAGTCAATGCCGATATCATTGACTTCGAAACCATAATGCCCTGCCAAACTCAGAAGTCCATACATCATTGATTGTAAGATCCATCTGTTATAGAAATAGTTGTTAATCACAAATCATAGACACAATTATGTTGTTTAATAAAATAGCTATGAACTTATGTTTTAACGAGCAACTCCATATTTTTTTGTCCAATTTGAGACATAGACTGGTGGCTTCATGGCTTTAATAAATTTTCCTTTAGGCCAAGGATCAGAGAACCCTCCCTTAAAATTATATTTGGCTCTTTCATCTTTGTCTAAAGATATCATTTCGATCATTTTTAACGCAATCAGATTAGATCTTTTCTGTGCATACTCAGAGCATTGATGAAAATACTGGTTGATTACCGTAGGTACGTTCATGGCGGCATCAGAAATAGTATGAATCTCAATAAAAGGGATTTTATTCATCGTTGAAACCAGGGCAATAGGATAATTTCCCGCCCCATCGGCCTCATGGAATATTTTTGTACTTTCTTGAATTTGTTTGATATTGCGCAACCATGCATCCCCCGATCCTTGAGTCCCATAAGTAAGTATCCACGGCCTACGCCCCACTGGTGCAGACAGAATGTTAGCAGGCGTAAACCGAGCGACTTTTGTAGCTGCAACAACAGCCAACTTCACTAATTCTGGAGCTGCATAAATATATTCAGGATTGGGATTACCTTGCTTATAACCTTCATCATCAGTGACCAATGCGCTAAACTGACCAGGAACAATTTTTCCATCACGTTTGGTCATATAATTACTAAAATTAACTACTCTGGCGCCAATCACCACATCACCCATGGACAAATCCGGCAAATGCGATCCGGCAGTCCCTGGATCAATGACAAAAGCAGGATCAAAAGTCTTTTCCATAAGATAAGTATCTATAGCTGTGAGACTAAAGCTGCCAACTGGAGGAGGGGACGACAGGACCACAGGTATCCCATAAATATCTCCTGTGGTGAACTTAAAAAAACCTTCTTTATAATTTTTTTTGTTGCTCATCTTGGCAGTAATCTGAGCATAGGTATTTGGGCTTGATGGCAGAATGATACCAACAAATGACCGAGAGGTACCCAAACCAGAATCCTTGACAGCTAGTAACTCTGTATCAGCAGTGGAGCAAGACGAAAAAATAAACATACCAGAGAATATAATCATGTAAAAATGTAATCTTATATGGTTCATAATCATCACACTCCATTAGTGAAATAATTACAGGCACAAGACGAAAATAATATAACATCAAGTGCCTGCGGTTGAAGCTTACGCTATAAAACAAAACTCACTGAAAGCGGAGACTGATATTACTACCTACAAAAACTGGAGCACCTGACTGGCCCTGTAAATATGAAAATGGCTTACTCATTTGCTCGGCGTACACCAGATAGTTATTATTGAGAATATTATCTGCGTAGAGACTGAGCCTCAGAGATTTAATATAAGCCGAATTAATTGGCATATCATAAGATACATTAAAGTCTAGAGTATCATAGGAAGGTAAGGTCAGACCTATTGTTTGCCCCTTGTTAGTTGCCATATATTGGCGACCGACAAAATGTCCTGTCAGCGCCGCATACAAGCCACCATGCTCATAGCGAACTCCAGCAGTAGCGGTATAAGTCGGAACATAGGGCCGGTATTCCCCGGGATAAGATGTTCCATTCGTTCCGACCGAAAGGGTTGTGTATTTGGCACTCGTATAATTATAGGTACCAAATAAAGACACATCATCTTTAACTGGCACATCCAAACCTAAGGTAACCCCCTGGTATAAGGCCGCGCCGTTGTTATACTCAAATGTCTGACCAGTTGCCGAATCGTAATACTCACTGAATATATTGCTAAAATTTCTCCTGAAGACCGAAAGATTCGTAGAGAGCAGGCTACTCTTATATCTTATTCCAGCGTCGTAACTTATATCACCCTCTGGTTGAACGGTAATCGCTGCAGGTGTAGGTGCCACACCAATAGCCGAGTAATAGGCGCTAATGTTTGGCACCTTATTTGTTTTACCCACACTGAAATATAGGTTAACGTCATGAATTGGGGTATACGAGAAACCCAATGACGGCTCCAAGAAATAATAGGTATTATTTACATGCCCACCATAATTGTAATAGTAACCAGCCACATCATCACAGCCAGTTGATACTATATTATACTTTATCCCTGGATAAATATGTAACTTACCATTCATAAGATCTATATTATCCTGCAAATACACGTAATTATAATTACGTGTATCATGTTCATTCCACGCATTATTGTAACCATCAATATTGGGGACTGGACTACTTCCATACCAGTATTCGGCACTATGGTCTTGACTATAATCGACCATAGCTCCTAATTCTACGGTGTTGTGTGGGGCAAAAAAAGTTAACGAGGGAATAAAACCTACACTCTGAATATCGTCAATATAATTATGATATTGCGTTCCATTTACTGCGGATCCGAATTCCGCAACTGGGTCATAACTATTATTTGTTGACGGTGGCGCTGCATAAGGTTCCAGATTCGTTCCTACTGGATAGCCTTGGTATATCGCATAGCCGTAATAGCTAGGATCATAGTATTGCGAACTTGTAAAAGAAGTGCGGTTTGCAGCTTGCTGCTGAATAAACACCTTTGTTTTTGCCATCATATATTGATTAAGCAAACTTTTCCAAGATAAAATGACATTTAGAGCATGAGTATTCGTAGCACTATAAGCCACGTTTAGAGGAGCCTGATAGGCCCTATTACCGGCCAAAAGCGACAATGGTACCAATGAAGGCTGCCGCGCCTGTTCCACGTTATAAACAGCAACCAGCTTGAGTTGAGATAATCCGTTATTATAGGGTTGCACAATAGCTGCATAGTATGAATTGATATCAGCATATACATTATTCATGAAGCTAGGGGCATGTGTATACGAATATTTAAAGAGCATTTCCGTACCTGTACCTGGAAGTGCTCCACTATTTACTGAGAAACCGGTCGTATAATTTCCGCCCCTGTAACCATATTTCCCCCCAGATGCATTCAAGTCAACATAAAACTTAGAGGTTGGCATGGCAGGCTCATACGAAATAGTACCGCCTAATGAGTTAATTCCATTTTGGGATGGCTGATTCGCTCCACTGAACACTTTAACCGTAGAAATCTGTCCCATGGTTAAAGCCGTGTAGGCGTGATCATCCCCAGTGCCACCAGCCCCACCACGGAAAGTATTAATGATTGGAACCCCATCAAAATTTGATGCCATCTGGCTACTGGTGAAGCCCTGATAGGTAAACTCATTATCCGTTGCCGAGAGATTTCCTGGCCCTTGTGATATGACATTCATTCCTGGAACATGCTTGAGCACAGATTGAAAATTTTGCGCTGGTGAAGCATGTGTCACCGTTTTCTTACTCACTGAAGTCACTGCCTTTTCCGGTGGAGCAACTTTTTTCACTGCTCCAATATCGGTCACTGCTGGAGTGCTTTGGGTAGGTGCTACCACCGCACTATCATCGGCATTAGCAAGGCTTGCAAATACACTTAATGCTGCTAGAACTGCCGTGGACACTAATTTAGTCCTCATCAATGGTCGCCGAAACACTTCTTTCCCATCATATATGCCCATATCAACATTACATTTAGTTTTCATCAGTACATTCTCCCTCTGTTATATAACTCATTAAACCTAAAGCATAAAACCACTTGAAATCCATATAGTTACAACAACATATTGTCACTTAACACCTCAAGAATACTTATACATGCGCCGAAATAATGCCTTTCTTTGACATGCCTCTGAACCTTTCTCATCATTAATTGCCTAATTCCATATAAGTCATATGGTTGGAGGTGCATAGATGAAAGCAGAAGCCATGAATTTGCTGCAATGGCAGGCGCGGTTTGGTACGGAAGAGGAATGTGCCGAAGCGCTGAAACAACAGCGCTGGCCCAATGGCTTTCAATGCCCGCATTGTGGGCACGATCAAGGCCACTGGGTAGTGTCTCGCAAGGTCTACCAGTGCAATCATTGCCGACGCCAGACCTCTGTAACGGCTGGCACCCTCTTTCATTCCACCAATCTGCCCTTGGTGCAGTGGTTTCTGGCCATCTATCTGATGGTCTGCGACAAAGGTGGCTTGTCGGCCCTGCGCCTCTCCAAGCAGATCGGGGTCTCCTGGATTACTGCGCACCGGATGCTGCGCAAGATGCGCCACGCCATGGCGGACCGGGACAGTATCTACCGCCTGGGTGGATTGGTTGAGTTGGATGATGCTTTCGTGGGCGGACGTCGATCCGGAGGCAAAAGCGGACGCGGTGCAGAAGGGAAAACACCGATCCTGGTAGCTATTGAAAGCCGGGATAAGAAGGCGGGTTTCATGGCTATGGAAACCATCCCTTCGGTATCCGCTGGAAATATCCGTCAGTTCGTTCAGCGTCATTTGCTCCCCTGGCAGACTACCCGCACGGATGGCTTGATGGCATTGCGCGTTCTGGGAGAAACCCAGCACCATAAAGGCCGTGTTACACCGCCAGAACAGGTAGATGAATGGCTGCCCTGGGTACACATCGCTATTGGCAACCTTAAAGCGTTCTTGTTGGGAACTTACCATGGAGTCACCGGCAAATATCTGCAGGAATACCTGGATGAGTTCGTCTATCGCTTCAACCGACGCTTTTGGGAGCCTGAGTTGCCATTGCGCCTGCTTAATGCCTGTATGGACCATATACCTGTCCGATTGGTAGCTGAAAAAGGTTAAGAGGCATGTTCTTTGAAGATAATATTCATTAAAGCGTAATTTTTTATAACATTAGTTTTAGTTTAATATACCTCTCACTAACTTGTCCCAACAGATTACTACGGCGTTCAGATTAAGCCCTGACCACTGCTGCTGATTATTGATCTTCTGCTTTCATAAAGTATCCGAGATACTTGGCTATTAATAAAGTGTTATTTATGTAACGTTGCCTATCATAAATTGCAACACTCATAAGAGCATTTTCGGTAATTTGCTGGAACCGTATATTTCGATGAGCTGAGATGGAAACATTTTCAATTAACCCTCCTTGAGAACTTTTCATGCAGTTAGGTCATGTATGGGAAACTTGCTATAGCGCTTAACTGGCAACCATCGACGTTCCCGCTCAGTCAGGACAGCCCACACCCAAAGAAGTCTCCGCGTACCAGTGAAAAAGGCCGTTAACCGGGCGGTTTCAAGTTTTTTAAAGGTTACCTCCTACATTCACCCAGCTTTCGTTATGACATATGCAAAACATTATTATTAACATGCAAAATCTATTAGCAAAGTTCGTGCCATAATTTTAGATTCTGACCATCTCTAGTTGTTTTTTATTAAACCTTGCTAAAAAACAACAAATTATTATAAACACAAACTACTGAAAAGTGATGACCGCCTTTATTCTTCATTTCTTGAAATTAAGAATATTAAGCATGTCGCACCAAAAAAATGCGTTTGTATCAGAATTGCACTCTCGTTGTGCAAACCTTCTCTGGTCGCAGGGGTAACAGACAGCCTTACCTTGGGTTTTTTTTGCCAACACCCTGCAACACGTTACCTACTCATTTCCGGAAAATTTTATCAATATGCGCCTGATCCAGTGGCCGAATAACCATATTATCAATGTTGACATGAGCGGGGCGCGTGACCACCCAGGCAATGGCATCTGCTATATCAGCGGCTTCCAGTGGTTTCATGCCATCATATACGCCACTTGCTCGCACAGCATCGCCACCGAAGCGGGTCAAACTGAACTCCGTCTCAACAAAACCCGGATCAATTTCGGTTATACGAATGGGTTTACCCGGCCATTCCAGCCGCATTGTTTCGCTGTTTGACAATCCAAGCAGTCCATGTGCCTGGCCCCAATGAAGACACGAAAACCTGCCTCTTACAAAGCACGTATGGTCTCTGCACCAATACCCGATGAGGCCCCTGTAATGACCGCATTTTTCTGATTCATAAACAACCACTACTTGTGGAGAGACTATTGGATAGTTCTGGACCAAGTTGCATGCCGCCAACAAAGTAAAGGCTACAAAATTGCCGACTCTATTAACCGGGATATGCGTTGCAGGGCTTCAGTATTCTTCGCTTCAAAACGCAGGACCAGTGCTGGCTGGGTGTTTGAGCAACGCACCAATGCCCAACCATCCGCAAACTCAATACGCAGGCCATCCAGGGTCAACAAAGTTGCATCAGGAAACAAAATTGGTGCATCACGCAAAAGTGCTTCCATAATCTGCTGGGGTTTCCCTTCTTCCATTTCCAGCCGCTGTTCCGGCGTGCATGGCCATTCAGGCAGATCATCCAATACGTTATTGCGTGAATTTTCATCCCCGTTGATGCTCGACAAAATTTCCAGCAGTCGTGCAGCGGCATACATCCCATCATCAAAACCAGGCCAGCGGTCTCTAAAAAAGAAATGGCCCGCCAGTTCGGCCCCCACGGGCGCGTCCAGTTCTTCCATTTTGGTCTTGATCAAGGAATAACCGGTTTTCCACATAACCGGTCTTCCACCAGCGGCGCGAATCACATCGGGCAACAGCGCTGAGGATTTCACGTCGTACACGACTGCCGCATCTGGATAATCCGGCAAAATATGTTTTACAAAAAGCATCAGAAGCCGATCGGCCAGGATCACCTTACCTTTGGCACTGACCACGACCATGCGGTCGCCATCACCATCAAATGCCAGACCTATATCCAGGTTTTCAGCGCGGACCAGCGCCATTAAATCCCGCAAATTG
>JAPTWR010000151.1 GCA_028065135.1 Acidithiobacillus sp.
CGGCATCCGGGAGTGGTGGTGCTGCACGATTTCTTTTTGAGCGGCGCCTTTGTGCACATGGAGGCTACGGGTTACGCAACAGGCGCGTGGACGCAAGCGCTGTTGCGCTCCCACGGGTGGGTGGCTGTTCGTGAACGTTGCGAAATACAAGGAGATGCCGCGGACGTCATTTTCAAATGGCCATGCAATCTGGCCGTACTGGAACGTGCCATGGGCGTCATTGTGCATTCGGATTTTTCGCGACGCATGGCGGATGAATGGTACGCCCCCGGTTTTGCCGATGCGTGGGCCTGCATTCCACTGCTGCGTACTCCCCCGGTGGCGAGACAACGAGCGAAGGCGCGTACCGAACTCGGCCTGGGGGACGAGGTATTTCTGGTCTGTACTTTCGGCATCGTCGCGCAAACAAAACTCAACCACCGGCTGATCGAGGCATGGCTGGCGTCCAGTCTTGCGCGCAAGCCGCACTGCAAATTGGTTTTTGTGGGGAAGTCGGCGGGTGATGCGTATGGCGAGAACATCCAGCAATGGGTCGATGCCAACCCAGGACGGATCAGCATCACCGGATGGGCGGACGAAGCCAGCTACGGACGTTATCTGGCCGCGGCGGATCTCGCCGTGCAGTTGCGCACGCTCTCGCGCGGCGAAACCTCGGCGGCCGTGCTGGATTGCATGAACTACGGCTTGCCCACCATCGTCAACGCCAATGGGTGCATGGCGGATTTGCCCAAAGATGCGGTGTGCATGTTGCCGGATGACTTCAGCACGGATGCCCTTCGCGCGCAACTGGAGCGCTTTCAGGTCGACCCCGTGTTGCGTCAGACGCTGGGCGACCGCGCCGCGGCGCATATCCGCACGCACCACATGCCCAGCACCTGCGCCGAGCAATACGTCCAGGCCATCGAGGAATTCTACGCCCGAGCCGAACAGGGCCCGCTAGGATTGATCCGCGAAATGTACCAGTTCGACCCGCCGCAAAACCTCACGGATTTATCCATGCTTGCCGAGCGCATGGCGATCCTCTACCCGCCGAAACGTCAGAGCTATCGGCAAATCCTGGTGGATATTTCGGCGTTGCACCGGAGTGACGCCAAAACGGGCAAACATCGTGTAACGCGCAGTGTGCTACAGGTATTGCTCAACGCATCCTTTGCCGGTTTTCGGGCGAAGCCGATATATGCCACCGCCGAGCGAGGCTATTACTATGCGCGGCGGTTCACCGCGCATTTTCTGGGACTGGGCGACTTGCCGTTGGACGACGCGCCGGTTTTTGCGCAGGCGGGCGACGTGTTCTGGGGGCTGGATTCCCAGCCTGAGTTGATAGTCCATCATCAGCATGCCTTGAACGCACTGCGCCTCCGTGGCGTCAAGATGATCTTTACCGTGCATGATCTCTTTCCCGTGATGTTACCCGAATGTACCGGGTCCGGCGTGGAGGGATACAGCCGCTGGCTGCAAACGCTCGCCTCCGCGGGAGATGGCGTGTTGTGTGTGTCGGCCGCGGTCGCGGCAAACCTGAAGCTGTGGCTGGGCCTGTTCGGCCCCGGAGAGGGACACACCCTGCACCTCGGCTGGGTGCGACCGGGGGTTGACGGGGTGGAGAAAGAGGCGGCGGAAAATTTTTTGCATCATCATACCTTGCAAGGCATACAACACGCCGCCATGTTGCGTCATCCCGCTTTTCTGATGGTCGGCACGCTGGAGCCGCGAAAAGCGCATGCGCAAACGCTGGCGGCGTTTGAACTGCTGTGGCACCAAGGGGAGCAGGTGAATCTGATCATCGTCGGCGAGCAGGGACGGCTCGTGGACGAACTGGTGCACCGCTTGCGCACCCATCCCTTGCGAGAGCGGCACCTGTTTTGGGTGGAAGATGCCGATGTGCGTGTACTGGAGCGACTCTACGCCGATGCTACCTGCCTCATCGCCACCGCGTTGGATGACGGCTATGGCCTGTCCCTGATCGAGGCCATGCGACATGAATTGCCCATCCTTGCCCGTGATATCCCGGTGTTCCGCGAGGTGGCGGGGGCGTATGCCCGCTATTTCTCGGGCCTGGCGCCCACGGATATCGCATGCGCCGTGCGCCAGTGGCTGAGGTCGCGCGAACCGGACCAATCGCCGGCATTCGATGCCATGCGCTGGGTGAGTTGGGAGGAAAGCGTCAAGACCATGCTTGCCATGATTCTCGAGGATCAGTGGCAGGATCGCTGGGAGCCGGTAAAGGACGATACGCGCGTGGTCCGCTACTGGGGCTCGGATAGACATCTGCTCACCATTGCGGGCAGGCGTGAGGGCACGCAACTGGTGAGCACGGGGCGAAGGGGATACCTGATGTACGGCCCTTATCTCGACCTCGAAGCGGGTAGCTATGTGATGAAAATATACGGGAGCGTGGGCAGATTCGGATTGGCCGACGCCATGGCCGACATTTGCCTGAAGGGCGGCAACACGGTGTTGGTGGAGCGGTCCTTGGAAGCCCCGGAGGATGGACGGGAGGGTGTGCTGGCGACGCTTCGGTTCACCTTGACGCAATTCTGCAGGGGGTTGGAGGCGCGGGTCTTGGTGAGTGATTTCAGCGATTTGCGCATCGGCATGGTGGAACTGCGTAAGGAGGGCCATTCTCCTCGCAGCGCCGCCCCACCAAAGGCAACTGTTCAAACCCGCCAACGTCAGCAGAGCCCCATTGCCCTGGCTCACCGATACTGGGCGACACATCCCAGAATGGAATCCATAGTGGGTTACCCGGTGGGCCGGAGCATATACGCCACGGGCGAAGAGGGAATTCTTATTTTTGGCCCGTATGTAGGCCTTCCAAAGGGAGATTATGTCGCCACCGTCCATGGCGTGGCTCTGAAATCAGGGGATTTGAACGACTGCTGGATGGATGTATCGTGGAACAAAGGCGACCATCTGGTGGTACGCCGAGCCATATATGCGACAACAGACGATGCGGTCGATGAATTGGGTCGCGTAGCCTTTGAATTGCAGGCCTATGCTGAAGATATTGAAGTGCGGGTTTATGTGGCAACGGGTATCGCTATTCGCGTTGATGAAATTGCCATAAAGGAATCTTAAGGATCCCTGACATCGTGATCAACGCGAATTTTATCGGAAGCCACATAGCGGAGCTTTCTGTTACTATAAAGAACAAACATTGTCGAAGGATTACGACAAATGACCGGAAGCGTATTCAACACGACAGAGCCCCTCGCCGGCAAACGCATTCTTCTGGGTGTAGGCGGCAGCGTTGCCGCCTACAAGAGCCCGGAGATCGTGCGCGCCCTGCGCCAGGCCGGGGTAGAGTTGCGCGTGGTCATGACACGGGGTGCTGCACAGTTTGTGACACCGCTGACTTTGCAGGCCGTGAGTGGGGAGCCCGTGCGTAGCGACCTCTTTGCCGCCGCCGAAGAGGCGGCCATGGACCATATCCGCCTGGCACGCTGGGCCGACGCCCTCTTAATCGCACCCATCTCCGCCAACGGAATGGCCCGCCTCGCCCAAGGTTGGGCCGATGACCTGCTCAGCACCATCGTTCTCGCCAACCGCGCGCCGCTTTTCCTTGCGCCCGCGATGAACAGCGCCATGTGGGCACATCCTGCGACTCAGCGCAATGTCGCTCAGTTGCGGGCGGATGGTGCCCACTTTTTGGGCCCGGACAGCGGCAGTCTCGCTTGCGGTGAGGAAGGCACCGGACGACTGTTGGCGCCAGAGCGCCTGGTGGATGAACTACGCCTCGCCCTGACCAAGAAAACTCTGTGCGGACAACGTGTCCTCATTACCGCCGGTCCGACCTGGGAGGCCATCGACCCAGCGCGAGGTTTCAGCAATCGCGCCAGTGGCCGCCAAGGTTTTGCCCTCGCCCAGGCGTGCGCGGAAGCGGGGGCGAATGTATTGCTGATTACCGGCCCTACCCATGAGCAAACGCCGCCGGGAGTAAGCCGCCAGGATGTCCTCTCTGCACAGGACATGCTCGCGGCCTGCCTGCAGGCACTGGACAAGCCCACGGATATCTTCATCGCCAACGCCGCCGTCGCCGACCACAGGCCGAGTCAGTTCAGCGCGCATAAACTAGGCAAAACGGATATCGCAAACCCTTTGCCTCTCAGCATCAATCCCGATATCGTCAGCGCGCTCCATCAGGACCCTCGGCGACCACGCTGGATTGTCGCTTTTGCTGCCGAGACCCGCGACCACCTCGCCGCAGCAAGTGCCAAGGCAGCACGCAAAGGAGCAGACGTCATCGTAGTCAACGATATTACGTCTGTCGATGTGGGGATGGGTGCTACCGACAATGCCTGTAGTATTCTGCAGGGCGAACAGGTCCTGCACATCCCCCGCTGCAGCAAAATGGATCTCGCGCGCCATCTGGTGCGTCACCTCAGCAGCATTTTCTCACTTCCCGCTACGGAGTCCGAAGACCTTCATGAATAGTCTGCAAATTTGCATCCTTGATCCACGCATCGGGCAGGAATGGCCCCTCCCCCATTATGCCAGCGCCGATGCCGCCGGCATGGACCTGCGCGCCTGCCTGGACGCCCCGTTGCACCTGGCTCCCGGACAGGTAGAGCTCGTCTCCGCCGGATTTGCCATGCATATCGGCGATCCGCAGGTTACAGCGCTGTTACTACCGCGCTCGGGTCTCGGGCATCGCGGCCTGGTACTGGGTAATCTGGTCGGACTCATTGATGCGGACTATCAGGGGCCGCTGAGAATTTCCCTGTGGAATCGAGGTACTGCAGAGATCGTCATTGAACCAGGTGAGCGCGTGGCGCAAATGGTACTGGTACCGATCATTCGCCCTGACATCGCGGTGGTGGACAGCTTTACCACTTCCACACGGGGCGTCGCCGGCTTTGGCAGCACCGGACGTCGATAGACTCAAACATTCGGCAAAAAAAACCGGCCTCAAGCATCAGGCCGGTTTTGATCAGCACAATCTCTCACTAATCAGCGACAACCGCTTGCCGATCCACAAGCTCAACAATGGCCAACGGCGCATTATCACCGGCCCGGAAGCCGTATTTAACAATACGCAAATAACCACCAGGACGCGCCAGATAGTGTGGACCGAGATCATCAAACAGCTTGACCACGGCCTGGCGGTCACGCAAGCGCGAAAAAGCCAAACGCCGCTTTGCCACTGTCGCATCCTTGGCCAGAGTGATCATCGGCTCCGCAAAACGCCGCAACTCTTTCGCCTTGGGCAAGGTGGTAACGATTCGCTCATGATGAAACAAAGACACCATCATATTGGCAAACATCGCCTGCCGGTGACTGCTATTACGATTTAACTGCTTACCACTTTTGCGATGACGCATAACCCCATTCCCTCTACAAAATTTCTAACGTTAACCGCTGATAGAATCCGCATCAGTGGACCGCCCAGGCACCGGGGGCAAATTTTCCGGCGGCCAGTTGTCGAGCCGCATCCCCAACGCAAGGCCATGCGCCACCAAGACTTCCTTTATTTCGTTCAGCGACTTGCGTCCAAGATTAGGGGCTTTCAAAAGCTCCTGTTCCGACTTCTGAACCAAATCTCCGATATAAAAAATATCCTCGGCTTTCAAACAGTTCGCGGACCGCACCGTAAGCTCCAGGTCATCAACCGGCCGAACTAGCAAGGGCGTCAGGCTCTCGTTGGCCTGCACCAGTGACGCCTCGGGCACATCCTTGGTTTCCGCACCAGCCAACACACCGAGCTGACTGCGAAAAATACGGGAAGCCTCTTGCACGGCCCAAATCGGATCGACCACGCCATTCGTCTCGACATCGAGTATCAGACGATCCAGATCGGTCCGCTGCTCCACCCGGGCACTTTCCACCAGGTAGCTTACCCGCAATACGGGACTGAAACTTGCGTCCAGTGCCATGACGCCAATGCGCTTTTCATGGCTCTGGCGCCGTGTGGCTGCCGCGTCATAACCCCGACCCTCGTCAATACGCAAATGGAGTACCAGCTCCACGTCGCGGGTTAAAGTCGCGATCACCTGATCGGGGTTGGCCACCTCAATGCCGTGTTCGGACACGATATCCGCACCCGTCATTTGCCCGGGACCACGTTTACGCAATGTCACCACCGCATCTCCGCGTCCATGCGCACGCACCGCCAGCATCTTCAAGTTGAGCAGAATATCCACAACGTCTTCCTGCACCCCTTCGATGCTGGAATACTCGTGCAATACCCCTTCAATCTCGACCTCTGTAACCGCCGCACCTTTGAGAGACGATAACAACACCCGGCGCAACCCACTACCCAAGGTGTGACCGAAGCCACGCTCCAGGGGTCCGAGGGCAATACGCGCACGGTGTGCCGAAACTTCCTCCACCTCAACGCCCTGTGGACGTAACAGCTCTCCTACCTCAGTCATAAGCGTTCCTCAATCCCCGGTCTTACTTAGAGTACAACTCCACGACGACCTGTTCGTTCAAATCCGGAGCGATATCTTCTCGCACCGGTACCGCTTTGATTGTGGCCTTGAGTTCGGTAGTGTCCATACTCACCCATTCCGGGAAACCACGGCCAGCCGCAGCCTCTACCGCAGAGACAATACGCATATGCGTCCGAGCGCTCTCGGCAACGCTCACGACATCACCAGCGCGAAGCTGGTAAGACGGGATATCCACACGCCGTCCATTCACCAGAATGTGGCCGTGACGAACCACCTGCCGCGCTTCGGCACGAGAGGCCCCAAACCCTAAACGATAGGCCACGTTGTCGAGACGCAACTCCAGGAAACGCAGCAATAACTCGCCGGTAACACCCCGAGTCTGACTGGCACGCTGGAAATAACGACGGAACTGTCCTTCCAGTACGCCATAGATACGACGAATTTTTTGCTTTTCACGTAATTGGCCGCCGTACTCACTGACACGTCCGCGTCGCTGACCATGCTGCCCTGGGGCATAGGCTCGTACACTTACTGGACATTTATCAGAAAAGCACTTCTCGCCCTTGAGAAATAATTTTCCACCTTCGCGCCGACACAAACGACAACTCGGACCCGTATATTTAGCCACAGATAATCTCCACCTAAAAAATTAAACACGCCGCTTTTTAGGCGGACGGCATCCGTTATGGGGAATCGGCGTCACGTCGCGAATGCTCGCGATACGGAAACCAATGGAATGAAGTGCACGCACCGTGCTCTCCCGACCCGGCCCCGGTCCCCGTACTTCGACATCCAGGTTCTTCACACCAAATTCCTGTGCTTTTTTACCCGCGTTTTCTGCCGCTACCTGTGCCGCGAAAGGTGTGCTTTTGCGTGAACCACGAAACCCCGACCCGCCGGAACTGGCCCAGGTTAAAACGTTGCCCTGACGATCACTGATCGTGATAATCGTGTTGTTGAAGGATGCATAAATGTGTGCAACACCATCAAGAACATTTTTCTTGACTTTCTTTCGCACACGACTGTTCGCTTGTGTTTTCGCCATTGCTAGAATCTTCCTGCTTAACGCGTAATGGACTTAGCGGGACCCTTGCGCGTACGCGCATTGGTTTTTGTCCGCTGGCCGTGAACGGGGAGACCGCGGCGATGCCGTATACCGCGATAACAACCCAAATCCATCAGACGCTTGATATTCATGGTGACTTCGCGGCGTAAATCGCCCTCCACCAGAAACTTCGCAACTTCTGAACGTATGCGTTCCAGCTCAGGCTCGCTGATATCCTTGACCCGCATATCAAAGGCGATTTCCGCAGCGCTCAAAACATGCTGAGCACGCGTCTTACCAATGCCATAAATATACGTCAAGGCAATTTCTATTTGTTTATTGTTCGGAATATTTACACCAGCGATGCGGGCCATCCGCAATTCCTCCAAGAGACTGAGTGGGGTGATCCCACAGACCAAACAGTTTCGCCTACCGCCTTAACCCTGGCGCTGCTTATGGCGAGGTTCAACACAAATCACGCGAACCACACCATTACGACGAACAATTTTGCAGTTACGACAAAGCTTCTTAACCGACGCACGAACCTTCATGTTTATCCCCTATTTGGCACGATAAATGATGCGACCTTTGCTTAAATCATAAGGCGTCATCTCTACAGTAACCTTATCTCCGGGTAATATGCGAATATAATGCATCCGCATTTTACCGGAAATATGTGCATTAACCACATAGCCATTCTCCAAGCGTACCTTGAACGTCGCACTTGGCAAATTCTCTATTACCTCACCCTGCATTTCCAGGGTATCTTCTTTCGACATTTAGCCCGCTACCTCTACCGCTTTCACGATTCTAGAGAATACATCATCGACTTCGCCCTCCCCGCTCACCAGGTGATAGGCAGGTCGATCGTGATAGTAAGCGATCAAAGGCGCAGTCTCCGCCTGATAAACAGTCAATCGTTTACGAATTACTGCGGGCTGATCATCCTCACGTTGCAGCAACCCGCCCCCACAGATATCACAGATCCCATAAACTGTGGGTGCATGGTAGCGTATGTGATAGATCGCCCCGCATTTCGAACATACCCTCCGCCCGGAGAGACGTTCGACAATTTCCTCGTCATCCAAATCCAAATGCAGCACCGCGCCGATTTCATCGCCATGCGCGGCCAATAAGTGATCAAGCGCATGCGCCTGATGGATAGTCCGAGGAAATCCGTCGAAAACAACGCCATTCGACGCGTCCTCAAGAAGTAACCGCTCCGCAACGATACGGACAATAATATCATCACCCATAAGCGCGCCGGACTCCATCACTGCCGCGGCACGTAGCCCGATATCACTGCCAGACTGAACCGAGGCGCGGAGCATATCACCAGTGGACACATGAGGCAAGCCCATTAACTGAGCGAGCCGCTGAGCCTGGGTGCCCTTACCGACGCCCGGGGCACCAAGAAAGATCAAATGCTTTGCCACCGTCATCGCCCGCTGAGAGGGTTTTTACGAATCAACCCCTCGTACTGATGGGTGAGCAGATGACTTTGAATCTGGCCCATCAAATCCATCATCACCACGACGACAATCAACAGACTGGTGCCCCCGAAATAGAACGGCACATTGTACTGAACAATGAGGAACTCTGGCAGCAGACAAACCAAGGTCAGATACATAGCGCCCCAAACCGTGAGCCGGGTAAGAATACGATCCATGTATTTCGCCGTATGCTCGCCAGGCCGGATACCCGGCACGAAGGCTCCGGATTTTTTTAGGTTATCTGCGGTATCCCGAGGATTAAACACCATGGCCGTATAGAAAAAAGCAAAAAATACAATCGCAGTGGTGAACACCACCACGTAAAGTGCAGACCCTGGGCTCAACGCCTGGCCAAAGCGCGCAAGCCACTCCATTCCGGGCACGTTGGCGAACCATCCGGATAACGTCGCCGGCAACAGGATGATGCTGGAGGCGAAGATCGGCGGAATTACGCCGGACATGTTCACCTTGAGCGGCATGTGCGAGCTTTGACCCCCGTATATCTTACGGCCAACCTGGCGCTTGGCATACTGGATGGGAATACGCCTCTGCGCACTCTCCATAAATACCACAAAGCCGGTCACCCCAAGCGCAAGGATAAAGAGCGCCACAACGAACAACGGCTGAAACTGGCCGGTTTTGGTGAGCTCAACAGTCGTTCCGATAGCGTCTGGCAGACCGGCGACAATACCGGCAAATATGATCATAGAAATGCCGTTACCGATCCCCCGCTCCGTAATCTGTTCTCCAATCCACATCAGAAAAACTGTGCCGCAAGCGAGGGAAATCGTTGTCGTGAACAGAAACAGTGGACCCGGGTCAATCACCACGGGAAGAGATCCGGCGTGCATTTTCTCAATCGCGATGGCGATTCCCAAGCCTTGCATCAGAGCAAGTATGACCGTGGCATAACGCGTGTACTCTGTTATTTTACGGCGCCCGGCTTCGCCTTCCTTTTTAAGTTCTTCGAGTTTCGGAAAAACCGACCCTGCCAGTTGGAATATGATTGATGCACTGATGTAGGGCATGATCCCTAAAGCGAAAACCGTCAGGCGGGAAAGCGCCCCCCCCGAGAACATGTTGAACATGCCCAAGATGGTTCCACGCTGCTGGTTAAAAAATGCCGCCATGGCTGCCGGATCGATTCCCGGTACGGGTATGTGCGCGCCGACACGAAAAACCAGAAGCGCGCCCAACAGAAACAGAATGCGGTTACGTAACTCATTGATCTTTCCGGCCCCCTGTGCGGCGCCTCCAATGCTACGTAACCCGGCCATCAACCTTCTACCTTTCCGCCAGCGAGCTCAATAGCCGCCCGCGCACCCGCGCTTACGCGCAACCCACGCACGGTTAAAGCCTGCGTGATTTCACCGGTTAAAATCACTTTAACCGAATCCGGCGAGCCACGAACGATGCGCCGAAGCAGTAAGCCTTCGAGATCTACTACGCCGTCAATGGCCGCAGACTCCAATTGGGACAACGCCACCTCGACGACGCGAGCGCCCAAGGGGTTACGGAACCCACGCTTGGGGATACGTCGTTGCAAAGGCATCTGGCCGCCTTCGAAACCCACCTTATGGTAGCCACCGGATCGCGCATGCTGACCTTTGTGACCACGACCGGCCGTTTTGCCGAGACCGCTGCCGATCCCGCGTCCGACGCGGCGACGGTCCTTTTTCGAGCCCTCTGCAGGCGCAATTGTATTTAATTTCATGACAGCTCTTCCCACCGAAGTAGATAGGGTATCTTATTGACCATTCCACGAATCTCTGGGGTATCCAGGCGTTCTACCGAATGATTGGTATGGCGCAGACCCAACCCCACCACAATCCGACGTTGCTTTTCGGCGACGCCAATCAAACTTTTTACCAGCGTAATGCGCAGATGCTTACTCATCATGCCCTCCTCCGCTGCGGATTTCCTTCAGACTCTTGCCCCGTTTCATGGCGATTGCCTGGGGGCTGGCCAATTTATTAAAGGCATCAAAAGTCGCGCGCACGACATTGATAGGGTTATTGGAACCGAGCGACTTGGCTACCACGTTCCGCAGGCCTACCGCCTCACAGACTGCACGCATCGCACCACCGGCAATGACACCGCTACCTTCCGGCGCCGGACGCAGAATGACGCGTGCCGCCCCATGACGACCCTCTACCGGGTAAGGAATCGTACCACCTCGCATCAGCGGTATAGTCGTCATCCACCGACGTGCCTGATCAGTGGCTTTTTGAATCCCCGCAGGGACTTCTTTAGCTTTTCCGCGACCGAAACCAACCTTGCCATCCCCATCGCCCACCACCATAAGCGCTGCAAAGCCGAATTGACGGCCGCCTTTGACCACCTTGGAAACGCGGTTGATGTGAATAAGTTTTTCCTGCATCCCGTCGTTGGACTGCGTATCGCGATTTTCCCGTGCCATCTTAGCTCTCCATCAGAACGACAACCCGCCTTCACGGGCAGCGTCGGCCAAAGCCCTCACCCGACCATGGTAACGATATCCGCTCCGGTCAAATGCCACTTCCTTAACGCCCACCGCCAATGCCTTGGCTGCAACCCGTTGTCCAATAGTTGCGGCGGCTGCGACATCTGCCCCGTGCGACATTTGCTTGCGGAGTTCACCCTCTAGGCTGGACGCCTGCACGAGAACTTTCCCTTGCCTGTCATCAATCACCTGAGCATAAATATGCTTGCCGGAACGAAAGACACAGAGCCGTGGTTTGGCCTGCGATGCGATGCGAGCCCGGGTTTTACGTGCCCGACGAAGTCTTGACAAATTTTTATTCATAGTAGTAAGCCTCAACCATTATTTCTTCTTCGCTTCTTTACGTCTGACATTTTCACCGGCGTAACGTACACCCTTACCTTTGTAGGGCTCCGGAGGACGATAGGCACGAATATCCGCGGCTATCTGACCAACCTTCTGCTTATCGATGCCCCGAATAACTATTTCTGTCTGTGTCGGTGTTTCGATGCTGATATCATCAGGCACCGGATAATCCACCGGATGGGAAAAACCGAGACTCAGGCTGAGCGATTTACCTTTCGCCTGGGCCCGATAACCCACACCGATAATTTCCAGCTTTTGTTCAAAACCTTGCGAGACACCTTGTACCATATTGCTCAGTATCGCCCGCATCGTTCCCGCCTGGGCATTTTGGTCTTCCGCCCAAGTCAGTGACGCCACATCGGCATCCAATTGCAATTCCACAGATGGGTGGAAAGGCGCGGAAATTTCTCCTTTAGGCCCTTTCACTATCAGACGCTGTTCTGCAACGTGGACTTCGACGCCCTTCGGAAGAGGCACTGGCTGTTTCGCTACACGAGACATGTTTGTCCTCCCCTTTTAGGATACGACGCAGAGAACTTCACCACCGATACCCGCGGAACGTGCCGCGCGATCAGTCATAATTCCCTGAGAAGTCGATATAATTGCGATGCCAAAGCCATCACGCACGCGTGGTAAATCTTCGGCGCCACGATAAATGCGAACACCAGGCCGGCTAACTCGCCGAATCTCCACAATGACGCCTGTACCCGCGTAATACTTTAACGTTAAGTTAAGAACGGGATGACCGTCCAACACGTCTTCTTTCACATCCAGGATGTAACCCTCTTCCACCAAGACCCGCGCAATGGCGCGTTTCAGTTTGGAAGCAGGCATCTGCACTTTCGCCTTATTTACCTGTTGCGCATTACGAATGCGCGTCAGCATATCAGCAATAGGATCCGTCACGCTCATCGTGTTTCCTCACCAGCTCGCTTTAACGATACCGGGAATCGACCCAGCCGAAGCATGCTTACGAAAGCACAAACGGCAGAGGCCAAACTTCCGATAGTAACCGCGTGAACGCCCGCACAATTTGCACCGGTGATACGCACGCACCTTAAATTTTGGAGTCCTTTCAGACTTTGCGATCAATGATTTCTTTGCCACGCGTCAAACTCCTTCAAGACCGGAAGGGCATCTTGAAGGCTTTTAAAAGCCCAAGGCCCTCTTCATCATTCTTGGCGGTGGTAGTGAATACCACGTCCAACCCGCGCAAACGATCGATTTTATCATATTCAATTTCCGGGAATATGATCTGCTCTTTCACGCCCATCGTATAATTTCCACGCCCGTCAAACGACCGCGGCGAAAGACCACGAAAGTCTCTGATACGGGGAATGGCCACACTGACAAGGCGATCCAAAAACTCGTACATCAAAACCCCACGCAAGGTCACCATGCAGCCAATAGGATAACCATCGCGTATTTTGAAAGCCGCTACGGACTTCCGGGCGCGCGTCACTACGGGCTTCTGGCCTGCGATCTTGGTCATATCGCCAACAGCTGCTTCTAGAATCTTTTTGTCACCCACGGCCTCTCCCACTCCCATGTTCAGAGTGATCTTCCGCAGTTTTGGCACTTCCATCACACTACTAAAGCCAAAATCCTGCATCAGCTTAGGCGCGATAGACGTTTTATACAAAGAATGTAAACGTGCTTCCATATTATTTCCCTTGCTTAACGGCGGCCAATAACTTCACCGTTGCTCTTAAAAACACGCACTTTCTGCCCGTCCTCAAGCACCTTATAACCAATTCGATCCCCGCTACCTGTGACCGCATTAAAAATGGCCACATTAGACACATGAACTGGCGCCTCTTTTTCCACGATACCGCCAGGCTTGCCCATGCGATCAGGACGAACGTGCCGTTTAACCATATTCACCTTTTCGACCACCACCCGTAACTCTTCCGGCAGCACCTTGAGCACTTTACCTCGCTTGCCCTTATCCTTACCGGTCAGAATCACGACCTCATCGTCCTTACGTACCTTCAACATGGTCATCCCCTACAGCACTTCCGGCGCCAATGAAATTATCTTCATAAAATTAGCACCGCGTAACTCGCGCGTCACCGGGCCAAAAATACGTGTACCAATTGGTTGCAACTGATTATTCAAGAGCACAGCCGCATTGCTGTCAAAACGAATCAAGGATCCATCTTCGCGTCGCACACCCTTACGAGTGCGCACGACGAGCGCATTATAGACATCACCCTTTTTTACCTTGCCACGTGGAACGGCGTCTTTGATGCTCACCTTGATGACATCGCCAATACCTGCATAACGTCGATGCGAACCACCGAGCACCTTGATACACATCACTTCCCGGGCACCACTATTGTCAGCAACGCTCAGCCTGGTCTGCATCTGTATCATGCGGTATCCCCTTCCACAATGCCCTGGGCAAGCACGTTCACCAAGCGCCAGCTCTTCGTTTTCGACAACGGACGACATTCTTCAATTTTCACGGTGTCGCCGATCTGGCAGGTGTTTTCCGCATCGTGGGCGTGAAATTTCTTGGATCGCCGAATATATTTTTTATAAAGCGGGTGTTGGATACGACGCTCAACATTGACCACTATAGTCTTATCCATAAGGTTGCTGACCACCGTACCTACCAAACTACGCGGGTTCTTCGCCTCGGTCATAAGTGCGCTTCCTTCTTCACAGTAATAGCCGTCCGCACACGCGCAATATCACGACGCACAAAGCGTAAACGCGACGTCTTGGCTAGTTGACCCGTAGCATGTTGCATGCGTAATTTGAACTGCTCCTCCAGAAGGAGGAGCAGTTGTGCTTGGCAACCTGCCAGATCCAGTTTTTGAACTTCCTGAGCTTTCATCCCATCACCCGTCTACTGACAAATATTGTCTGTATCGGAAGCTTGGCAGCACCCAGCGCAAACGCCTCACGGGCCACTTCTTCCGTTACACCTTCCATTTCATAAAGTACTTTACCGGGCTGAATCAAGGCCACCCAGTATTCCGGATTACCCTTACCTTTGCCCATACGTACTTCTGCCGGCTTTTTGCTGATCGGCTTGTCGGGAAAAATACGAATCCACATGCGCCCACCGCGTTTTACATGCCGACTGATGGCGCGCCGGGCGGCTTCGAGCTGCCTGGCCGTGATACGACCCCGACCAACGGCCTTAAGGCCAAATTCGCCAAAGCTCACTTTGTTTCCGCGGGTAGCAATACCACGATTACGACCCTTGTGTTGTTTACGAAATTTTGTACGTTTAGGCTGCAGCATCGGACACCCCCGTCACTTCTGGCGGGCAGCGGGCATTTGCGCCGTGCTCCACTCGAGGATTTCGCCTTTGAAGATCCATACCTTTACCCCGATAATGCCGTAGGTGGTTTTGGCTTCTGCGAAACCATAGTCAATATCGGCGCGCAACGTATGTAACGGAACGCGACCCTCCCGGTACCATTCGGTACGGGCAATTTCCGCACCGCCAAGACGACCGGCGCAGTTGATACGCATGCCTAACGCGCCAAAGCGCATAGCGTTGGTAACCGCCCGCTTCATCGCACGCCGAAACATAATGCGGCGAACAAGTTGCTGCGCAACGCTTTCGGCCACCAACTGCGCGTCCAGCTCAGGCTTGCGGATTTCTTCCACGTTGATATGGACAGGAACCCCCATGCGCATCTGCACGTCATGACGAAGCTTTTCAATATCTTCGCCCTTTTTGCCGATAACAATGCCGGGCCGGGCGGTGTGCACCGTAATACGCGCACTACGCGCAGGACGCTCAATAATAATGTCAGAGACTGCGCCGCCGACGAGTCGTTCACGAATAAACTGACGGACCTTGATGTCTTCCAGCAGCTTTTCTTGGAAGTCGCCTTTACCATACCATCGGGAATTCCAATTCTTAATGATTCCCAGACGCAGTCCGACTGGATTGGTTTTTTGTCCCATACGTTCCTCAGTTAACTCTCTGCGACGACAACGGTGATATGGCTGGTGCGCTTGAGTATCCGCGAGCCACGCCCTTTCGCTCTGGCCGCGAAGCGCTTGAGCACTGCACCACCGTCAATCATGATCTGCTCCACGACCAAAGCATCTACATCCGCGCCTTCGTTATTCTCGGCATTTGCAATAGCAGACTCCAGACATTTGCGAATCGGAAGCGCGGCTTTTTTGGTAGTGAAGCGCAAGATCTCCAGTGCCTTGCCCACCGGCTGTCCGCGTACCAGATCAGCGACCAGACGCGCTTTCTGGGGGGACATTTGAAGTCCTTTTAGTACCGCTGACGATTTCATCACATTCCCCTTAGCGCTTAGCTTTCTTGTCGGCGACGTGACCCTTGAAGGTTCGCGTCAAAGCGAATTCACCGAGCTTGTGGCCAACCATATTCTCATTGACGACTACTGGAATATGTTGACGGCCATTATGAATGCTAATGGTTAATCCAATAAAATCAGGCGTAATTGTCGAGCGGCGCGACCACGTCTTGATCGGACGACGGCTGCTGCTCGCCTGAGCACTCTGCACTTTACGGTCCAAATGTTCATCAATGAACGGACCTTTTTTAATCGAACGTGGCACGTGAAATCCTCTTAACCACTAACGCGAACGACGGCGCACAATCATACTACTCGTACGCTTATTTCTGCGGGTACGATAACCCTTTGTTGGCTGCCCCCAAGGTGATACCGGATGACGACCACCGGAGGTGCGCCCTTCACCACCGCCATGCGGATGATCCACTGGGTTCATCGCAACACCACGGACCGTTGGCCGTACGCCACGCCAGCGCGTCGCACCCGCCTTACCCAATTGACGGGAGCCGTGCTCTTCATTCCCAACCTCACCTATCGTAGCGCGGCAGGATACATGAATCCGGCGCACTTCACCAGAGCGCAATCGCACTTGGGCATAATCTCCGTCACGCGCCATGAGCTGAGCAGATGCTCCAGCAGAGCGAGCAATCTGCCCACCCTTGCCGGGCCGCATTTCAATGTTATGCACCACCGATCCCACGGGAATATTGCGCAGCGGCATGCAATTGCCCGGCTTAATGGGTGTCTGCTCAGCGGAGAGCACGGGATCACCACTGGACATGCCTTTTGCCGCGAGAATATAGCGACGTTCGCCATCGGCATAGCAAATCAACGCAATGTGGGCCGAACGATTGGGGTCATACTCTAGGCGTTCGATCTTACCCGGTATATCTAACTTATTACGTTTGAAGTCTACCAAACGATAGTGTGACTTGTGCCCACCACCCTGGTGCCGCCGCGTAACACGCCCAAGATTGTTGCGGCCACCGCTGTGCGACTGAGCCTCGACCAGAGCGGGATGCGGATCTCCTTTATAGAGCCTCGCGTCGACCGTTTTTACTACGAAACGCCGTCCCGGAGAGGTCGGCTTGGTTTTAATAAGTGCCATCTGTTATCCCTTTTCCTCAGGCAACGCCGTAATCTATGCTGCTGCCCTCGGCCAGCCGTACATAGGCTTTCTTCCAAGAAGAGCGATGGCCGACATGACGGCCCATGCGTTTTTCCTTACCTAGATAATTACAAGTCTGAACAGAAAGGACCTGAACCGCAAAGAGTTTTTCAACCGCAGACTTGATTTCCAGCTTGGTGGAATCGCGCGCGACCTTAAACACGAACTGATTCGACTGTTGCTGCACCATCGTACTCTTTTCACTGATAATGGGTGCCAGCAAGACAAGATACTTACGCTCAGCGTTCATCCGTACACCTCACCTAATCTTGCTGCCGCCTCGGTATCAAGTAAAACGCGGCCATACTGGAGAAGATCAGCAGGCCCGACATCCTGCCAACCGGCGATACCCACCCGCGGAAAATTGCGCAGGCCCAGGAAAAGATTCAACGGCACTTCACCCATGACCAGCAGAAAATTATCTCCGCCCGCGCGGCTCAACCAGTCTTTAGCGAGTCGACTCCGCGGCTCGCCAAGGTCCTCTTGCTGTATGATTTGCAAGCGACCCTGACGCAGCAACTCCGCCAGCACTGTGCGCATTGCCCCGGCCCACATTTTCTTGTTGATCTTTTGGGTGTAGTTTTCATTCCCACCAGGAAAGGCCCGTCCACCGCCGCGCCAGATTGGACTACGAATACTGCCGGCGCGCGCCCGACCGGTACCCTTTTGCTTCCACGGCTTGCGTCCACCGCCACGCACTGCCGCGCGATTCTTCTGTACGGCGTTCGCCGAACGCATACCGGCCATCTGGGCTACCACGACCTGATGCAACAATGCCTCATTATAAGGCACTCCGAACACAGCATCGGCGAGCTCAATATCGCTGCTCTTCCCGGTGGTCACTTCCAAGCTTTGCACTTGCATTATTTTTCTCCTAACCACGCACGGCAGGACGAACGATCACGTCCCCGTCACGGGCACCGGGAACAGCGCCCTTAATCATGAGCAGGCGACGATTCGCATCGATACGCACCAGTTCAAGATTGAGCGTCGTGACCTGTTCGGCACCCAGATGCCCTGCCATTTTCTTGCCCTTGAACACTCGCCCAGGTGTCTGGCGGCAACCGATGGAACCAGGGGCACGGTGTGACAACGAATTACCATGACTGGCCCGGTTACTCCGGAAATTATGGCGTTTGATGGCGCCAGCAAAGCCTTTGCCTTTGCTGACTCCAGACACGTCCACGCGCTGACCTTCCGCGAAAATATCGAGACCGATCTCCGTACCGCAGACATAAGCAGCGTCCTCCGCGACACGAAACTCCCGTAAAAGCCGCCCCGGGGTTATTCCGCTCTTGCGAAAATGTCCAGCCACCGCAGAGGTTAAGCGTTGTGGACGGCGTTCACCGGTTGCCAACTGTACTGCACAGTAACCGTCAGTGGCGATATCTTTAACCTGTGCCACCGTATTCGGCGCCACATGAATGACGGTTACCGGCAATACACGCCCATCTTCTGTAACAATGCGCGTCATACCCACTTTCCGTCCGATCAGGCCCATTACCATTGTATCGTCCTTTATAATTACAGCTTGATCTCGACATCGACGCCAGCCGCCAGATCAAGCTTGATCAGGGCATCTACCGTCTTGTCGTTGGGATCGAGAATATCGAGTAAGCGCTTGTGCGTGCGCTGTTCAAATTGGTCACGCGCATTTTTATCCACATGCGGTGAGCGCAGGACCGTAAAGCGTTCGATTTTTGTAGGAAGAGGGATCGGCCCACAAACACGCGCCCCGGTCCGACGCGCGGTTTCTACGATTTCCGCAGCGGAAATGTCCAGCATACGATAATCATACGATTTAAGGCGAATTCGAATCTTGGAACTTTCCATTACTCGACCACCTTTGAGACCACGCCGGCGCCAACGGTACGTCCACCTTCGCGCACCGCAAAACGCAAACCTTCTTCCATCGCAATCGGTGCAATCAGCGCTACCTTGAACAAAATGTTGTCCCCA
>JAPTWR010000213.1 GCA_028065135.1 Acidithiobacillus sp.
GGGGTCTAAGGATGGGCCGGTACCAGGTAATCATCAACCTATGCAGGGAGCATGACAAAATGCCAAAGATCGTAAAGCGTGAAGTGTTGCATTGGGGCAAAACGGAACACATTTTTGATACCGATGAGGAAGGCCACGAATATTATAATGGGGAACTGCTCATCGAGGACCCCGACCCCGATAAGCTGGTGTGGGATTTGGAAGCCTTTCGTCAGGCCGTACAAAAAGCCGTGTACATCGTCGGCGGCGACATAGAAGTCAAATGATGGATAGAGAACCCATGGAGACCTGTGCCGACCCGCTGGACCAGGCATCGAAGCGGGAGCTTCAGCAGATGGAGGCCGTGTTGGCGAACCGGCGCGCGGCGCTGGCCAACCGCGAAGCCCCGGATGAAGACGACGCAGGCCGCTATTGTCTGGACTGCGCCGAAACCATAGATCCCAAGCGGGTGGCTGCGGTGGATGCTGTGCGCTGTGTCGCCTGCGCTTCCGTCAGGGAGCGCCAGGCGGGCCGCAAATGGGGCAAGGGCGGCGCTCTGCACATTGTCGAGGAGCAGGAGTATGGCGGACGCTAGCAAGCAGATCTGGCGTTTTCGAGAAGGTGATGAACTCACCATCGAAGTGCTGCCCGATGGGCAGGTGTTGGTCAATGGAGCGCCCGTGCAGTCGATAGCGGAAACCTACAGGAAGCGGGAACAATCATCAACCGGAACAGGAACCGAGAATAATGGAAAACGATAACCATAATTGGGCGCAGTGGCCGACTTGGGATGCGATACAAAAGAGTCTGGAACAGGCGGGGAAGATGCTGGACCGTGCCGGGGCGCTGATTCGTGAGGAGTTCGACAAGCTCCAGGTGGCGGGCAAATACCGCATGGACCTCGACCCAGAGATGGTCGGCAAGGTGAAAAACGAATGGGTGATGGGCTTGGTAAACCTGCATCACGAGGGACATCTAACCTTGCCTGCCTTGCAGAAGGTTCTGGCAGAGCGGGATCAGGATGTGCGACCACTCATGCGCGAGGAAGACGCGAAGGTGCTGATGGCGCTGATCGACCATGTGGACAGCCAGGTCGTGAACCGGATGTGCGAAACTGCCACGGAACACTTACAGAAGGCGAAGATCGAGCTGGAATTGGCGAAAGAGGCCCGCGACTATCTCAAGGGCTATCGAGGCCGGGTATTTGAGGCCTATACCTTGGGGCTCGGGCATGAATATGGGCAGGCCCAGGAGCATTGGAAGTACCCGGACTTGGGGGGCGGCAAGTCATCCGCTGAATCGGCGATAACACCTGATCGGAAGAACGGCGGGCGGAAGCCCTGACGCATGGTCAGGTCCTCATACGGTGGGCGCATAAGTGCCCGCGCTTGCGCGGTTTCTATCAAAAATGCACAATGAGCGCATGTAATCGTTCTGAGTGATAGGTAGGATGGCGAAATGCACAGTATGACTCTGGAACAATTGCGCGCTACGGCGCATGCCGGTGGTGTGACGGGCGTTACGTTAAAGGGTATGGGCGGCGCCTTCGTGGTCGAAATCTCTACGCGCAGTGGCCACGACGCGGTATTGGCGAAGGTTCGCAGCGCGGAGCCACGCCGGTTCGGAAACCCCAGTTCGGCATTGATGGCGTTGCGTGATGTTGGTATCGCCGTGGCCATGGTGGACACTACAGAGTGGGACCCCACCCAAAAGGATGCTTCCCGCAGCCGACCAAGCCGTGCTGAAGCCATGCGGGAAGCGCATGAAGCCGCGGCGTATGGCAAATGGCTGTCAGCAGAAATTCAGGCGTCTGTGGGCGATTCCCGCCCGGATATCCCTCACGATGCAGTTATAGCTGAG
Source organism: Acidithiobacillus sp. (assembly GCA_028065135.1). The sequence goes on from JAPTWR010000213.1 coordinate 1,840, forward strand.
CTGGACACGGAAATTGCCGCCCTCGTGTCAGGCCAGGGGCCCCGCGTGTGACCGATGGGAATTATCGTATTGAATGGCGACCTATGGCCGTGGAGGACTTGCGCGCGATCGTGCGCCATATCGGCAAAGAACACCCGACACGGGCTAAGGATTTCGGCAAAGCGTTGCACGACAGAACACGGCATTTTGTCCGGCACTCCGAGATGGGACGATGCGGGAGGCCTGGACTGCCTGGCGATGTGCGCGAGTTGGTGGTGCATCCAAATTACATCGTATTTTATCGCGTGGTTGCGGCATCTCGCGCGGTACTTGTTCTGAGAATAAAGCACGTTGCCCAACAGCTACCGTGACCATGGAGAAAGGCTATGAACCACCCGGAGATACAGGAATTACAGCGCACCCTCGATTCCGCATCGTCCATGATTGGAAGCGGCCTGTGCAACTACAAAGAACTTCCTCTGTGGGCACAAGCTGCGGATAGCTTCCTGGCTTACAATCCAGAGGCTGTGTTGTTTCAGGTGAAGGAATGGGATGCGAAGCTCAAGGGCCTTGAGGATCAGCAATCGGCGATTGCTGCGATAGTCATTGGTGCGAACCGCATTGCTCGATTCGGCGCGGGGCCTGCGCTGGATAAAGGCTTGTTAAGCCTGATACGGACCAAGGTGATCGAATCTCTGGAACACCCACAATGGCTGCTCGACGATATAAACGGTGGACCCATGGAGCCCGCTTATTACGCGGCAGTAGGGCACCAGAAAGGCGAATGGCCGATAAGGGTATTGCCCGATCAGTTTTATGAGAAATGAGCGTCGTCCGCAGTGATTGGCCCATCGCGGGCGGGAACCATTTCGCAAGGAACTAAAATGACCAATCCACTTTTTGAAAGTCTTGGCATGCGTTGGAATAGAAAGGCCATTAGCCCCATTGCGCCAACAATTAACTCCATCGAGCGTGCTACATTTCGTTTCCACAAGATGCTGCCGGAGTTTGTCTGGGACGCCAGTGTACTGGAAGGCAACCCGTTCACATTCCAAGAGGTCAAGACGCTCATGGATGGGGTGACGGTCGGCGGCCGCAAGCTATCGGATCAGGATCAGGTTTTGAATCTGGTGGAAAGCTCAAAGCGGCTTCTGGCTATGGTAAGGACGAACCGCTTTGGGCTGGACAAGGCTACTTTTGTAGAGCTGCATGGTCTTGTGGCGCGCAATGAGGCTTTGGAATGGGGGTTATTCCGTGGAGAAGGACAGGAGACAAACTACACACCGGATGTGAGCCTGGGGGAGTATGGACGGTACACACCATTACCAACCATCGCTGGGGGGATGAATCTGCACAAGGTCTTTATAGAGGGGTTGATGAGCCTGGAAAGTCAGGTGCCTAACCCGTTTGAGAAAGCTACGGCCTTTTTCCTGTTTGGAGCATTGCAGCAGTTCTTCTTTGATGGCAACAAGCGCACCTCCCGCTTTATGATGAACGGCATCCTGATGTCACACGGTATGGACGCCATCAGCGTGCCAGCAGCCAGGGCACAAGAGTTTAACGAAAAGATGGTGCGTTTCTATCTTACTAAGGATGCTACTGAAATGATGGTATTCCTCGTGGACTGTCACCCAGATATGCAGGATATTCGTGCGGCAAACCCCGTACTGGATTCCGCTGTAGCGTCTAGTCAAAGCGTTGTACCTAGCCTCATGGGAAACCTTATCGGGCGCTTGGGTGGATTACTTGAGGCCGGTGCAAGACCGGGCGAGGTGGTCAGCGGGGAACCTATGAATGCTGCTGACATGACAGGCACTGCGAAGGATCACACAAAACCAAAGGGGCCAAAATGAACAAGCCAGCGACCGCCATGGAGAAACGTAACTCGTTCTTCGGCGGCAACCCGTTTTTTGAGGGGCACACGGGATTGATCAGGATTGGCCGGCAGAAGTGGCATGACCTTGGCCGTTCACCCTTTCGATTTGAAGCCAGGAGCCTTGCATTAACACGGGCTGCCTGCAAGAAAATAAGGGAATCTGCTCAACCGCGTGAGTATATCCGTCAGGCATTGGCGTGGGCCGAGCGATTTTCAAAAGAGCGTCCTGAAGATAAATGGCTGGCTGAATGGGTCAGCATTTTGCGCGGGGCGATGACATCTGACGATGGTATTACAGCCATGTACGATATGATGATCGCCGAGACGGAGCACGGCATCGACATGCGGCAAAGCTCGCCATGGGCGGGCGTTCTATCCACGTATGAGCGTACTCAAGTCCTGAGCCATTTTGCCGAGGAATGGAAAAGGATGCACGGCGATGACTGAGGAACAATTAGAGCATTTAATCCGCGCTTCCTGCGCAGTGATTAACGAAAGTTCTGTATATG
>JAPTWR010000140.1 GCA_028065135.1 Acidithiobacillus sp.
GAGACGTTGGCCACAGAAGGCGCGGTCATCGTCACCTGTGAATACTGCCATGAGGTCTATCGTTTTGCGGATACGGATATCGCATTGCTGTTTGCGGCGGGCAAACCGCTGCACTAGCGGTTTGTGCCCCAAAAACCCCCATTACGCATCAACGCCTTACACGAAGATCAATATAGAATACAAGAAGTTACAGGACAATTTCAGTATTACCATTCCCTGATGTTCCCCCTTATTCCCGTTTTCAGTATGGCGCCAGGGTGGCGCGGAAATGCGCCCCGACCGCCGAGAGGCCTAAAATAATTTTACGCCTTTATTCTCAACGTTCCCGCCTATTTTAACGCTATTGTATACAACATGGCGTTAGTTCATCTCCTTGATCTGGAAGTGAAAAAGTGCTTGCACTCTGGGTCCGGTGTGTTATGCTGAACGTGTCGCAGATATGCGACGCACACAACCTCCCTTTTTCCGTGCTCGGGCGCGCCATGCGCCCTTGGTTAAAGAAGAAGGGGCATCGCTCACCATATTAAGGAGGTTGACATGGCACTTCACAAAGCATCTGAACGCAGCACCCGCGCTCTTCAGAAAGAGTTTGATAAACAATACTTTTACAGCGACGGCTATCTGGTCGAACGCACCCGCTCCATGCGCACCAAATCCCGCGCAACCCCAACCCAGCCGCAAAGAAGCGCACCGCACCCGCGCAGACAGGCAGGTGTTCGTAGCTCAGCAGCGTCTGGCGATGGAAACAACAACGAACCCGAACCTGAGCCTGAGCGACCGCATCAGCGACTTCTCGATCAAGCTGACCTGGCTGACATTCTCAGCATCAGTAAAAAAACCCTCCAGAACAAACTTTCTGTAACCCCGCATCTTCTCCCCAAAGCGATCCAGATTCCCGGTGCCCGTGGCCCCCGTTGGACCGCCGAAGCCGTTAAGGCTTGGCTCTCTGACCGCCCCGCGTACACCACCCAACCCGCACCAGTTGCGCCGAAGCGCACCGTAGGCCGCCCCAGACTTGCCGTTGCCGCTGGCAAAGGGGGTGCGTCATGAGCATGATGACCCGCACCGAGGATCGGGCAAGGCTTCGCGTACTCGAAGCGTCGCTGAGCGCGATCGTCGCGGAGACCATGACCGGCTTTGACCATAACGACCAGTCCAGTTACACCGGATTTGATCCCCAGGCGCAGCGTGATGCCGACTATGCAGCCGCCGAATCTGCTGATGAGCACGATCCGGCATTGCGTGAATGGTGCATTGGCGCACCGCTGAAAAACCAGCGCGGCAGCGCGGATCTGGCTGTCCTTTTCTTACGTGAACATGACCCACTCTTTACCTCTGACGATGCCGTATATCTGACTGAGAATCAGGAATGGAACAGCCGTGACCGTATCCTTGTTGACGTGCCCAGCGATGGCCGTCGGCGCGGCGGCACGCACGGACTTCCCCCTGAATTGCGGCGCACAAGAAGCGCAAAAGTCATTAATACCCAGCTACTTAGATGGGATGCGACGCGGCAAGAGCGTGAGGAAGCGGAAGGCTTTTACCACACCGTGAATGCAAAAATTGCCCGAGGCGCAGCGTATGTCCGGTATATGTACATGGGCAAGCATGGCGATGTTCTGGCGCTGTTGCTCAAGGGCAAATCGACCCTTGAGATAGCGCAAACGCTGGGCAAAACGACACGCCGGGTACGCCAAATCGTCAATGGCCACGCGCAACGAGGGTTGCCTGGGCTTCGTCAATTCATTGATGAACTGCTCTCCAATGGGGTACCTGCTGACTTCCAAAGAACGGATCCGGTGGCCGTTGTCCATTCTTCACCGAAGGCAGAAACGGCGGGCCAACAACTGGCTTTGGATTTGGTGATTGAGACGGAGGTGGCAGCATGAGCCTCCAGACTTCACACACCAACACCAACACCCCGGCAAGCGTCTTAGCTGGGGCAGGCATTGGCTTCCGGAGCGGCCGCTGGCTTCGGCTCAAAGGCCACGATCTGGATGCCATCAGCGTCAACTCAGTGTCCGGGGCATTTAAAGACCACAGAAGCGGTGAATCAGGATCCTTTCGCATACTTTGTGACAGGCTTGGCATTGACGACGGTGGAATCCGCGTCGATGCTGCGGCCGTCGCCAGCGCAAAAACTCAGCAGGAAAAGGATGATCTAAAGTCCATCCAGCACGCAAAAACCGCCTGGTCGCGGGGCATTCCGTGCGTTAAGCCTAAACGGCCCAGCGGATGGGCACAGGCGGCATGGGATGCTGATCAAGCTCAGTATTCTGATTGCCGGGAAGCAGTGTATGACTATTTGATGAGTCGCGGCCTGGACCCCTTGCCGCTCATGCCCATGATCAAGATCATCACCACCTTGACCAACAAGGGGCAGGATGCAGAAATGGCCGCCCAGGGTGCAGACTTCTATTTCATGCTCCCCATGTATCAGATCGGCAGGGCAGAAATCGCAGAAAATCTGTGCGGTATCCAAAGGACTTATCTAAAATTTTCCGAAGACAAGTACCAGTCTGCTCAAAAAGTAGGTAGGGCCATGTTGGGCAAAAAAGGCGTAACTTCGATTGCGCCTATCGGCAATCCTGTCATCCTGCCGGAATCTGGCCCGGTTATCGGATCCGGCGAAGGCTTCGAGACCGTGGCGAGCTTTGTGCAGAACATGCGGCGCCCGGGCGTGGTGACGTGGGACTGGTCTGGACTGAAAGCCTGGAGCGAGGCCATCGTGCCCGGACTAGAATCGCCGACGGTTGCCTTCCTTGTTGATCACGACAAATCAGAAACCGGCCAGCGCGAATCTGCCGCTGGAGTTCGCCGGATCATGGCACATGAGCATGGCAAGGCTGTCTATCTTTTGCCTCCTGAAACGATCCAGCCGGACAGCAAGGGTAACCGAGATTGGAACGACTTGTTGCGTCAATCGCCCGATCAGTTTGCTGCCGAGATTATCCATGCATGGCACAAATCGGATGAAAATCTGGCGCTTGCTCCTGTCTGTCCTGATGCCCCGACATTACAGAAGGGCCCCCGCGATGCCGAGGTTGCCCAGGCCATCGCCGAAGCCGTTGAGCGCTATATCGCTTATTTGGCAGCGGAAAAGGCGGCAAAAGAATATCTTCCGTCATACATGCGTCACGTCGAAGAACTGCAGGCTTGGAAGGACGTTCCCAAGGAAAAAAAGCTGAAGCGGCCCAAATTGCCGCCTTTGCTCATTAAAGTGACCACTGGCGTAGGTAAAAGCCACCTGATACGCGAGCTTATCAAGCATGAGTCTTTCAAAGACGTTCCCATGTTGATCCTTACGCGGACCCATGAGTTGGCGGAAGACTATTCGGTCGCGGGGGCTTTTCAGTACCACGGTCGCGCCGAACCTTTTCTTGAGCCTGTCAACGGGTTGGAGTACACAGAACAGGACATGAAAGAGAATGGCGATAAATTCCATGATAACACCTGTTTCAAATACCCTGTTGTAAGGATTGTCAGTGAAAACAACCATGTACCTGCCCTGACTGCATGCAGATCATGTGAGCATGGCCGGAAGTACATGCTGGAGAACTACGATGAAGCCAGTCAGCCATTTGCTGATGCAAAATCATGGTTTTCTGGAAACGGTTTCACCGATGAAGCCGTCGATCAGGTCCCGGCCTGTTTGTGGCTGGGTCATCAAAAAAAGGCGGCGGAGATGCGCGTCGTTGTCGCTCCGAATGCCTCATACAGCGAAACGCTGGCTACCTGGACGCGCGATGATGGAGAAAAAATTCCCAGGTTGGTCATCGTTGATGAAATCCCGGACTTGACGAAATCCATCGGAGCGAGCAGTGCTGATTTGGGGGTACATGCGCGGAAGTGTCTTGACCTTATGGAGTTTTTCTCTGGAAAGATTAGCAATCTGCGTGCATCGCGCACGGAAGCACCAGGCTTGATTGAAGACCTGAACGGCATTCTGGATGACCTGAAGGCCGGGCACGGTTTAATGCGCGGCCTGGCAAAAGCCATGGGCGACAGCGTTGGAGCAAAGGGGCTGCAGCGGTTGCCCGATGACCTGGTTAAGCAGATTAAAGCCCTGGACATCAATTGGCTCCCGGGAGCCACTGCGCGATGGGAAAAAGCTGAGATCAGATATGGTCATGAAGCTTTCGTGCCTTTGAGAATCGCGAAAGCCATTGTTCAGTCCGTATCGACCGGAACTGCAGTTATCGAGGCAGGGAAACTCCATGTGCAGGAAATCACAACGCTTGGCGACCGCATAAAAAAAGGCACTCCATCCATACTGCTTGATGCTACCCCAAGCCAAGCCATTGAATTTATGGTGAACAAGCGGGGCGGGCAGATTGTGGACGCAATCGCAAAGCAGCACGTGAAGATTGTCCACTATAACCAGTATTTGCATGGCCGCTCATGGAAGAACAAAGAGCACCAACAGCAAGAATTGGCAGCCTTGGTGAACCTGAAAGACCAGATGACCGAAGAAACCGGCGCGTCGCCTGTGGTGCTGACGTATATGCCGCATTGTGAGCTTGCTGAGAAGTCAGATGACGGGGATTGGGGATATTTTGGCCGGGACGATATCGGGCAGGATAGCTGGAAATCCAGAGATATGCTGATTTTTGGTGGTCCCTTGTTTTCGCCTGTCACGCAAGCCCTGAGCTATAACTCCGAGCTTATGCTGAAGCGTCTGGCTGGTGATAAGACCGCGCCGGATTGGAGCACGGAAATTGAGCGCGGGGCTGGGGTTACCGTTGGAAACAAGGTCATCACGGCCAAGGCCCCGTTGCCCGCTGATCCTGCACTCCGTGAATGGGTGCTCCATGACTACGGCCGCAGAATGGCGCAAGGCATCGGTCGGGCAAGAGCGGTCTGGGCCTCGGAAGATAAGCCGATCAACATATGGATTGCAGGAGGGTTGCCGTTGGCGGGCTTGGCCGCGCATGGGCTGGAAGTCAGCGAATACAGGGAGGAAAAACAGAACATGAATGATGAAAGCCAGCAACGCACCGAAGAAAAGGTGCAGGCCGCAATGGCGACCCGCCAGGCCGCAGACCAGGACACGGGATACAGGGGGGTCCAAAAAGAGCTTGAGCGCATGGGCCTGCCCGGATGCCGGTATGATGCATGGAAGCGCGTGCAAACTGTCTACGGCCTCGATAATGATACATACAAGGGCGTAGACGCTTTGCTCAAGGCACTCCAAAGCATCGCGGATGCAGCTCGGATATGTGGTTGTGACCTGTCTGACATTGCCCGTGACAGGATTGCCGCTGGGGATTCGCTGCCGGAAGTGCATCGCCTGGCCGCTCAGTTGGTTCTTGAGGCCAGCACGGAGTACGCGGGTGACTGGCCAAACCCGGAGAATGCACCTTCGTAGCCAACAAACCGCCTTCCACACAAACTCCACCGCCTTGTGGACGGCTCCCTTCTCCGAAGGGACCAGCCGGTACACGTTCCGGCTTGCCGACCACAACCTGACCGGCCACACGACCCCTTGTCTGGGGTCTTTGTTGGTCAGGCAAAGGCCGTGGATTTTGCCGCATGCGCGGCCCTTCGGGTGGATAAGGCTCTTTCCGTGCCCGCGACGCATAAAAACCCGCGCACGGCGGGCAACATGGGACACGGGTGCAATCGGTGCTCAAAAATGCAGATGCATGCCCAAAGCTATACCCAGGATCAGAGCCGCAAATAGTGCAAACATCATAAACGCAATGTTCAACGTGCGTTCGGTCTTTATGGCTTCGCGCACCCGGTCATCCAGCGCATCGCTTCCCGACTGGACCCATTGCGCGATCACGGCATCTTTCCGCGCGATAATCGTCTTATCCACCTTCTGGTCAAAATCCTTCAGGGCCGTTTGCACATTCGCAACCGCGGCATCCGTTGCATGCTGAACACCAAGCCCGATGGCCTGGGCGAATTCGCCCAGGTTCGACGTTAGTGCGGCCCGCACCTGCCCGGACACGTCCGCACCGCCGGCGACCACCGCCTTTTGAATGCTGGCCGGAATCTTGGCCACATCATCATGCACCAGCCGTGCGGCATCTCTTGCCTCCGCCGCCGCCGTCATGGAAACGACTGCAGCTTCAACCATCAGCCATGCCGGATCCCGCTTATCCACCTGGTGATCCAGCGCGATCCGGAGAACCCGCTCCCGCGCCTCGGGATCCGCAATTGACGCCAACGCCACATGCATGCCGTCCCGCCCCGTTTCCGGGGCAGACTGCACAGGCTGCGCAACAATCGGCGCTTGCTCATCATCATGAGCGATGGAAGGCTCATCATCGCCCGTCATCGCTTCCAGATTTCCCAAAATGTCCATCACTCACCTCCTCCGAAAATCGGCGCAATAGCCGCGATGCCTGCTTTATACCAACGAAACACGCTTGACTGGTCAATGATCATCCAACCATCAGGCCGACGGTTTTTGTCGATCAAATCGGCGACCCGCCCGCGCGCAGCTTCGAGTTTCGTCAACGCAGACCGGTTGCCCAGAGACGGCACGATCAGTTCCCCGATCTCCGCCGTTTCACGTTCGGGCCGGTTATACCAGTCGAAAGATTCGACCTTTCCTTTGTACTCCGGATAGGCCACAAACCGCCTGTCCATATCCACAACCGATAACAAACCCTGCGCCATGCTCCGAATAAGCGCATCACTGGCGACCCTGTTTTTCTCAAGCGCGTAAGTCACGATGAGCCGGTACTCCAGCGCATCAGACAAATCACGAATCATTTCCGCCATGCTGTCCAACGTTTCCCCCGCGCCAGCAGGGAGATTTACAACGACCAAGTCTGCGTTTGACGTTTCGAGCATTTCCCCGAAAGCGCTTAAAGCATTTTCAGCATCACCCGCCTTATTCAAAGGCAATGCGCCAACAGCAACGTTATCCAACCCCATATATCTCACACCGATATCAGGCTGGGTCGGGTCTGCTTCGATTAACGAAACCGGCCCAAATTGCAGAAGATATTCAACCGCCAGCATAGACAGATAAGACTTTCCCACGCCGCCCTTGTCGCCGTGACTTACATACAATGTGCGTTTCATAATATTACTCCTTAATAAGTGGATTAACGGTTACGGTTCTTGTCGATACGACAAGCTTCAAAATCAAACTCCGGTTTTTCTTCACCAGATGGAGAACCCGGCTTTGGAACCTCCCCAACACGCGACACTGGTCGTGCCTGTGCTGGCGCATATGGTGCAGGTGCATGAGAAGGCACCTTGAGCACCCCTTTTTTGATCCCCTTCCCGACTCGCAAAAAGCATCCCGACACGTCTTTACCACGCCCGGGAAGACCCAGCGCTTCAGCTATGTCGGGCCAGGTCCGCATTAACTGCCTCGCCTTCAGAATGTCCTCATACCTGGACAGGATGAGCGCCTTAATCGTGTATCGCGGATCCGGGCCGGATCGGATCAACTCACTGAGCTTGTCCGCCATCGTCAACCTCCTTTCCTTTCGTCACAGGCCACACAATCGCGGCCTCACTTATGTGTGCCAAGCGGAAACATTTTCCGTCGGTTTTCAGCTTTGCCAGCTTGTGCCTCAGCTTTTCGGCATCTTTCCCGCCTTGTCAGCCGGTGCTGTAGGTTTTCCGTATCTTTTCCGTGGTTCTTCCTGTTTTGTGGGGGCAGGTTTTCGGTAGTTTTTCCGTAGCTTTTCCGCAGGTTTTCGCGGTGTGCCGTAGGTTATCGGTAGTTTTTACGCATGGTTCCACATCTCAAGATCGGGAAGACGCACACCCTCCGGGTATGCTTTTACACGCACAGCCCCACCCCTTTCGCTTCGCTCATGGGATGGCGACGTGCCGCTTCGCGGCCCTCTGTGCTCACAGCGCACTGTCCACAAACAGCGCCCTTCCGATGCTTCTGGCGCGGGTGCGGAAAGGGAGCGCAGCGACCCGCATCCAGCGCAACCCGAAGCATCCACTCCTTCATGGCGACCGCCCGCCGTGTTTCCGCTTGGCACACATAAGTAGATATCGCCATGGAGGTGCAACATGATCGACGTAACCGAAACCCCTACCGTCACCGAAACCGTCACCGTCACCGAAACCCCGACCAACCGTCGCCCGCGTCGCCCTCATCGCCCGCATCCCTGGGTTTCCCCTGGGCGCATCCTCGAAGCCTGCAAAGAACACCCCCGTATCGCAAACGCGATCCAGTGTAGGTTTATTGAAATGCGCGCGGAAAATCTGAAATGCAAACCAGAAGACCTTGAAACAATGATCGCCGAAGAGTACGACCGCCTCCGCGAAAGCGAATGCGCAGAAGACGAACAGGTTGTATCAACATCAGCGCTTAAACGGACAATGAACAATGCGGTAAAAAAAGAAATGTATCGGTTGCCGGTTTTCAACCAGGGCGAAATTCTGCCGCTCAAATACCGCATTAAAAATGACATCCGTAACGCGATCACGCCAAAATATGGGAAAAAATGGCGCGGGAGAATTGAGGCGGTTATTGATCAGGAGCTTGCCGATTACTGCAGTCTTATGAAGCGGCCGGATTATGCGTGGGCTGCGATTATGAAAAAAAAGCGTCACGACATTTACGCAAAGCCGGTCGGTAACGTTTCCGCGAAAGACATGAAAGCCTTTATTGCAGCGCTCAAGTTTCAGGAAAAAAAGAAGGCGGAGCGTGAAGCGCGGACGCAAGCTAAAAAACAGTCGCAAGCCCAATACGCCAAAGAGTCAGATGAGGTGGCGAAATGATCCGGAATACACACCTGACCGGATCTCCCGGAGCCATCGCAAAATATATGGAAAGCCTTCATGAGGAACACACGAACCGCAAAGGCGAAGTAAAGGCAACGGGGTATTACTCCATGGGCGGCGGTGCCCCCAGCGAATGGTTCGGAAAAGGCGCGGAGCTTCAAGGTCTGGCGGGCAATGTAACCCAAGAAGACATGATCCGCGCACTCAGTGGAGTAGTTAAGCACACAGGCGAAGACATCAGCACACGTGGCGGTCAGACATCAGAAACGCGCAGGATGGGCGAAGAACTGACGATTGCAGCACCAAAAAGCGTTTCGATCATGGCGGTCGAAGACCCCAGGCTTATCGAAGCTCACAAAAGGGCCGCCCGCGCCGCCATGGCTTACGTTGAAAGGGAGATGGTCCATGCTCGAATTGGCAAGGGCGGCAACAAGGGCAATGATTTTTCAGGTAATTTGACCGCCGGACTGTACGTTCACGAAGACGCCCGCGACTCGGCGACGGGCCGTGTTGCCCCGCATCTCCATACACACGCCGTTATCTCAAACATGACGCAACGGAGTGATGGGAAATGGGTCGGGTTGAAATTGGATTGGGGTCATAACAATGAAAAAAAATTAGCCGCAGACTCCGTGTACAAAGCTGAATTAGCCAAAGAGGTCAAAGCCTTGGGGTACGAAATCGAAAAAGGTAAAGGCGCTGACTTCGAAATCGCGGGCATCACGCGGGAGCAAATTGAGCATTTTTCTCCCAGGTCGCAAGACATAAAGGCGGAGATAGGTGGAGACCGTGACACCGTATCTCCAAAGGAGAGGCAGGCCGCGCAAAATAAGACGAAGGGCAATAAATCTGCCTTAAACCAAATAGACCAGCATTACGAATGGAGAAAGGAATTTCGCGACCAAGGCATGGACCTTCACGCCATACATGACCGCGCATTGCGCCGTGAAGCCTCTGGCATCACACCATCCCAGATAACGGCAGAAGACGCCTTAAAATCCGCCATTCGCCACTTATCCGAGCGCGACTCCGTTTTTTCGGAGCAGTCATTAAAGGCAGAAGCCTTGGCAGCAGGATTGGGCGACGTTTCGCCTGAAGACATCGACGAGGCGATAAAAGATCGCGCAGGCGGCCTGGTGTACGCAGGTAAAGCCGACGGCCTAAACGACAACCAGTTTACGACGAAATCAGCGATTTATACCGAGGCGGAAATCCTGAAAAGGGGAAAGGAGGGCAGAGGGAAAGCAGAGGCTATTTATCCAGTTCGTGATGTAGCAGCAAAAGAAGAACTTGATGTAATCAATTTTACCGAACAGGAGTATCAAGATGGAAAACGAAGCTACACAGCAGCAGCAAACGACATCGCCAACGCTGAAGAAACTGGGGCACTCTCCGCGCTCCGCATGCGGGATCTGTCCCAATGCACTCTGGATGCAGAAAATGGACGGGAAAATTCAGACGTTCTGCATGGTGATGAGGGTCCTGGTGGATTCGGGCATCAGGGTGTGCGACGGACAGACGATGACCCGCGAATAAACGCAATCATATCAGAGCAGGAGGAAAAACAGGGCTTCAAGTTCAGCGACGGCCAGCGAGCCGCCGTTGGGCTGGCCCTTACGTCACAAGATCGTCACTTTGGGGTTGTCGGTTCATCAGGAGCCGGGAAAACCACCTCCATGAAAGTGATCGTTAAAGAGTACCAGCGGGCGGGTTATCAGGTGATCGGTGTCGCGCCGACATCTAAGGCAAAAAAAGAGCTTGAGGGCGCAGGGTGTACCGAAACGTTGACCTTGGCCGCAGCTCTTCAGCGCAAGCCATCGCTTGATGAGGGCGGAAATCCAACGGAGAAGATTATATACGTGATGGACGAAGCGGGCATGGTGTCGGCCAAGGACTTCGACCGTTTTTATAAGCGTGCGGATACGGAGAGCGCCCGCACTTTGGTTGTGGGTGATCCTTACCAAATAGAGTCAGTCGAGGCAGGAACGCCTTTCGCTCAACTCCTTGAAGCGAATGCAATAGATCACGTGAAGATTGATGAGGTGCAACGCCAACGTGAAGCGCCTGAATTGCTCAAGATTGCCCAGGCTTTCGCGCGTGGTGACGCCGCGCGTGGCGTTGAGCTGGCGAAGCCCTTCATGACGCAGGTCGACGTAGCAAAGGGAGAAGACAAAGATGAAGCGCTGGCGAAAGTCGCTGCTCAGCGTTATCTGGCGATGACGGGCGATGAGCGCTCCGATACATACTTTATTGCAGACACCAACAAAAAACGGCAAGCCATCAATGACAAGGTGAGGTCAGGGTTGATAAAAGAAGGAAGTTTGGGCGCGAATGCCATAAAGATAACCGCACTGGACAAGTTGGACCTCACAAAAGAGTCTGCGACGAAGGCCGAGAATTATGTCAGTAAAGACGCAAAGGCGGAGGTGGTGGTTGAGTTCCATCGTGCCCATACAGACAAGGACACGGGTGTGGGGGCGGAGAAGGGCAGCCAGTGGGTTGTTACAAACACGACGGGCGGAAAGCTTACATTACAAGATAGGAATGACCCTGTTAAAACAATGCAGGTCAATCCGGTAAAAGTATCAATATCCGCCTATGTCGCGCGAGAAATGGAGTTGCGTAGCGGCGACCAGGTGTACTTCCGAAAAAACGACAAATCGCGGGATTTGATTAACGGTACGACGGGCACCGTTATCGTTGAACATGGCAAAGCACTGGTTCAAACCGATGCTGGTCAGCGCATTCAGATTTCAGGCAAAAAATCAGAGGTCCTGGACTACAGTTACGCAATTACGACGCATGCAAGTCAGGGCGGCACAAAACACCAATCAATTCCCGTCCTTACCGCTGGCGGGCGGGGAATGAACGCGAATTTGGGTTATGTCGCGATGACCAGAGAAACCCATCAACTTGAAGTCATCACTGACGATGTAGACAAGCTCTGCAAGGGGATCTGCAAGTTTGCAGATCGGCAATCTGCAATGGAGGCGTCAAAACAGGAGGTGTCTCCAGATTTGGAAGAAATCCGCCAAGCGCGCCATGCCGCCGAGCGCGAACTGGGCCAGACCGGTGACCTGTCAGAAAAACGCGTAATGGAGGATGAGCAAGAGTATGTGGAGGAGCCAGAACAGGAACCAGAAGAGATAACCAAGGATGAACAACCAGAACCAGAATTGGTGGACCTAGAAGACGAAATGGAGCTGTGAAAGTAAGGACTGTTTCCGCTTGGCACATATATGTGTAACCCACTACGGAGGTGCATCATGAAAGACAGAACCGGAGAAATCATCGAGAACAACCGTTACCAGCCAGACAGATACAAGGAAATCATTCGTATTGCCGAAAGTCAGGGGATCGGCAAGGACATGCTGCAATACATCGCAGAAAAGGCTTGTCATGCAAAAACCGGCGATGACATGAACGCGGCGGTAGCAAACCTTGACTGGTTCATGAAGTCAGTCGGACAAGTTCGACCCGACTTCGAAGCCGATATGAGGAAAAATAACATCTCAACAGTTGCGCGGTTGTTATTCGCGCTCAACCAAACCCCAGAAGCGCCAGATGCACTGGAGATGTTATGAAATCCGCAACCACCGCACAGAATGACCCGCGTTTCGCGCGTGGGTCTGGCTTCTTTGAAGTGATCGGCATAGGCGCGGTAGCCGGAAGCCTTTTTGGATACGGGCTTGCATGGGAGGGGATCGGGCTTTATAAAACGCACGGTTTTCTGCTGCCGAAAACCTTGCTTGCGGTCATCCATGCGTCAGGTGTCTTCCCCCATGCGTACATGCCTATCCTGGCCGGTGGTGCAGTTGCAGGCCTGGCGCTGGGTGCAATCGCAGGATACAAAGCAGGGGGTATGTCCGGGGAAATCCACGTCAGGGGGCGCGAACTCACACGCAACCCTCGCGACGCAGCAAAGGCGTTGAAACCGGCAGGTAAAGCAACAACATCTGGCGTGAAGATCCATCCAGATATCCAAATAAGCGAGCAGCAAGAAGCGCGTCACATGCTATTGCTGGGTGGCTCAGGCTCAGGAAAAACAACGATTTTGTGGCCGATCATCCAGCAGGCCGCAGCCCGTGGTGACCGCTGCCTGATCTTTAGCTTCAAGGGCGATTTTCAGCAGAAAGCCAGTTTCCCGTTTTCACTACTTGCTCCATGGGACAGTAGATCCGTCAGGTGGCAGTTGGGCAAAGACATACGCACCCGCCTGCATGCCGAAAGCCTTGCGAAGACCTTGATACCGACGCCGGATAAAGACCCAATTTGGGCGCAAGGTGCCCAGGGACTTCTGACCGCAGTAATCTCAGAAGTGCAGTCAAAATATGGCGAAGCGTGGGGTTTCTTCCGACTTGCGGAAGCGTGCGCTAGGGCTTTGTCGGACTATGATTCATTGGTGCAAACGGTCATGAACGAGTCGCCCATGGCAAAATCTTTTTTGATGGGGAAAGACAGTCGAACGACGGCAAGCTATCTTGCGCAGATGGCCGCGAATCTTTCAGATGTGGTGAATTTGGGCGTTGCCGACTTTAGTAATCGTGGCACTCCATGGAGCGTGCGTGCTTGGTTGGCAGGGCGAACACCAGGTGCGGCGATTTTAGGCTATTTCCCGGAGTCCGAGGAGATTTCACGGGCGTTTTGCTCTTCTATTATTGAACAGTCGGTAAAGCAAATACTGGCTTTCCCTGATGCCCCGCCAGACGCGCGCAGGATCTGGCTGTTTCTCGATGAAGTGCCCCAGGCAGGGAAAATCCCGTCAATTACATCGGCACTAGAGGCCGCACGATCAAAAGGTTGCCGTGTCGCGTTAGGCATGCAAGGCGTGGCGCAATGCGAAGAGCATGGCTACTCCAAAAATACATTAGATATATGGAGCGGCCAGTGCGGCATAAAAATAGTCGCAAACCTGTCCACCCCTAGAGACCAAAAATGGGCAGCCGACCTTTTGGGCGAGCGCGATCTTGAGCGATACCAGGCAAATCAGAACAACAGTAATGGCGGGCAAAGCGGGCAATCTGGCGGTTATCAGCGGGTGCGCGAATCCGTAATGCTGCCTGCAAGTTTCGGAACCGAACTGTTTGTTGATGAGCGAAAAGGCGGGGGTCCGACAGCGCTGATCGTGACGTCAAAACTCGCCGCGTTACTTAAATGGCCTTTTCCGAAGCTGGGTGAAATGCGACCCGCATTCGTTGAAGCGCCGTGGATCATGCCGGGGTTCACCAGGCCGGTGTGGGGCAAGGTACCGCTAAAGGTTGCCGGACCAGCGCCGGAAGTGCCGGACGTGCCACCCGCAAACCCAAACATTAAAGGAGCGCCGCAGACGCAGGCGACAGTGGTCGTGGTGGATCAACCGCAACCCCAACCACAAGCGCATGACAAAGAAACGCCTGGCGTAGGTGAGGTCGTGGCCGACCATCTTATCGGCCATGCGCTCGATGTTGCAATCCTGCCTGGTGCAGGCATGGGCTTTGAGTTGCTAAAGGTGATGGATGAATTGATGGCATCACCGTCCGGAGCCGCGACCGCCCCAACAGTCGCCCGCATCCCCCAGCCTCACCAACCAGAACCAGAACCGGCGACGGAAGAAGAAGAGGAAGAATCCGAAGCCTGACGCCCAGGCTTCACAATCTGTTTCCGCTTGGCACACATTATATATATGCCACTCACGGAGACACCATCATGACCGCACCATCACTCACCATCTCTTTAACCCCTCCATCCACCGATATTTCAGTCCACATGCTCAGTTCGCTCCTGGGCAACGGCTGGTGGAAGTTCGTCTCGGGTTTCGCCCCCTCCGGCCCTGGGGCCATCCTGGGCACCATTTTCCAGACGGTAGACATCGCCCTGTTGTTGTATGTCTCCGCCATCATGATGTACACCGCGTTCGTTGGCGGGCTGGCGACGGCGCACGAGGGTGTGCCGTTGGGTAAACGGTATCACAGCGTGTGGGCGCCACTCCGTGGCCCGGCCACCTGGTTCATGTTGTTTCCCCTTCCGTGGGCCAAGGGCCTGGCGATGATCCAGGTCATCATGCTGGTTGCGGTTTATTGGGGTATTGGCGTTGCTGACGACGTGTGGGGCGCGTTTGTGCAGGAGATCCCGCATTATGGCGGGCTCATGATTCCGTACAAGGGGAACTTGCAGAAGGAGCAATCTTTCGTCGAGACAGCGCTGATTGAGACGACCGCGCAACAGTATCTTGCGCAGAATGCAGGGCAGAAGCTAAACCCGCAGTGGGTGTGGGTAGGCGATAGTTATTCGGGCAAGTGGGTATATGGAGTTGGCACGGGCGGGGTCATTAAGTATGGCCTTGGGACCGTCTCTTTCCAGTGTTCAAGCGATATGTCATCCACGGATGCGCCGTCCAGTTCATGGCTTGGCAATTTATGGAGTGATACCGTCCAGACGGTGAAAGACGCATATTCAGCCGTTACAGGTTCCGCTGTTACAACCGCGCAGAACACCAGCGCATGTATGGATGAAAGGGCGAATGTGGGGATGCTGATGGGCGATCTGACGCCCTATGCAGATAAAATCGTTTCAATGGGCACAAGCGGGAAAGCCCCGTCGGTCGCTGAACTGGCGACGCTGGTCACCATGTACCAGAATTTGCAAGGCGAGGCATATACGGCGGCAAGCCAATACGGCGGGGCTCAGTATCAACAACAGCTAAAGACTTTCGCGAATACCGCATCCAACCTTGGCTGGGCAAGTTCAGCATATTACTGGTGGACTTTGTCGAACATTAACGCCAGGGCGCAAGCGCAGATCGATGATTTACATGCGATTGTGACGCTTCCCACATCTTCAGCAATGGCGCGGAGCGTTGGGGCTTTCTATAAGCCGTATATCCACGCCGTAAAAGGATTGATCGCCCTTTATCTCGCTGATCAGAACAAGTCTCAGCAGAAACAGGCGGTGAATGTCGCAACCATCGGGTCAGGCGAAACTGGCTCTGGCAGTTGGGCAGGAACGCGGCTCATGGAATTACCCGCGCTCTTTACGTCCGGATCTCCGCTTTCAAACGTCGCCGAGTATGGAGCAAAGTTACAGCATTGGGGTGAAGCCGCTCTTTCGGTCGGCATCGGTACGCGAATCATCTCAAGCGGTGCAACGTTGCTCGGCGCAGGCGCGGGGACAATGACAGATGAGATCGATGGCCCAGGGGGCACAGTCGGAGGGGGCATCCTCGGCCATGAGGTCGGTCGTGCAATCGTTGGCGGGCTCAAATCCGCAGTCCTCCCGCTCGGAAAACTGGCGTTTGTCGTCGGCGCGTTGATGGTTGCGGAAGGCGCAACCCTCCATTACATCTTCCCGGCGCTCCCCGGCGTCATCATGATGATTGCCGTTGTTGGCTGGATTTTCCTGGTCATCGAACTCATTGTGGGCGCGGTTTTATGGGCCGCCGCACACGTTTTTGCGGAAGGCGAAGGGTTTTCTCCACCGCAGGCGCAATACGGTTATTCCGCTGCAATCGGCATCATTTTTCGCCCTTTGCTGCTCACGCTCGGCTTCATCTTCGCCTTTTTCGTGATGGATATCGGTGGGTGGTTCGTCGGCCAGGCACTTCAAGTGTTTCTTGCGGGCATGGGCGGAACGCAAGTCGGCATCATAGGCTTCGCGGCAATGCTTGCGGTTATTATTGGCACGGTATTCCTGTTCATAAAGACCGTTTTGAAGCTCATCACGCACCTGGCGGACAGGCTGCCCCAATGGATGGGCGGGCATACGGGTCAAGGCCTCGGTACAGAAGAGGTCGCAGGCGGGGCAACGCTTGCGGTTGCTGGAGCCGGAGCCGGAGCCGGGAAAATCGCCAGCAAAGCTGGGAATTTGTACGGTAGCACTCGGCGAGATAAGGAAGAGGACAAGAAGTCTGATCCTAAACCTGACCCTAAGACAGTACAGCAAGGCTTGAGCGGCGGACGTGCGGCACCGACGACCGTCGAAGACGAAGCCGAAGACTAAAAGTTTCCTGTGGTGTGGCTATTGGGAGACGGATCATTCCGCCTCCCTTTTTTACGCCTACGTCTACGCCGCGACGGCGAACTGGCGCAGGCTATGCAGCGTCCGCACGAACCCCATCGCCATCAGCAAATCCGCATCTTCATGTTCCGGCTCAACCACCGCCAGCGCCTTCCCATCGAACGCCAGGTACAGCATATCGTCTTCGTCTTCGGGAGGAACCCACGCGCCACCCAGGGCGTCCACCATGGAGGTTTTCTCGGCCAACCGCATCCGATCCGCCTGCCAGTACGCATGGCGCATACACAACTGGATCCCGCGCCGATAGGCGTTCACGCCCGCCTTGTCCTTGCTCAAGCCATTCATCAGCGTTTTCGCACGGAGCGCCCCTTCTTCTTGCAGGTACCGCTCCAGTTGCGCAACGTCATCATCGGACATGAATTCGCCCAGCAGATTGCGCAGTCGGGGGTAGATTGTCTTTTCCATGGTTCACCTTCCTTCATGCATCGTGATTGGTGACTGGGATGGTACGGGGGCGGTCATCGTCTGTCAAGTATTTGATTGCATTGATATAATTTATCGTTATGGGGTACGTGATGGCGTTAGTTTTTGATGCATCGTCCACTCATAACAAGGGAAAATCGGGCGGCCCACGGGCCACCCTTGGGGCGGATCGGGGGCGCGCCTGGCGGCGCTTCCCGCCCGAATAAAAGCGGGGGAAGGGGGGAACAAGGGGGGCGGAATTTGTGCCCCGTATTTGACCTGTGCTGCACGATCTCGGGGCGGGTGGGGCAGTTGGGCCACCATTCAAAAGCGTGTGAGTTGATAAAACTGCAGTTTTATCTAATTGTGCAGTTGTGCGTCATCCAGTTATATGAATCTGGTGCTGACCCTGACGCAAATACAGATTCGCACTGAACCACATGGTCGACAACGATAAATTGGTCAATGTGTGGCGGTGTGTGCTTAGCGATTGAAAAGGCGATTAACGTGACTACAGCGGCTGTTGTCATCCATGGGGTATAAAGCGATCTGTACATGACGGATTCTCCGTAAGGCGGAACAATCCTTAATGTCACCGGCCAGCGTTGGGTTGTCTAGTGTTGGGCTTCACCCCATTCTCTTCGCCAAGTCCTCCGCCCGTAGATGCGTGTACCGCTTCAGCATCTGCAATGTCTTGTGACCTGTAATTGCGCTGACTTCCATGGGGTTGAAGCCTTTCTCGAAGAACCTGCTCGTAGCCTCATGGCGCAGGTCGTGAAAACGTAAGTCATCGATGGAGGCGCGTTTGCAGGCCAGCACGTATGACTGGTGTAGCGTGTCATAGATCGTGCCAAAAACCCTCCCGTCCAGATTACGGGGCAGGGCTTCCAAGATGGACACAGCGCGACTTGACAGGGGCACAGTTCGCGCTTCGCCGTTCTTGGTCTTGGGCAGGTGTGCCGTGCGCTTCTTCAGATCCACGTCTGCCCATTGCAGGCCGGGTGTCCTTTTTTCGCGCTGCCCCGTCTTTTTATTCAGTTCCCGCGTTTCCAGCATCTCGCCTGCCCTCATGGCTGTTTCAATCGCGAAGATGACCACTGGACGCAGCCAAGGATTGTTGGCGTCGGCGCAGGCGGACAGCAACCTTTCCTCTTCGTCATCGACCAGCCGGCGATCACGTGACGTGCTCGCTTCAGGCATTTTTATTTGCAATACGGGGTTGGCCGCCATGGCAATGCCCCATTCCTTCATTGCAAGATTCAACACCCTGGATATGAGGGACAGCTCGTGGAGCACGGTTTGCCCGGACAGGCCCGTCCTCAGTCGGTCATCGCGGTATTTTGCGAGTACGGCGGGGGATAGCGCGGCAAGTGAATAGCGGCCGAGATGTTTACTTACAATGCCCGCCACCGATTGCACCGGCTGACGTGACCGCTTCCCAGGCAAGACTTCGTCGACGTATCTGGACAGCACTTCAGCAAGCGTTGTGCGCTCTGCGTCGCTACGCTGGATGAAAACCCCGCGCATCATTTCTGACTCGGTGATGGTTGCCCATTGCGTGGCCTCAGTCTTGGTCCTGAATGTCTTAACGACCAGGGGGAACCCCTTGCGCTTGATCTGCGCCTGCCAGCCGATGGTGATGCCGTCCTGGTCTTCGCGGGATCTGATCGTCGCCATATTTTGCACCCTCTTTTTGACTCAAGTATGGCGTCAGGGTGGCATAAATTCATTTCGCAAGCAAGCGATTCATGCAACTTGTTGTTCTAAATCGTTTATATAGCATCAATTTAGCCATCTTGAACCGCTGCACTAGCGGTTTGTGGCATAGTCAGGCGGATGGTTCTCCTGTAGTATTGGGCGGTGGATGAGAGGTTTGGCTTGCGCAACTTTTGGGCCGTATTCTTGTCCAACAGAGTGAATAGGGG
>JAPTWR010000095.1 GCA_028065135.1 Acidithiobacillus sp.
CGGGTAGCTATGTACGGTCGGGATAACCGCTGAAAGCATCTAAGCGGGAAGCCCACCCTAAGATGAGATCTCCCGGGGCATAAGCCCCCTGAAGGGCCGTGGAAGACGACCACGTTGATAGGCTCCATGTGGAAGCGCAGTAATGCGTGCAGCTAAGGAGTACTAATCGCCCGTGTGGCTTGACCATATATCACCCAAGCATCCAAGTTAAAGAAGCCTTCCCTTCAGCAACACCCTGAGCGCACGCCAGCACCCGTGCTCAGGATCAGACCAGTTTAACCTTGTCTGGCGGCCATAGCGCAGTGGAACCACCCCTTCCCATCTCGAACAGGACCGTGAAACGCTGCAGCGCCTATGATAGTTGAGGGCCTCCCTCCGCGAAAGTCGGTCACCGCCAGACACCTATACCCAACAACCCCGCCTCTATACACAGAGACGGGGTTGCTTTTTGTGGATTGGCTGGCTGCAGGAATGCCGGGTTCTTCCGCACGCGAATTTAAACGACCTGCCCCGCTGCCTGTCCGGATGCCCAAGCCCACTGGAAGTTGTAGCCGCCGAGCCAGCCGGTGACGTCGACCACTTCGCCGATGAAATACAGGCCCGGCACCAGCTTAGACTGCAAAGTGCTGGAGGATAGTCCGTCGGTATCGACGCCGCCGAGCGTGACTTCGGCGGTGCGGTAGCCTTCGGTGCCGCTGGCGGTGATGGGCCATGCGTTGAGCTGACTGCCGATCAGTCTGAGCTCCGCGCTGCGGTATTGACGCATCGGCTGACTGTCGAACCACTGCTCGCACAGGCGCTGCGCTAGCCGTTTCGGCAGCGCGTCGCCGAGCACGGTTTTAAGTGCGGCGAGGGGCCGTGCCGTGCGCTGTTTCAACAGCCATTCACCTACGTCCTGGTCCGGCAACAGGTCAATATGCAGGCTGTCTCCAGGTTGCCAGTAGGAAGAAATTTGCAGGATAGACGGACCACTGAGGCCACGATGAGTGAACAGGAGGCCCCCGCGGAAACTCTGCCTGGCCACACTGGCTTCCACGCCCGGTAAGGTGACGCCGGCCAGATCCTTATAATGCGCCTGATGGCTGCCACTCAGCGTCAGAGGCACCAGTCCAGGGCGGGTGGGTAGTACGTCGTGGCCGAACTGGCGGGCGATTTCGTAGCCAAAGCCCGTGGCACCCATACTGGGAATGGACAGGCCGCCGGTGGCAACTACCAGTGCTTCGGTCTGCACCTCGCCGCGCGTGGTGCGCAGATTGAAGACCTCAGTTGTTTTATGAACGCGTTCGATGCCGTAACTGGTTTCAATCGTCACGCCGGCTGCGGCGCATTCGTTCAGCAGCATCTGTACGATCTGCCTGGAGGAGCCATCGCAGAACAACTGGCCGAGTTCTTTTTCGTGATAGGCGATGCCGTGTTTCTCCACGAGTGCGATGAAGTCTGCGGGTGTATAGCGCGCGAGCGCGGACTTGGGGAAATGGGGGTTGCTGCAGAGGTACTGGCTCGGCGTTACCCCGAGGTTGGTAAAATTGCAGTGGCCGCCGCCAGACATCAGGATTTTCTTACCGACTTTGTTGGTATGCTCGATCACCAGCACGCGCCGTCCGCGCTGGCCAGCCGCGATCGCGCACATGAGCCCAGCGGCGCCTGCGCCGATGATCAGCACATCCACCTTCACCCGTTCACCGCGGACTCAATGCGTGACATGGGTTTTTGTTTTTGTTAATGCTCATTAATTTTTTATTGCCTTGCTTATACGACTCGAACATTTGTCTCGTATCCTTGCTGCAGGGAAACCCCGTTCAGAAAAATCGCCTTCTTCTCATCTTTTTGTTTTGCCATGATGACGAATATTTATACATTATCAAAGGGAATTATTGACTTGTCGGCCCCCGTCATGCCCACCCATATCACCCGCTTTCTTGACAATACCAACCGGTCGGTCTTAGATGGGGCTCATGCTGAAATTTATGGAGGCCGGTATGGAAGTCATTGCTGCGGTAAAAAATCGTCGTGCCGTAAAATCCTTTGATCCGCATCATAAAATGTCCGATGAAACACGGCAGGTGCTGTTGGAGACAGCGGTATTGGCACCCAGTGCGTACAACATTCAGCATTGGCGGATCGTAGACGTGCGGGACCCTGCGCAGCGGGCGGCTATTCGTGAGGTGGCCTGGGGCCAGACGCAGGTGACAGATGCTTCAGCACTCTATGTGCTGTGTGCCGACCTCAACGCCTGGCAGGAGGAGCCGCAGCGGTACTGGGCGACATCGCCGCAGCCGGTGCAGGACTTTGTGTTGCCAAAGCTGGATGAATATTATCGCGGCAAGCCGGAGGTGGCGCGCGATGAGGCGATGCGCACGCTGGGTATTTTTGGCATGACCCTGATGCTGGTGGCGCAGGACCTTGGTTACGACTCCTGTCCCATGGACGGCTTTGATTTCGACGCGGTGGCAAAGATTATTCGTCTGCCGGCAGACTTTGCCATCGGCTATATGGTGGCGGTCGGCAAGGGTACAGGCAATGCTTGGCCGAGTAACCGGGAACCTGTGGAGAAACTGGTATATATCGATCATTTTTGAGCCCTGGGCGGATCGTTGCGGAGGAAAATGCTCTATACTCGTAACTCATTATACCGAGCAGGTGACCACCTGCGGGAGAGTTGAGAATGCCTGTCAATGAAGGAACTGCGGATCGGATTATCCGCGTTATTGTAGGGTTGGCCATTATTGTAGTACTGGCGGTTTTTCTGCCGGGCGCGAACAAATGGTGGGCGCTGGTGGGTTTGGTGCCGCTTATTACCGGGCTTACCGGTTTCTGCGCGCTGTATACCTTGCTGGGCATCAAGACCTGCCCGATGAAGCCGCGAGCAAAATCCTGATCCGCTGAGTGCTGTTTCCCGGTACTTCCGGGCGCTGCGTAGGAAAGCGCGGCAGCGACCGCGCTTTTCTTGTTAAATGCCTCTGCGGGAGACAAGAACTGCCATATCTTCGGCATGGTAATAATCCCTGCATCAAACGCTTTGTCATGCAGCATTGACAAACAACACCCGTTTCTCGGGTTGAGCCGATTTTCCGCATCCACCTGCCAGGGTTTGATGTGGCTCGCCATTAAAGCTGCGGCATAGAGAGCCCTGTAATGCAGCATCGATACTTGTAAGCACTCAGCACGGATCGCCGGAAAAATTCCTGACCAACATGGACGGTTGCCTGAACTGTTTTGTTGTCGCCAGTATAGTCCGTGGACTCATCCGGTTTGCGCACATCTTCGTTGGCGAGTCCAGGTTCGGCGGTGACCTCCAAATGGCTTTCCGCACGCTGTGCCTCTTGGGCAAAATCTGAGAGCGCGCAAACACCTTGACATCCGCCCCCATCATCGCTAATCTCCCGCCCCTCAGTGAAAAACCCGAAGCCGGAGTTGTGTGATGAAGACCTATTCTGCCAAGTCTCATGAAGTACAAGGAGACTGGTTCGTGGTGGATGCCACCGATAAAGTTCTGGGCCGCCTTTCTGTAGAGCTGGCTAAACGTTTGCGTGGCAAGCATAAGCCCGAGTATACGCCCCATGCCGATACCGGCGATTACATTGTCGTCATCAATGCCGACAAGATCGCGGTCACCGGCAACAAGGCCAAAGACAAAATGTATTACCATCACACCGGCTACGTCGGCAACCTGAAGAGTGCCTCTTTCGAGAAGATGATGGAGACCAATCCAGAGCGGATAATCGAAATCGCGGTCAAGGGCATGCTGCCCAAAAATCCGCTGGGTCGGGCCATGTTCAAGAAGCTCAAGGTCTACACCGGCTCCGAGCATCCCCATTCGGCGCAGCAGCCGCAGCCCCGGAACGTTTAAGGCGAAGACTTTATGGAACAATATTACGGTACCGGTCGGCGTAAAAGTGCAACTGCCCGCGTGTATTTGCGCCGTGGCTCTGGCAAGATCGTCATCAACAAGCGCACCCTGGAAGACTATTTCGGCCGCGAGACCTCGCGCATGGTAGTCATGCAGCCCCTGGAGTTGACTGGTCATGGTGGCCAGTTCGACATTCTGGTGAATGTCAGCGGTGGTGGTGCCAGTGGTCAGGCCGGGGCGATCCGCCATGGCATTACCCGCGCCCTCATGGTCTATGATGAAACCTTGCGTCGCCCCTTGCGCAGCGCCGGTTTCGTCACTCGTGACGCCCGCGAAGTGG
>JAPTWR010000125.1 GCA_028065135.1 Acidithiobacillus sp.
CGGATCAGGTCCCCCGGATCGACGGCGATGCGCACCGGTACCCGCTGGGTGAACTTGATCCAGTTGCCGCTGGCATTCTCCGGCGGCAGCACCGCGAAGACGGCGCCGGAGCCCCCTCCCAGTCCCACCACCCAGCCGTGATAGGTGACGGCGTTACCATAGAGATTGGAATGCAGCGTCACCGCCGCACCGGGACGCACTCCCGCCAGACGGGTTTCCTTGATGTTGGCAGTGACCCATACCTGCTGCAATGGCACCACGGTGAACAGGCGCTGGCCCGCGTTTACCCACTGTCCGGGCTGCACCGCCTGCTGCGCGACGATGCCGGTGACCGGGGCCCGGATGATGCGTCGTGTCCAGTTCAGGTGGGCCAGGGCCAGGGCCTGCGTCGCCGCACGCACGGCGGGGTTTCCCGCCGGGCCGGCGGTTCCGAGCCGCGCGCTGAGGGCTGCGCTATGCGCCGATTCGGCGCCGATTTCGGCTTGCAGGCGCCGCACCGCGTCGGCCGCCGCGATGGCGGCCATATCCTCGCTCGCACCGGCGCTGGCCGACGCCCGTAGGCGCCAGGCCTTCTGCTGCGCACTGTTCAGACTGGCTCGCAGGGCCGTCTCCTTGCTGCGACTGGCCTGAATTTCGTGGACCAGCGCCAGCGCTTTTTGCCGGGCCTGCGCCAGTTGTGCTTCCGCCTGTTGCAGCTTGCGACCAGCTCGGTCTCCGCGGAGCATCACCAGGGGGGAGCCTGCCTCCACCCGCATGGTGTCGTAGGCGGGAATCGCGGCGACGGTTCCGGTCGTGCGCGCATCCACCGCGTAAAGGTTGCCCTCGACATAGGCATCGTCTACCTCCAGCCGCTTTTGTCCGATCAGCAACCACCAGAGGCCGTAGACCAGCAGACCGAGCAGGACGACGCCAGCCAGTATCCAGAGGTTGCGCCGCCTCTGGTCTGCCCCGGCCTTACTCGCGTTGTCAGGGGTGTTGTCCAGACTGATCATAGCCGCCTCCCAATGCGGTTTCCAACTGGGCCCAGGCCTGTAGTGCCGCATAATGGGCAAGGCGCTGGGCCATTTGCTGATGGATGAGGGTGATCTGCCGCTGCAGCACCGCCGCGCGGTCACTGAGGCCCAACGCCTGGGCAGTGGCGGTCAGTTTTTCCTGCTTCTGGGTGGCGCCGGTGCCGACCGTCTCGGCTTGCCACACCTGCCGACTGTGCTGGTATCCCGACAGCGCCGTCAGTACCTGCTGGACCGATTGCAGGATGCTTTCCTGGTAAACAGCCACCGCCTTGGCCTGCTGCGCCTCGGCGCCGTGGAAACGGCCAGTCAGGGCGCCGCTGGTGAAAATCGGTAACCGCAAGGCCGGTCCAAAGCTGTACGCAAAGCTCGCCGGGTTCAGGAGCGTGGCGATGTGGGCGCTGTTCATGCCCAGCAGAGCCGAGAAGGAAATATTCGGATAAAAGGCGGCGCGGGCGGCTTTGGTCTGCTGGACGCTGGCCAACGCCAGCGCGCGTGCCGCCTGTACGCCGGGACGGTGGGCAAGAAGGTCCAGACTCAGGTGTGAGGGCAGGGTGGGGATTACTGCGGACGCGGGCGCCACCGGCCGGAGCGGTAGGGCATCCGGTGCAATCGCCGCAAGCTCTGCCACGGCGAAGCGTGCGGCAGCCGCCCGTTGCTGCCAGCGGGCCAGGCGGGCGGTATTCTGCTGGAGCTGCAAAGACAGGTCGGCAATGGACAGGTCGGTCCCGAGGCCGAGATGCCGCCGGGTTCGCAACAATGCCTGCCGCTGCTGGTAGAGGTGCTGCAAACGCCGGGTGCTGGCGAGCTGCTGTTCGGCTTCCGCCCAGCGCAGATAGGCATGGACGACGGCGGCGGCGAGCAGGCGGCGGGTATCTGCCAGCCGCGCTTCGGCGGCGCGTTGTTCACCCAGCGCCGCCTTGAGACGGTCCGCATATTTGCCCCAGAAATCGAGCGCCTGCGTAAAACCGAGTCCGACATCGCCGCTGTCATAGAGTTTGTTGCCCAGACCGAGCGCCCCCAGCGGACTGTTGCCGCTGAACTGCAAAGGTGTGACGGCCGCCTGCCCGGAAAGCTGCGGACCGAGGGCCGCAGCCCGCCAGGTGCTGATCGATGCCGCCCACTGGACCGTATCGACGGCCTCTGCCAGACGCGGGTTGGCCGGGCTCAGGGCACGGGTAATGAGTTGATCGAGCCCGGCGCTGGCCAGCCCCGTCCACCAGTCCTGTTGCGGCCACGCACCGGTGGGTAATGCCTGGGCGCCGTCCAGCCTCTGCACGCTCTTCGCCCAGGCCGGCGCCTTGACATCCGCGGGGTTCGGGGCACGAATGGTCGGCGCGCAGCCGCCGAGGGCCACGACACCGAGGGCCACGCATGCGGCGATCCAGCGTTTACGGTGCACGTTCCACATCCTCCTGCCGACCCGGTTCCGCGTCAAAACCGGCGCTTTCCATGATCTGCTGTTCGATGGTGACCCGCCGGACCTGCCCGGCCCGGCGGCGATATGGCCCTTTGGTGAGCCATACGAGGGCAAGCACAACCAGCGCCATCCAGCCCCAGAGCCAGAGCATGGATTGCATGGATAGTACGGCACTCTGGGTGGTCAGGTGCTGGATGGACAGGGCCTGCGCGGCGGGACCGCTTACCGGCCAGTGCTCCCGCAGGCTTTGCAAGGGCAAAGTGGGGGACTGCCAGGCCAGATGCGCCCTGAAGGTGTCGCCATGACGCATCCACAGTGCCGAAAAAGCGCTGGACAGATAAGCGCCGCCGAGAATCCGCACAAAGTTCTGCAGGGTGGCCGCAGCGGATAGACGGCTCTGGGGCAGCCGTGAAAACATGATCAAGCTCAGGGGCACCAGATAAAACCCGATGGCGATGCCTTCGATCAAATGGCTGAGGAGCAGACTGCGCAGGTTGCTATGCAGGTTGAGCCGTGTGGTGAATCCATAAATGGCGACAAATCCAAAGCAGATGGTTGCCAGCCAGCGCGGACTCACCCGGCGCGAGACGGGTCCCATCACCGCGATCAGTGGCACGCCGCCGAGGGCCATGGGCAGCAACACCACGCCCGCCCAGAAAGCTGAATAGTTGGCATGACTGATGAGGGCCGAGACAAAAAGACCATTCCCGCCCAACAGCAGTCCCCACCCGAAAACCAGCGCCGGCAGCGCCAGCACGTAATTCCGTCGCCGCAGGAGGCGGAGATCCAGGCAGGGGTGCGGTTGATCCCTTTCCCAGAGGAAAAAGGCCACGAGGAGCACGGCGCCCAGCGCGGTCAACCAGCGGATGGCGGGGGCATCCCACCAGTTCCAGTCTTCACCCCGGTTGAGCACGATCTGGAAGATGGTGCTCCAGGCGGCGAGCAGCAGCAGCCCGATCCAGTCGAAGGGTTGGCGCAGGCGTTCTCCGGGATCGTCGCGTAACAGAGCGGAGACCATGCCCAGCGCCAGTAAACCCACGGGAAAGGTCAACACCGCCGCGGCCCGCCAATCCCAGGTGTAGGCGATCCAACCCGCCAGCGAGGGCCCGGCAAGCAGGGGCAGCACCAGATTGACGATGCTGAGATCGGCCGCCGTCTTTTGCCAACGCAACGGCGCATAGCGAATCAGCAGTCGTCGGGTCAGGGGCGTCAGAAAACCCGCCGCCGCGCCCTGCAGAAACCTGCCGCCCAGAAACAAGCCGAAATGGTCGCTGAAGACATCAGGCAGGGTGGCCACCATCAGCAGGATGAGGGAGATCTGAAACATCCGCAGTTCACCGAAACGCTGGTAGAGCCAGGTCGCGGGTACCACCGCGAGCGCCCAGGCCAGTAGGTAAAAAGTCAGTGACCAGATCGCGTGGTCGAGGCTGGTGCTGTAGGCGCCGGCGATGTACGGCAGCATCGGGATGGACCAGGCGAGGCTCCACGAGGCCAGCAGCAGGCCGCTGCTCAGGCCGAGCAGTAACAGCACGCTATCCATCCCGCAAAAGGCGGGGACGGCGGGAGAAACGGAGCGAACGGCCAAGTGGATACCTAGAGCAGTGGGGACACGGTACATATTAGATGATTGCCGCGTCTCGAGAAAATGCGTTTTCGGGCCGGGACTGATGGCTTTTGTGCATCACCGAAAAGGGCTACCCTTCAGAGCACGACTGCCGGTATCTTACGCGCCCGCATGAAGAAGTTCTTCCAGCCTGGGATGGCACGCAGCACGGGCAATGTGCCCAATGATATTCTTTTTCCGTGTACTAATTATAATTAAATGTAATGAAGTCCACATAAGTAGACATGCAGTTTAACCGGTATAGGCGCCTGCAGTATGCTTATCCGTCAGGATGGGCTGATCTGCGGAAAGGTGAGGTCCAGAAGGTGCACATGCGCTGTGTAAACGAAGGATGACTGAATTTGAACAACATGCCTTACTACAAGTTTAACCCGCGCGAATTCATTCTGCGGGACTGGCTGGCCCTGGACAGGACCGTATTGGCCAACGAACGGACGTTTCTGGCGTACACCCGGACGTCATTGACCCTGGTTCTTGCCGGCCTGACCTTTATCCGTTTTTTTGGTCCCGACATCTGGTCCACCATCGGCTACATCTCTCTGATTTCAGGGACCACCCTCTGGGTGACCGGCGTCAAGCGCTATCTGCACATACTGGGGCATTACCGCGCCATGATCATTGCGGAAAACAAGGCACTGAACGACAACAAAGGCAGTGCCATCATGTCCTGAGATCCCAAAGCCGGGTGGTATCGCGCTCAGGAAGTGCCGATATGCACCAGCCCAGGGAATAAGGCCGCCAGACCATTGGCGATAAAGGTCACGGCAATGGCGGCGAGCACCAGCCCGAAAATGCGGGTAGAAATATTGATGCCGGTCACCCCCAGCCGACGTGACAGGGGCTCCGCCAGGCGCAGCGCCGCATAGGCCACCCCGGCGATCAGCAATATATCGACGATCAGCAGGCCGCTGGCCAGCCACGACGCATTTTTGTGATGGGCAATAATCACGGTGATCATGGTACCCGGACCCGCCAACAACGGAATGGCCAAGGGTACGACGGCAACGGCATCTTTCTGCATCCCCTCGGCAGCTTCCTCCGGGGTATGCCGATAGCGGCTGGACTTGGCCTGCAACATGTTAAAGGCCAGCATCATCAGCACCATGCCGCCAGCCACCTGAAAGGCGGCGATGCTGATCCCGAAGAATTTCAGCATATATTCACCAAGAAAGGCGGACGTCAGCAGCACGACAGCTACAGCACGGGAGGTCAGCTTGGCCGTGGCAATCTGCTGTTGCGCATCCTCGTCGCCGGTCAGGGCGATGAAAATCGGAATGGCGCCAATGGGATTGAGGATGGCGAGCAGTGCGATGAGCGTCTGCAATGCGCTGTGCAGTTCAGTAGCGATGGGCATCCGTGCCCCCCTTATCGGATCGGTTCCAATGCAAGGCCCTTGAAAATTGCGGCGTGAAGACGTATTTAATAGGCATCTTTTTTAGAAGTTACAACCCAATACGGAGTCGATACGATGCCAACTTACGAGTATGTATGCAAGGACTGCGGGCACCATCTGAGCGCCGAGCAGCGCATGAGTGATTCCCGTCTGACCGACTGCCCCCACTGCGGCAAACCGGGACTGGAGCGGCAACTCAGCGCCGGGGGCTTCGCCCTGAAGGGTTCTGGCTGGTACCAGACCGATTTCAAGGGGGGCAGCAACAAAGCCGGTGAGAGCAAGCAGGAAGCCGCCGCCGCGCCTTCCTGCCCCGCTGGGGGCTGCGCCTGTCATTGACGTAGCGCACGCGACAAGGCTAGATTGTGCGCGGGCTTCCCGGTCGGGTGGCCCTTTTCTTGTTGATTCATACGGGATGCAGCATGCGGACACACTATTGTAACGGCATTCACGAAGGCTTGATTGGCCAAACGGTCACTCTCTGCGGCTGGGCGCAGCGGCGGCGCGATCACGGCGGCGTCATCTTTATTGATCTGCGGGACCGCGAAGGCTTGGTCCAGATCGTCGCCGATCCGGATCAGGTTGACGCCTTCGCGGCCGCCAATGAGTGCCGCAGTGAATTCGTGTTGCAGGTGGAAGGTGTTCTGCGCGCCCGTCCCGCGGGCACCGAGAATCCCCAGATGCCCAGTGGCAAAGTGGAGTTGGCCGCAGCGCGCATCAGCATTCTCAACCGATCCGAGCCGGTTCCTTTCCCGCTGGATGAGGAAGACATCGCCGAGAATCTGCGGCTCAAATACCGCTATCTGGACCTGCGCCGCCCGGAAATGCTCAATCGCTTGCGGCTGCGCCATCAGGTGACCCGTTTTGTGCGCGGCTACCTGGATGCCGCTGGCTTTATCGATGTGGAAACTCCCGTCCTCACCCGCTCCACCCCCGAAGGCGCTCGTGACTATCTGGTGCCCTCGCGCACCCAGCCGGGACACTTTTTTGCGCTGCCCCAGAGTCCGCAACTCTTCAAGCAGCTTCTGATGGTGGCGGGACTGGACCGCTATTACCAGATCACCAAGTGCTTCCGCGACGAAGACTTGCGGGCCGATCGTCAGCCGGAGTTCACCCAGATCGATATCGAGGCCTCCTTTGTCGATGAAGCGGCCGTTATGGGGATTGCCGAACCCATGATGCGCGGGCTTTTCGCCGAGGTGCTGGGGGTACGGCTCCCCGACCCCTTCCCGCGCATGACCTACGCAGACTCCATGCACCGTTTCGGTGTGGACCGCCCCGATCTGCGCAATCCGCTGGAACTCACCGAACTCACCGACCTCATGCGCGCCGTGGACTTCAAAGTGTTCCGGGAAGCCGCCGAACGTCCGCATGGGCGGGTGGCCTGCCTGCGGGTACCCGGTGGCGCCCAGATCAGCCGCGCGCAGATCGATGCCTACACCCAGTTCACCGCGATCTACGGTGCCAAGGGTCTGGCCTGGATCAAGGTGAATGCCCTGGATCAGGGTAACGAAGGTCTGCAATCCCCCATCGTCAAGTTCCTGCCGGAAAATGTCTTGCGGGAAATCCTCCGGCGCTGCGGCGCGACGGCGGGCGACATCCTCTTTTTCGGTGCCGATACGGCCAAAATCGTCAACGAAGCCCTCGGCAATCTGCGCAACCGTCTGGCCGCTGATCTGGGCTTGCTGGCAGGCGAATGGTGTCCGGTCTGGATCACCGACTTCCCCATGTTCGACTATGACGACAAGGAAGACCGCTGGACTTCCACGCACCATCCTTTTACCGCGCCGCAGACGGAACACCTGGAAACCCTCAGCCAGGATCCCGGCAACGCCCTGGCGCGGGCTTACGATCTGGTGCTCAACGGCAATGAGGTGGGCGGCGGCAGTATCCGCATCCATCAAGAGACGGTGCAGGAAAAGGTTTTTGCCGCCCTCGGCATTGGTGCGAAAGAGGCGCGGGATAAATTCGGCTTCCTCCTCGACGCCCTGCATTATGGCGCGCCGCCCCATGGGGGCCTGGCTTTCGGACTGGACCGGCTGGTCATGCTCCTGTGTGGTGCCGAGACTATCCGTGATGTGATCGCCTTCCCCAAGACGCAAAAGGCCGGTTGCCTGCTCACCGAAGCCCCTGGCACCGTGGCCGACAAGCAGCTTCAGGAGTTGGGCATCCGCCTGCGTCCCGGAGTCGGCGCCGACGTACAAAACCCCTGAAATGGACACCGCTTGACGGGCAGCAGGCGGCTTCGTAACGTAATCGGATATTTTTGCACGCGCGATAGCGCCTGAGAGGGTCGGTTATGGGTGTGGAAACGGTGATGATTCAGGGACTCCGACGCAGCGATGGGTTGGAACTCGATGCACGGATTCAGCGGGCCAAGGCCGCGCTGGGCAAGCGTGCGGTCATCCTCGGTCACCATTATCAGCGCGAGGAAGTCTACCGTCATGCCGACTTTCATGGCGACTCCCTGCAACTCTCCCGTGCCGCCGCCGAGCAGGAGGCCGAGTTCATCGTCTTCTGCGGCGTTCACTTCATGGCGGAAGTGGCCGACATTCTCAGCCGCCCGGAACAGGCGAGCATCCTGCCCGACCTCAATGCCGGTTGTTCCATGGCCGACATGGCCGATATGCCGCAGGTGCAGCGTGCCTGGGAAGAGCTGGCGACGGTGATCGATGTGGAGCGGGAAATCACCCCCGTCACCTACGTGAACTCTTCGGCTGCGCTCAAGGCCTTTTGCGGCGTCCACGGCGGCACGGTCTGCACCTCCTCCAATGCCCGCAAAGTGCTCGACTGGTCTTTCCAGCAACGTCCCAAGGCCCTGTTCTTCCCCGATCAGCATCTGGGACGCTGGACCGGACATCAATTGGGCATTCCGCTGCGCGACATGCCGGTCTGGGACCCCAGCCAACCCCTCGGCGGCCTCACGCCCGAGGAAATCCGCCGTGCCAAAGTTCTGCTCTGGAAAGGGCACTGCGCCGTCCACCAGATGTTTCAGCCGGCCCATATCGAACGCTGGCGGCACGAACACCCGCAGGGGCAGGTGATCGCCCATCCGGAAGCGTCTTTTGAAGTCTGCCAGCGGTCCGACGCCGTCGGCTCCACGGACTTCATCCTGCGCACGGTCAAGGCTTCGCCACCCGGCAGTGAATGGCTGGTGGGCACTGAAATCAATCTGGTCACCCGCCTCGCCAATGAGGTGCGCGCGGAGGGCAAGACGGTGGAGTTCATGTCGCCCATGGTCTGCATGTGTTCCACCATGTTCCGCATTGATCCGGAGCAACTGGCGCGCTCGCTGGAAAGTCTCCTTGCGGGCCAGGTCGTCAACCGGATTCAGGTAGACCCCGAGACCGCCGCCCAAGCCCGCGTGGCACTCAAACGCATGCTCGCCGTTTCCTGACGGACAGCATGGGGCTATCGTCTGCGGCGGCCGATCAGGCAACGGAATGGTCCTTTACCCAGCGCGGCCTGCATGCCCTGCTTTACGGCTATACCCGCTTTTATCAAGGAGGCCGCTGGGAGCTCAGCAGCATTCCCGCAACCGGGCCGGCCATCCTCGCCTGCAACCACGTCTCCGTGCTCGATCCTTTGTTCCTGGTAGCCAGCAACAGCCGGATGATTTCCTTTCTGGTCGCGCAGGAATATTACGACAAGGCCTGGATGCGCCGCCTGCTGGAGCAGACCTACAGCATCCCCGTACGTCGCGACCGCCGTGACGTGGGTGCCCTCCTCCAGGCGCGCCGGTTATTGGAAGACGGACGGGTGCTGGGCATATTTCCCGAAGGCGGGATCAACCGCCGTCAGACCCAGAAAGGTCTGGCCTGGCTGGTGCGGGAAAGCGCCGCGCCAGTGGTGCCCGCCCATATCAGTGGCGCACGGCAAGGCCGCTCTGACCTCGCCACCTGGCTGCACCGGCAGCGGCCCTTGCTGCGTTATGGCGTGCCCCTGCATTTTCACCGTGACGCCGATGCCGCCGAAGTGCTCGGCGCCACCATGAGCGCCATCGCCACCCTCGCATGACGGCATCCCCGCCTTTGCGGTACCATGGGCGATATTTTGGCAGGATAATCCAGTGATAGAACAGGGAGTCGGTCATGTCCGGGCATAGCAAGTGGTCCACCATCAAATTCAAGAAGGCGCTGAAGGACGCCAAGCGCGGCAAGATTTTCACCCGCCTCATCCGCGAAATCACGGTGGCGGCGCGGGCGGGCGGCGGTGATCCGGCCAGCAATTCCCGCTTGCGTCTTGCCCTGGACAAGGCCTACGGGGCCAATATGACCAAAGACACCATCGAGCGGGCGGTCAAGCGCGGCACCGGCGAGCTGGAAGGCGTGGACTACGAAGAAGTCACCTATGAGGGTTATGGCCCCGGTGGGGTCGCTATCCTGATCGAAACGATGACCGACAACAAGGTGCGTACCGTTGCTGAAGTGCGTCACATATTTTCCAAGCGCGGCGGCAATATGGGCACCGCAGGCTCGGTGGCTTATCAGTTTAAAAAGCTTGGCCTGATTGTTTTCCCGGCGGATGCTGATGAAGACCGGATTCTGGAAGCGGCACTGGAAGCAGGTGCTGAAGATGTGGTCAATGAAGGCGAGCGAATCGCCGTTTATACGGCCCCATCGGATCTTCACAGCGTGGTTCTGGCCCTGGAAGCGGCGGGGCTCAAGCCGGAAGAAAGCGAAATGACGATGATCCCGGAGAATACGATCGAGGTCAGCGGTGAGGAGGCGGAGAAACTGCTGCGGCTCATCGACTTCCTCGAAGAAAATGATGACGTGCAGAACGTCTATGCCAACTACGAGATCAGTGACGAGGAAATGGCTCGTCTGGAAGCGGCACCCTGAACCCGCGACGGCGCTTTTGGCGGAGTCTGCGGCCATGCTGAATGTCGGGGCGTCGCCTGCATCCCTGCCCAGGGCGGCGGTGCGGATCATCGGTATTGATCCCGGTTCTTTGCGCACCGGTTACGGCATTATTGAGTCCGACGCGTCTGGCCAGCTCCGGCATGTCGCCCATGGTTGTTTGAATGTGTCCGGGCAGCCCTTTCTGGAACGCATCGGCGCCATCTACCGCGGACTGAAGCAGGTCATCGGCGACACGCAACCGAATGTGGCGGCCATCGAGCAGGTGTTCATGGCGCGCAATGCCGACTCGGCCCTCAAACTGGGGCAGGCGCGCGGGGCGGCGCTGGTCGCTTTGCTCGAAGCCGGGTTGCCCGTACATGAATACACGGCGCTGCAGATCAAAAAAGCCGCCGTCGGAGGTGGTCATGCGGCCAAGGAGCAGGTGCAGAGTATGGTCCGCTGGCTCCTCAAGCTGAACGAAAACCCACAGGCCGATGCTGCCGATGCCCTGGCTTGTGCCATTTGTCATGCCCACCATGCCAGCACCCGGCAACGCTGGCAGTTGGCTGTCAGTCGCTGAACCGCATCACGACCGAAGGAACCACCCGTCATGATCACCTCGCTTACCGGCACCATCTTGCAGCGGCGCCCGCCCTGGCTCTGGCTCGACGTGCAGGGAGTCGGCTATGAACTGGAGATGCCCCTGTCCGGCTTTTATCAAATGCCCGCCGAGGGTGCAGCGCTGACCGTGCATACCCACCTCACCATTCGCGAGGATGCCCATTTACTCTATGGTTTCATGACGGTAGCGGAGCGCGACACGTTTCGCCTGCTGATCCGGGTCAACGGCATCGGTGGCAAGGTCGCGCTGGCCTGCCTTTCCGGTCTGTCCGCGGAGCGGCTCAGTCAGGCCGTGGCCGAGGGCAACACCGCGCAACTCACCGCCATCCCCGGCATCGGCCCGAAAACCGCCGAACGGCTGGTGGTGGAACTGCGTGACAAGATGGGTGGCATCGCGCCGGGACCTGTGGGCAGCACCGCTGGCGGCGACCCCCGTCAGGAAGCCATTGCGGCACTGCTGACTTTAGGTTATAAGCCTGCGCAGGCGAGCCAGGCCATAGCCGGTCTGGCGGAAGGCCTGGGTTTGGAAGACCTTATCCGTCAGTCGCTGCAAAATTTGTCACGTCATTGATTTTTTGGAACCCACCAGTGCGCCAATGGTCAGACCAAAATGATGGATAGAGGCCCTCTCGACCCCCAGGAAGCCCACAATGATGCGGTGGATCATGCCCTGCGTCCGCGTCGGCTGGCGGAGTACCTCGGGCAAGCCAAACTGCGTGAATCTCTGGGTCTGTATATTGACGCGGCGAAAGGTCGCAGCGAAGCACTGGATCATGTGCTGCTCTTCGGACCACCCGGCCTCGGCAAAACCACCCTGGCCCATATCATCGCCCAGGAGATGGGTGCGGGCCTCAAGGTCACTTCTGGCCCGGTGCTCGACAAGCCGGGTGATCTGGCCGCCATCCTCACCAACCTCCAGCCCCACGACGTGCTCTTTGTCGACGAGATTCACCGTCTCAGTCCGGTGGTGGAGGAAATCCTCTACCCGGCGCTGGAAGACTACGAACTCGACATTCTCATCGGCGAAGGACCCGCGGCGCGCTCCATCAAAATCAGCCTGCCCCCCTTCACCCTGATTGGCGCCACCACCCGTGCCGGGCTACTGACCTCGCCGTTAAGAGATCGCTTCGGCATCAGTTTTCATCTGGAATTCTACAGTGACGCCGAATTGACGCAGATCGTCACCCGTTCCGCCCAGATTCTCGGCACGCCGCAAGCCCTGGAGGGTGCGCAGGAGATCGCCCGGCGCGCGCGCGGCACGCCGCGCATCGCCAACCGCCTGCTACGCCGGGTGCGGGACTATGCCCAGGTACGCGGTAACGGTGAAATTGATGTGGCGACGGCGCAGGCCGCCCTGACCCTCATGGAGGTGGACCAGCACGGTTTTGATGGCCAGGATCGCAAGTTGCTCCAGGCCGTCATAGGGCGCTTTGCGGGCGGACCGGTAGGGGTGGAGAGTCTGGCGGCAGCCATTGGCGAGGAGCGCGGCACCATCGAAGATGTGCTGGAACCCTTTCTGATTCAGCGCGGTTATCTGATTCGCACCCCGCGCGGACGCTGCGCGACGGAACTCAGCTACCTCGCCCTCGGCCTGACGGCCCCCAAGGAACCCGGAGGACTTTTCGATGCCGGCTAACGATCCCGTCAGCACTTTCCACGTTCGCGTTTATTATGAAGATACGGATCATGGCGGGGTGGTGTACCATGCCAACTACTTACGCTTCATGGAGCGCGCCCGCACCGAAATGCTGCGCGAACGGGGTTATGAACTGGATGTACTGGAGCAGGATGCAGGGATCATTTTTGCGGTGCGCCGCGTCCGCCTGGACTTCCGCGCTCCGGCCCGTTTCAATGACCTGCTCCGGCTGGAAACCAAAGTCGTGAGCAAAAGCCCCGTGCGCATGGGTTTTTATCAAGTCGCCTCGGTTGGGGACAGGATACTCTGTAGCGGAGAAGTGGAGGTGGTCTGCCTCGATGCCGCCGGTTTTCGTCCCCACGTTATTCCTGCGGTATTATTGCAGGCCATCCCTCTTTCTGTTCAGCCGTGAGATTTTATGGATCCCAATATCGTCGCCGATACCACCCAATCCCTCTCCATGACCCATCTGGTGACGCATGCCAGCGGCGTCGTACAGGTTATTCTCATCATCTTGCTCATCGCGTCCGTTGCCTCCTGGACGATCATCTTCCAGAAGTTTGCCGTCTTTAGCAGCGCGCACAAGGCCCTGGCACGCTTCGAGAAGCGCTTCTGGAGCGGTGGGGAGATGAGCCAGATCTATCAGCATGTTTCCGGAAGCAGCAACCTGGAGACGGGCGCGGGCAGCATTTTCTGCGCCGGTTATGAAGAATTCCAGCGCCAGCGCAATAAAATCCGTCCCAGTGACGCCCTGGATGCCGCGCGGCGCGCCATGCGGGTTGCCCAGATGCGCGAAGTGGGACGCCTGGAAAATAATCTGGCCTTCCTCGCCTCCGTATCCTCCGTCAGTCCCTTTATCGGCCTTCTCGGCACCGTCTGGGGCATCATGACGGCTTTCATGGCCATTGGCGTTGCGGGGCAGGCCACTCTGGCGACGGTGGCGCCCCCCGTCGCCGAAGCCCTTATCGCCACCGCGGCAGGCCTGTTCGCCGCCATTCCGGCAACCGCGGCGTATAACCGCTATGTCCATCAACTGGACAAGCTGGATGCGCAGTACGAGGTTTTCATGGACGAATTCACCAACATCCTGCATCGGCAGGTGCCTGAGACGCAGCCATGAAACGACGGCGCCTTATGGCGGAGATGAACGTCGTCCCCTACATCGACGTGACCCTCGTGCTGCTGGTGATATTCATGCTTTCCGCGCCGCTGCTGACCCAGGGGGTGAATGTCAACCTGCCCAAGGGCGTGACCAAGCCGGTATCGGATAAAACACCGCCGGTACTGATTTCGGTGACCAGGCAGGGTGCTATCTCGGTGCAGTACAAGCAGAGTCACAGCACCGTTGCCCTGGATGACCTCGCGACGATGGTGCGGCACATTGCCGCCGCCAGCCATGATCAGGTGCAAGTGCTGGTGGGCGGTGATGCGCATGTGGATTACGGCAAGGTCATGGCGGTCATGGCGCGTTTGCAGGAGGCGGGTATTTCCCATGTCGGCCTGCTGACCCGCCAGGAGGGCCATTGAAAGAACGCAAATCGTTCTGGCCGCTGGCACTGGCCATCGCGCTCAATAGCGCGATACTGGCGGCCTTGTTCTGGAGTTTTCATATGGAGGTGCCGAGTGCCGGAGACACCCCGATGCAGGCGCAACTGAGCAGCGGCATGCCACCGGTTGCGGCACCGGCGCCGCAACCGAAGCCCGCGCCGGTACCACCGCCCGCACCAAAACCGGTGCCGGTGCCAAAACCCAAGCCATCCACTCCACCGCCACCCAGCGCCGCGCAGAAGGCCGCAGAAAAAGCGGCGCAAGAAAAGGCCGCGGAGCAGAAGACCGCGCAGATCACCGCCGAAAAACAGGCCGCCGAGAAGCGGGCCGAGGAACTGGCGGCGCGCGCAGCGCATGAGAAAGCTGCGCAACGGGCGGCCGCCAAAGCCGCCGCGCAGAAAGCGGCGGCAGAAAAGGCCGCCGCCGAAAAACAGGCGGCGCAAAAAGCGGCTGCCGCACAACGCGCTGCGGCGCTGAAGCAGCAACTCGCCAAGCAACAGGCCAAGGCCGCAGAGGCGGCGCGGGCCAAGGCACTGCAGCAACGGATGGAAGCCAGGGCCAAACTGCAGGCCGAGGCCAACATGGCGGCGGCGCTGGCTAAGCAGGCGGCGGAAAATCAGCGATTGTCCGCTATTTTCGGTAGCGAAATTGCAGAACGCGTGAAGAGACATTGGCAGCCCGTTTTTGCGCCAAACCTTCATTGTCAGGTAAGAATTAAGCTTTCACCGCAAGGGCAGCTGGAAGGCGACCCGGCAATTACCCAGTCCAGTGGAAATGCGCAATTTGATTCAGCGGTGATTGCTGCGATTGAAGCGGCGGCACCGTTTCCACCACCCATTGGGTTGTCTTACTCGGAATTTAAAGTTGTGAATATCGTCTTCAGCGCTAAGGAGCTCAGCAATGGCTAAAAAGTTAATATTCATTTGGCTGCTATCGCTTATAACATGGACTGTTGCACTTCCCGCCCAGGCAGCGCTCACGGTGCAAATCACCAAAAGTGTTGCCTCGGCTCTGCCTATCGCCATTCCTTCCTTTGGTCCGGGCATAGCCGGGCAGCCAACCGTCGCCGATGTGGTCCGTAATGACCTGCGCCACAGCGGCTTGTTCCGGGTCATTGACCCGGCGGGCTACCCCGGCGACCCGCGCTCGCCCAGCGGCGTGAAGGCGGCCGACTGGACAACGGTGGGCGCCACCGGCCTTGCCGTGGGCTCTGTGGAACCGCTGAACGGCGGGTATGTGGTCAATGTCTATGTCTACAACGTCAGCACGGGGCAGGAACTCGTCGCCAAACGTTTCACCTGCTCCGCCGCTGAATTGCACATGACCGCGCACCACGTCGCGGATGTCATCTACCAGGCCTTTACCGGCAAACCCGGCCCCTTCGCCAGCCGGATCGCCTATGTCCGGCAGACCGGAGAAAATTACGAACTGCTGGTGG
Organism: Acidithiobacillus sp.; assembly: GCA_028065135.1. Next base: position 15,532 of record JAPTWR010000125.1, read on the forward strand.
CTGAATCCGATGGCTGGAATCCGCACCCCATCGTGCGCGGTATCATGCCGGTGTTTTCACCAGTCTGGTCGCCGGATAATCACCGCCTGGCCTATACGACCTACGCCAATGCCCGGGCCGTGATTTATGTGCAGGATCTGGCTACCGGACGGCGCCAGTCCATCGCCCCCGGCGGCGAGATTGTCAGTGCTCCGGCTTTTTCGCCCAACGGCGAAGAATTGGCGTATGCCCGCTCCTCCGGCGGCCATACGGAACTCTACGTGGCGAATTTGCGCACCGGACAGCGCCGCAAGCTCACCAACGATGACGCTATCAATACTTCCCCGACCTGGTCAGCGGACGGCAGTCGGATCATATTTGTCTCCGACCGCGCCGGTGGTCCGCAGATCTATGAAATGAACGCGAGCGGCGGCGGCGTGCATCGCCTGAGCTACGACGGCAACTACAATGCCGGTCCGGTCTATTCGCCCGCGGGCAATGCGATCGCCTTCATTCACCGCACCGCTGGCGTCTATGCCCTCGCCGTGATGAAGCCGGATGGCAGCGGTGTGCGCGTGCTGGATGCCCAGGGCAATTGCGATCATCCGAGCTTCGCCGGTAACGGCCAGATGATCCTCTACGGCACCCAGCGCGGCGGGCACAAAGTGCTGGCGGAGGTCAGTCTGGACGGCAAGACCATGGCCATTCTGCACAGTAATGCGGGGGAGGATAGCCAGCCGGCCTGGTCCCATTAACCGACGCGGCGCTCAGGAACCCTGATAAGGCGTGGGATCGACAATCCCCGCCTTTTGAAAGCCTTCCCGACGCAGACGGCAACTGTCACAGCGACCACAGGACCGACCTTCGGCATCGAGCTGGTAGCAGGAGCGGGTCATGCCGTAATCCACACCCAAACTGCTGCCGAGACGAATGATCTCGCTCTTGTTGAGAAACTGCAGGGGCGCATGAATACGCGGTCCGCGGGCTTCGTCCCCGAGACGGGTGGCCACCTGCGCCAGCGCCTCAAAAGCCTGTACGAATTCGGGGCGACAGTCCGGATAACCGCTGTAATCCTGGCTGTTCACTCCCAGAAAGATATCTCTGGCTCGCAGCACTTCCGCCAACGCCAGCGCCAACGCCAGAAAGACGGTGTTGCGCGCCGGCACATACGTGATGGGTATGCCCGGCGTCAATCCGGTCTCGGGGACGCTGATTTCCGGATCGGTGAGTGCGGAGCCGCCAAAGGCCGCCAGATCAATATTGACCACCCGATGGCTGGCGGCGCCCATGGCCTGTGCCAGCAATCCCGCGTAGTGCAATTCTTCCTTATGGCGTTGCCCATAATCAAAAGAGATGGCGTGGACTGCAAAGCCGTCCCGGCGCATGAGCGCCAGCACGGTGGCGGAATCCAGTCCGCCGGAGAGGAGTACGACGGCAGGCGTTGGCATGGTCAATGTCCGGGCAGATCGCCCCAGATCAGTTTGTGCAACTGAATCTGCAAGCGTACCGGCAGATGGTCAGCGAGTATCCATTCGGCGAGATCGCGCAAGGCAAGCGCACCATGGCTGGGAGAAAAGAGTATTTCACAGCGCTCCGCCAATGCCTCCCGCGCGAGTACATCTTTGGCCCAATCGTAATCGGCGCGACTGCAAAGCACGAATTTAATCTGGTCCTGCGGGTTAAGCAAGGGCAGATTTTCCCAGAGATTGCGTTCGCACTCCCCGGAGTCAGGGCTTTTGAGGTCGAGCACCTTCACCACCCGGGCGTCCACCCCCGCCACGGAAAGAGCGCCGCTGGTTTCCAGAAAGACTTCATAGCCCGCATCGCAAAGCTGCGTCATCAGCGGCAGCACATCGGCCTGTGCCAGCGGTTCGCCACCCGTCACCACCACCAAGCGATTGCCGCCAGCGCGAACGGCCTCCAAAATCCCGGCAATTTGCTGCCATTCGCCGCCATGAAACGCGTAGGCCGTATCGCAATAATGGCAACGCAAGGGGCAGCCCGTGAGGCGCACAAAAGTCGCGGGGCGCCCGACACTGCGGGTTTCCCCTTGCAGGCTGTGGAAAATTTCCGTGATGCGGAGCCGCCCCTCCATCACTTTTGGGCGGGTAATGCCTGCAACTGCGCCTCAGCCTTCTGTGCCGATGGCGTGCTCGAGTATCGCTTGATGATCTTGTCGAGGACGACGCGGGCTTTGCCGGACTGGCCGATGGCCTGATAGATTTCCGCCATGCGCAACATGGCTTCCGGCGCCTTGCTGCTTTGGGAGAAGCGGGTCTGCACGGTATCAAGACTTTTCAGCGCCGCGTCATTCTGGCCCAGCACATATTGCGCCTGCCCCAACCAGTAATACGCATCGGGAACCAGACTGCTTTGCGGATGCCTCTGGATGAAGCCCTGCAGAGCGGTTACGGCGGAGCCGTACCGGCCTTGGCGCAGCAGATCGAAAGCCTGCTGGTAATCAGACTGCCCCAAGCCTTGGATCGTGGGCGCCGAGGTGTTACTTGCGGCGCTGGCAATGACCGCAGCGGAATTGATAAGCGCCGCGTTACTGGCGGTGATAGCCGTGCTGCTGGTACTGGTTGTAGCAGAAGTCAGATTCGCCAGTTGTGCGGTCAATGCCTGCTGCTGAGTCTGCAGGGCGTGGGTTTTGGTGTCCAGTTCGCCGCGCAGATCGCGGACCTCCTGTTCCAGACGCTGGGTCCGGGCGAGGAGGTCAGCCAGCGCGCTCTGGCTGCCTTTGCTGGCCTGCTGAACCGCCACCAGGCTGCTCAGTTCGCCCTGCATGACCGCCATCTGCTGTTGCAACTGCAGCACTTTCTCGCCGGTTGACTCGGCCTGTGCAAAGGGGCTCAGGCATAGTAGGGAAAGGACGGGAAAAAGATGCCAGCGCTTCATCAGCAAACTCTCCTTGGCGTTCAGCCCTTATAGCCACCGCTGTAAACGAAGTCCACGCGCCGATTTTTTGCCCAGCAGGCAGAGTCGTTCGTGGTACACAAGGGATTGTCCTTGCCAAAGCTAACGGTGCTGACCCGTGCCACGCTGACGCCCTGGGATTCCAGGAACTGTTTCACGGTCTCGGCGCGCTGTTCACCGAGGGCCAGATTGTACTCCTGGGTACCGCGATCATCGGTATTCCCCTCCAGACGGACCTGAATATGGGGATGAGCGACCATGAATTGCGCATTCTGGGTGGCAATCTGCTGGGCCTGCGCATCCATAGAGCCGCTATTGAATTCAAAATGCACCCGCAAATGCTGCGGCAAGGCGGCCAATTCAGCGGCGGTCAGGCCACTGTTGCCCCCGCCGATGGGACCGTTGGCATTGAGGTTCTGGCCATTGATGCCTTCACCGGCATAGCCGGCCGTGGCTGCGGAGTGGGCGGGAGCCACCGCTCCGGCGTTAGTCGGAGCCCCGCTCCCCACATTGTGCGCACATCCCGCCAGCGTCAGT
>JAPTWR010000032.1 GCA_028065135.1 Acidithiobacillus sp.
ATGCTGTATCTGGCCTTCGATGGGAAGGTTTTGCCTATGGATGAGCCGGAACATGAGGAGCTTGATCTGTTGATGGCCATAGGGTTTGTCGATGCGCTGCGGGATATCCGTGAGTTTGCCGTCGCGGCCGCGTAGGCGTAGGCGTAAAAAAAGAGGTGGATCATTCCACCTCCAATAGCCACGGAACAACGGAACAAAAGTTTTAGATCAGGTTTCGGCCTCGTCGGTGCTTGTCGATGCTGTCGACGCCGCCAGGCCGCCATCCAGGCCTTGTTGTACTGTCTTTGGATTCGGTTTCGGATCGTCGTCTTTCTTGTCACCTTCCTGTTTTTGCTGGGTGCTTCCGTAAATTGCACCGGCCTTTCCCGCGATTTTCCCCGCACCTGCCCCGGCCCCGGCGACTGCCATGGTAGCCCCGCCCGCGATTTCATCGGTCCCCAACCCTTGCCCGGTATGCCCGCCCATCCATTGGGGCAGGCGATCAGCAAGATGGGTAATCAGCTTCAAGACGGTCTTAATGAAGAGAAAAACCGTACCAATAATGACCGCAAGCATCGCTGCGAAGCCGATGATACCAACTTGCGTTCCGCCCATGCCCGCCAAAAAAACTTGGAGAGCCTGGCCGACAAACCAGCCGCCTATATCCATAATAAAAAAGGCGAAGATGAAGCCCAGGGTCAGCAAAAGCGGTCGGAAGATGATGCCCACTGCGGCAGAATATCCATATTGGGCTTGCGGTGGTGAGAACCCTTCTCCTTCAGCAAAAACGTGAGCAGATGCCCATAAAACGGCCCCGACGATTAGCTCAACCACCAGGAAAAGCCAGCCGACAATCGCGATCATCATAATAATACCCGGGAGCGCCGGGAACACATAATGCAGTGTTGCGCCCTCGGCGACGAGAAAAGCCCCGACGACAAACGTTAGTTTGCCTAAAGGCAAGACAGCCGCTTTTAGACCGCCAACGATTGCTCTGCCCACTTCGTGACCAAGGATTCCGCCGCCGACCGTGCCGCCGGGGCCGTCGACGGCATCGGTCGTCGTGCCGACTCCGGCACCGAGTGCCGTCGCCCCATAAACCGCAATTTTGGTGCCTATGCCAACGGAAAGGGCCGTCTCACCCCAATGCTGCAGCTTCGCGCCGTAGGTGGCGATATTTGACAAGGGTGATCCTGACGTGAAGAGCGCTGGGAGTTCCATTAGGCGCGAACCTGCCCATGAACCACTGCCGCCGTTGCCGGATCCGATGGTTGCAACGGACACTGCTTGTTTTTGCTGAGATTTGTTCTGGTCAGCCAGATAAAGCGTAATGAGTCCTTTGACTGCGTGTATATACGGCTTATAGAAAGCCCCGACACTGCGCGCCATTGCCGAAGAACTGGGCAGCGTTACGACCGCGTGCAAAGACTGTATCTGTGCCTGCGCTTTTGAGTTTATATTCGACAGCGTCCACCAATAATATGCCGACGATGCCCAGCCTAAGTTTGATGCCGTGTCTGCAAAAGTCTTTAGTTGTTGCTGGTATTGCGCGCCGCCATATTGACTCGCCGCCGTGTACGCTTCCATCTGCAAGTTCTGGTACATACTGACCAGCGTTGCCAGCTCGGTGACCGAAGGCTTTGCGCTTGAGTGGCCCATCGCCACAAGCTGGTCAGCGTAAGGCGTCAAGTCTTGCATCAGCATGCCCACATTGGCTTTTTCGTCGTTACATGCTGACGTGTCTTGTGCCGTGGTCACCGTCGATCCAGTAACGAATGAATACGCGTCTTTCGCGGTCTGGACGGTATCGCTCCACATATTACCAAGCCAGCTTGAACTCGGCGCATCTGTTGCTGACATGTCGCTGGAGCACTGGAAAGAAACGGTCCCAAGCCCGTACTTAATAACTCCGCCAGCGCCGACTCCATAAACCCATTTGCCAGAGTATGAATCGCCGACCCACACCCACTGCGCTGCCAGCTTCTGACCAGCATTTTCCACAAGGTACTGCTGCGCAACTGTCTCGATCAGCGCTTTCTCGACGAAGCTCTGCTCTTTCTGCAAATTTCCTTGATACGGAATCAGCATCCCGCCGTAGTGCGGGATCTCCTGCACAAACGCGCTCCACACGTCATCCGCGACACCAATGCCCCAGTAGACCGCGACTAACATAATCACCTGGATCATCGCCAGGCCCTTAGCCCACGGAAGGGGGAACAACATGAACCAGGTCGCCGGACCACGAAGAGGCGCCCACACGCTGTGGTACCGTTTGCCCAGGGGTACGCCTTCGTGCGCCGTGGCCAGGCCACCGACAAACGCGGTGTACATCATGATCGCGGAAACATACAACAAGAGAGCGATATCCACGGTCTTGAAAATGGTCCCAAGAATCGCGCCCGGTCCGGAGGGGGCCGCGACGCCGGAGACGAACTTCCACCAGCCGCTGCCGAGTAGGGAAGAGAGCATGTGGACAGAAATGTCGCCTGATGGCGGAATCAAGGAAATGTTTGTGAGGGTTGTGCTCATGACGTGTCTCCGTGGCGTATATATTAATGTGTGCCAAGCGGAAACATTTGACGAAGCCTGGGGTCAGGCTTCGGCTTCGTCCTCTTGATCTTCCTCTGATTGTTCTTGTTCTGATTGTTGTTGTTGAGGTTGGGGGATGCGCGCGATTGGCGCAACGGTCGCTGATCCAGGTGATGACATGAGCTCATCCATCACTTTCAGGAGTTCAAAACCCATGCCCATGCCCGGAATGACGCCATCTAAAGCATGGCCGATGACGTGATCTGCAACGGCCTCACCTACGCCTGGTACTTCTCCGCCTGGCGCCTGCGGTTGGGGTTGAGTCTGTTGATCCACAACGACCACTGCCTGTTGTGCATGCGGTGGCGCTTCTTTATGGATACCAGCAGGCTTCGCGGGCGGTACCTCCGGCGCTGCTGGTCCAGCAACTTTTAGCGGCACCTTGCCCCACACGGGACGGGTGAAACCCGGTTGAATCCATGGTGATTCAACAAACGCGGGGCGCATTTCGCCCAGATCGGGAAACGGCCATTTCATGATTGCGGCGACTTTTGAGGTGATGATCAGCGCCGTGGGTCCGCCGCCCTTTCGTTCCTCTACATACAAATCAGTCCCGAAACTGGCGGGCAGCATTACGGATTCGCGCACGCGCTGATATCCCCCAGATTGCCCGCTTTGCCCGCCGTTCCCGTTGTTTTGATTGGATTGATATCGCTCAAGATCGCGTTCGCCCAGCAAATCAGCGGCCCATTTTTGGTCGCGGGGGGTCGATAAGTTTGCGACTATTTTTATGCCGCACTGGCCGCTCCATATATCTAATGTGTTTTTTGAATAGCCGTGTTCTTCACATTGCGCAACGCCTTGCATGCCTAAAACGACCCTGCAGCCCTTCGACCGCGCGGCTTCTAATGCGCTGGTAATGCTGGGGATTTTTCCGGCCTGTGGCACCTCGTCCAGGAACAGCCAGATCCGGCGGGCATCTGGTGGAGCATCGGGAAAAGCCAGGATTTGCTTTACAGCCTGCTCAATTATTGAGGAGCAAAAGGCTCTGGAAAGCTCTTCCGATTCAGGGAAGTAACCCAAAATCGCCGCGCCTGGTGTTTTGCCCGCCAGCCAGTCGCGGACGCTCCATGGGGTGCCTTTGTTGCTGTAATCTGCCACGCCGAGATTGACGACATCACTGAGATTTGCGGCCATTTGTGCAAGATATGACGCAGTCGTTTTTGAATCCTTTCCCATCAAAAAAGATTTTGCCATTGGGCTTTCGTTCATGACCGTTTGCACCAGTGAGTCGTAGTCAGACAACGCTCTGGCACATGCTTCTGCCAGCCGGAAGAAACCCCATTGTTCGCCGTACCTGGACTGCACTTCTGAGATGACTGCGGTCAGTAGGCCTTGCGCACCCTGGGCCCAGACTGGGTCTTTCTCGGGCGTGGGGATCAGCGTTTTCGCCAGCGATTCGGCATGGAGCCGGGTGCGTATGTCTTTGCCGAGTTGCCAGCGCACCGACCTGCTGTCCCATGGAGCGAGTAGCGAAAACGGAAAATCGGATTTTTGCTGAAAGTCACCCTTGAAGGAGAAAATGAGACATTTGTCGCCACGGGCTTGAGCTTGGTTGATGACAGGCCAAAGTATTGTTGTTTTCCCTGAACCTGAGCCGCCCAGCAGCAGCATGTGCCGTGCCTCCTGTTGCTCGCTTATTTGGATATCGGGATGGATATGAACCCCTGTTGGTGTTTTTCCGGTCGGCTTCAATGCCTTTGCTGCATCGCTGGACCTGCGTGTGAGTTCGCGGCCGCGGATGTGCACCTCACCCGGCACATACCCGGCACGGTACCCGGCGATTGCGCCAAGCGTTAAACCGAGACAGGCTCCAGAGGCAAGTGGAATCATGTACTCAGGAGGGAAGATGCCAGAGGAGTGTATGATCGCCCATAAAGTCTTGGGCATCAGAAAACCGTGCGTTTTCCACAACCCGACGCCCTCCCATGCAGTAGCGTATCCGGCCAAGGCACCGACACCTGCGCCCAGACCGATGACCTCAAAAAAGCCGGACCCACGGGCAAATCTAGGGTCATTTTGCGCTGTAACTGTCATGCGTCACCGTCCGTTTTTTCTGCTTCCGGCTCGTTGAGAACAAACAACAACCGGCGAACAGCCCGGACCGTATTTTTCCTCATGTCCGCTTCAAGCTCTGGCTTTACCTGGCCCACTGCCTTCATGACCCAGTCCAGGTCCGCCATGCGCGCATTCAGGTCGTCGCCGGTCTGCGCGGTCCAAGCCCTGTCCGCGATGTATCGCAGCATAGCTTTGTCGATGCCTTGGCTTTCCGCGACAGCAATGATTTCACGGTACATTTCCGGTTGGTAACGGTCATTCTGGATTCGTTCGCCTGTTTCGTCGTACATGTTGCACCTCCATCCGTGGTTGGTTTACATCTATAGATGTGTGCCAGGCGGAAACAAACTGGGAGACGTTCAAAGCTCCATTTCGCCCTCTAACTCCTGGAGGGCTTCTTCCAGTTCATGCTCTTGTTCCTGTTCCTGCTCTGCACGTTTTTCAGACAAGTCGCCCGCCTGGCCCAACTCAATATCAGCCTGCGCCCGCGCCTGGCGAATTTCTTCCATGTCTTGACTTACTTCTGCCTTTGATGCGCCCATCGCGGATTGTCGTTTTGCGAATTTCGAAATGCTTTCGCACAATTTTGCGATGTTGTCGGTAATTAGCTCGAGCTTGTGCGTCTCGCGGGTCATCGCGACGTACGCCAGGGCGGCGCTCATCACGCCGCCGGCGGAAAAGACGGGGATAGCCGTGTGCTTTGTTCCGCCCTGGGACGCATGCGTCGTAATTGCATAGCTGTAGTCCAAGACCTCCGCTTTTTGAGCTGAAATTTTGATGCGTTGTCCCATATCGGTCTGTACTGATGCTTTGCCGTTTTCAACGACGATCGTCCCGGTCGTGCCGTTGATTAGGTCCCTTGTTTTATCGTTTTTCCGGAAGTACACCTGGTCGCCACTCCGTAGCTCCATCTCCCTTGCCGTATATGCCGAAACGCTGACTTTTACAGGGTTTACCTGCAGTTTTTTCTCGGGATCATTCCGGTCTCGCAATGTCAGTTTTCCGCCTGATATGTTCGTTACAATCCATTGGCTGCCCTTCGCTGCCTCCACGCCTGTATCTTTATCCACATGGTTACGGTTAAACTCCACGACGATCTGGGCATCCTTGTCTTTTTTATGGGCATAATTTTCCGCCTTTGTTGCGGCTTCTTTTGTAAGGTCCAGTTTGTCCAGCGCGGTTATCTTTATGGCATCCGCGCCCAGACTCCCTTCTTTTATCAACCCATCGCGCACGAAATCATTGATCGCTTGCCTTTTTTTATTTGTGTCTGCAATAAAATATGAGTCGGCACGTTCATCTGGAGTCATCGCCATATATCGCTGAGCCGCAACCTTTGCCAAAACTTCATCTTTATCCTCGCCCTTTTCAACTGCGACTTCTGTCATAAAGGGCTTGGCAAGCTCAACACCGGCCTCAGCGTCACCACGCGCAAAAGCCTGGGCGATGGCCAAAAGTTCCGGGGCTGCTCGCTGGCGCTGAACTTCGTCAATCTTTACGTGTGAAATGGAATCTGTTTCTAGCAGCATCGCGAACGGCGTTCCGGCTTCGACCGACTCGATTTGATATGGATCTCCAACAACCAAGGTGCGGGCGTTTTCCAGATCCGCGCGCTTGTAAAACCGATCAAAATCTTTCGCTGACACCATGCCAGCCTCGTCCATCACGTATATAATCTTTGGGTTTGGCTGCCCGTCCTCGCCCAGGGCGGGTTTACGCTGTAATGCACCAGCCAGCGTTAATGTTTCGCTACACCCTGCACCCTCAAGCTCCTTTTTTGCTTTGCTGGTTGGCGCAACGCCGATAACCTGATAACCGGCCTGCTGATACTCTTTAACGATAACTTTCATACTGGTGGTTTTGCCTGCGCCACTGGATCCGACAACACCCAAATGTCGATCTGGAAAAGAGAGGGCCAGTTCAACAGCGGCTTTCTGGCCGTCGCTGAACTTGAACCCTTGTTTTCCCTCCTGCTCTGATATAATCGCGCTTATTCTCGGGTCATTAACTGGCCGTCGCAAATCCGGATGTCCTGATCTACTAGGACTCTCATCACCATGCAAAACACTTGTATTTTCCCGTCGCGCTTCTGCATCCAGATGCTGTTCGGACAGCGCGCGCATGCGGCTTTGGGAGAGTGCCCCAGCGTCTTTAAGGTCGGCGACGTCGTTTGCTGCTGTATAGCTTCGTTTTCCATCTTGTAACTCCTTGTCAATATTGAGATTGATAACATCTAGGTCCTGCTGTACTTCTACATCTTGTACTGCGTATAAAGCTTCTGCTTTTCCGCGTCCTTCCTTCCCTCGATATAGGATTTCTGCCTCCGTGAAAATCGCTGATTTGGTCGTAAACTGTCGATCTTTAAGCCCTGCTGCTTGACCTGCATACACCAGGCCGCCCGCACGGGATTCGATTGCGGCATCGATTTCCAGGGCAGAAACATCGCCCAGGCCTGCACTGAGTGCCTCTGTTTTTAATGACTGCTCACTGAAAACACTGTCGCGTTCGGCCAGGTGGCGGATCGCGGACTTGAGCGCATCTTCTGCTGTTATCTGGGAAGTGGGAATGCCGGACGCTTCACGGCGTAATGCATCTGAATGGATGGTGTGAAGATCCATGTTTTGCTCGCGGAACTCACTGCGCCAAGCATAATGCTGGTCAATATTATTAAGTGTGGATTTCCCGCCTTTGGTTTTGTTCTGGGCCGCCTGGCGCTCCTTGGCAGACACATCTGCACGGTCTCCCCCGATCTCTTTTTTTATGTCTTGACTGCGCGGAGAAAAGTGCTCGATCTGTTCCCGTGTGATGCCCATGATCTCGAAATTCGCGCCCTGACCCTTTTCGATTCCATACCCCAACGCCTTGATTTCTTTAGCCAGTGCAGCTTTGTAAACGGCGTCGGCGGTCATCTTTTTTTCGTTGTTGTGGCCCCAGTCAAGTTTCATACCGACCCATTGCCCGTCTGACCTCTGCGTCATATTTGAGATAACGGCATGGGTATGGAGATGCGGAGCTACACGACCGGTGGAAGAGTCCCGGGCATCCTCGTGAACGTAAAGTCCAGCGGTCAAATTTCCTGAAAAATCATTGCCTTTGTTGCCGCCCTTGCCCAGCCTTGCGTGGACCATTTCCGACTCGACATATTGCATTGCAGCCCGGACGGCATTTTTGTGAGCATCAACGATCCTGGGATCTTCGACTGACATAATTGACACTGATTTCGGCGCAGCAATCGTCAGCTCTTCACCCATCCTGCGCGATTCTGCTGTTTGCCCGCCCCTGGTCGAGACGTCTTCGCCAGTGTGCTTAACGGTGCCACTGAGTGCACGGATCATGTCTTCCTGAGTAACCGCCCCGGTCAGCCCTTGCGCCTGCGCACCTTTGCCAAACCACTCGCTGGGTGCCCCGCCGAACATAGAGTAATATCCCGTGGCCTTGATCTCGCCTTTCCTGTTTGTGTGCTCTTCGTGAAGGCTTTCCATGTATTTCGCGACAGCGGCTGGCGAACCGCTCAAGTGCGTATTCCTGATCATTTCGCCACCTCTTCTGCGCACTGTTTAATGTACAGAGCTTTGGCTTGAAGACGCGCTTCCCGCCTGGCTTCCCGCTCTGCCGCTTTTCGCTCATGAAACCTCAAGGCAGCAACAAAGGCGGCCATGTCTTTAGCGGAGACGTTGCCAACGGGATTTCCGTATATGTCATAACGCTTTTTTTTCATAATCGCAGCCCAAGCATAATCGGGGCGTTTCATAAGGCTGCAATAATCTCCAAGAAGTTCGTCAATGTAGTTTTCAATATTCTGGCGACGTTTCTTTCCATATTTTTGAACAATTGCATTGCGGATATCATTCTTAATGCGGTATTTAAGCGGCAAGATTTCGCCCTGAGTAAATACAGGAAGGCGAAACATTTCTTTTTGCACCGCGGCCTTTAGCGCACGTTTAACCGATTTTTTGGATACAAGCTGGTCATCCGGTCCGCATTCGCTTTCGCGCAGGCGGTCGTATTCCTCATGGATCATGGTGTCCAGCATGTCTGTATCGCATGTGACGTTTTCCGCCCGCATTTCTATGTACCGGCATTGCAAGGCGTTGGCTATGCGCGGGTGCTCTTCGCAGACCTCAAGAAGCCTACGTGGTGAGACCCGGCGCGGGCGGGGGTGGACGTAGGGGGCGGAAGTGGTGGTCGTAGAAAGGGATGTGTCGGTTTCGTGTTCGGTCATAGCGTCCATGGTTCACCTCGCATGTGGTTGCTCTACATACGTGTGCCAAGCGGAAACATGAGGAGCGCGAACATAGATGGATGGATGCGTTGGGTGCGCCTGGGCGAGGTCGCTTCGCTCCCTTTCTCGCCCGCGCGGGAAGCAGGAAAAGGGCGCCGTTTTGTGGACGATGCGCTGTGAGCACAGAGGGCCGCGCCAGCGGCACGTCGCCATCCCTGAAAGGGGTGGGGCTGTGCGTGAAAAGGGCAAACCGAAGGGGTGCCCGTCATCATGCTGCTTTTACACCGAACTAAACCCGGATAGGACCTTATGCGGGTAGATTACGGGTGGAGTACGGGTGTTTCGATGGAAGAAATCAGGCAGATAACAGGCACAACAGGAATTTCACGGGTTGTTTGCAGGCTGTTCGGGGGCAGTTTGTTTCCGCTTGGCATACATATATGAGGTATCCAAGAAAGGAGGTGAAACGAATGGAAAGCTCACGACTGTCAGCACGTCTGGCCGCATATCTGGATGCAATACAGGCGGCCCGGAAGGCTGGGGTGACTTGGACGCAACTCGGTCAGGCGTTTGGAACGAGTGGAAAGTACATGGCTGAAGCTGCAAAAGTCGCGGCGTCCGGCAAGTACCTCGCCCATGAACAACTGCCGTTGCCATCAATACAGGCAACAAAGGCAGAGCCACAGAGCGAACAGCCACGGCGTGCAACTGGCACGGTAAAGAACGTCGGGCGGGATAACCCCCAGTCTCCAGCAAGGACGGAGATAGTAAAAACAGCATCAGGAACAAGTGCGGTGGACTGGGAAGCCTTGGCACAAAAAAACAAGGCGGAGGCGGAGGATATTCAATGGAAGGGCTGATAACCCGCTTTGTAAAAAACGGTTTTTATTGTGAGGGTATTAAAATGACGATTTATGTTTCTCATGGCGAAAAAGGCGGCGTCGGTAAAAGCAGGCTGGCAATGGTCCTTGTTGATTATCTACTGGTACATGGTCGCAACGTGGTCGTTGTCGAAGGCGACAAGAGTGGCGCGGATGTGGGTATGCGTTATCGCGAAATCGTTGAAACTGCGTTTTTAAATCTGAACAGGCCCGATGCAATGGAGGAGGCTTTTAGTGATCTGACTAACGCCCTGGAAGGTTTCGGCGATGCGGATATTGTCGTGAACCTGCCTGGTCAAGCGTCTGACACACTCGATCAGTTTGCTGATATGTTTGCAGCCGTGGCCGACGCGCTGGGTCATGATTTGGTGATCTTTTACAGCATCGGCAACCTCGATATGCACGTTGACAACTTGGCGAAGTCGCTCAAAGGAGGTCTTATGGGGGTAGCGAAGCCTGAACACAGGATCGTGGTCAGGGGTGAAATTTCCGGAAATCCTGAAAACTTCGCCTGGCAATCCTCTGGGGTCCGCCAAGCGTTTCTGCAAACTGGCGGATCGGAAACGGTCATGCCGAAAATCCGCATGGATGCGCTGGAAAAGAAAGTGCGTGAGATTCGCGGGGGTTACACGGCAATGACGCAAACGGCATCGCAGTTGACCTTGGGCGAACGGTTTTTGCTCCAAAGGTGGCTTATCCCAGCGCATGAGTGTGTCGCGGTTGGCGTTGCAGGAGGTGAAGCATGAGCGATCTTGACGATTTGGAAGCGCTGGCCAATACCGGGGCCCGGGGGGCAACCTCCTCCATGGATGAGGAGGAGGATCATGCACCCGATGTCGTGACGCCTCCTGCCGTCCCCGCTCCGCGCATGCGGATAGGGGACGGCTCAAGCGCGCGGGACATTGCGTTGCAAGGGCTGTCGCCGTCCTTGAGGGAGCACGTTATCGCGGATGCCGCGGAAATGGGTATACGGCTGGAAAGTGATCTGTCTTGGTTGCTGGTCGGAGCTCAGATACGCGCATGGGCCTCCGCGACGGCGTCAGGCGACGCTGCGCGGCTGGTGCATGAGGACGTGGGGAAGATTCCTGACCTGATACACCATGCGGTTTTGGTTGGCGGAAACGACCTCACGGGTCAGATCAAAACGGCGATGACGGCAAACGTCCGGGAGCTTGCCCTGGCAATCCAGGGCGGAATCGCGAAGGCCACTCAGCCGTCCGTGACCGCAGTGCAAACCGCCTTGCAAGACTTTGATTCTAAAGTCGATAAGACGATTATCGCCAGGCGTGATGCGGTACTCGCGCAATGGGTTCAATCTGGAAGCGATGCGCTCGATGACCGCGTGCGCGAGGCGATAAAGACAGAACGCACGGCCAACCTGGTGTTCATGTCTTTCGGGTTCTTTGGCGTTTTCGTCTTGGGCATACTGCTCGGCATGCACGTGCATTTTTAGCGTCAAGGTCTCCGGCCTGGTATGCGTTACCCGCCACCTGTGCGGGTTTTTTTATGCCCGGGATGCACTGCAGAGCCTTATCCATAAAATCCACGGCCCTCGCCCAGACAACGGAGACCCCCGACAAGGGGTCGGTTGGCCGGTCAGGTTGTGGTCGGCAAGCCGGAACGTGTACCGGCTGGTCGTTACGCAGTAACGAGCCGTCCGCAAGGCGGTGGAGTTTGTGGAGAAGGCGGTGAGGACGGCACGGAAGTCCTTTCGGATTCCCCCGTCCTTCTCCATCCTATGTTGTTGTGTTTTTTGTGGGCCTGTGGTAACCCATCAAACACCCAATGTACACGGGATCACTTAGCCATGATGGGAAGGCGCGGGTACCACGTCTACCTTTTGGATCACCTGCGCCATGCGGTCACTGAGAACCTGCATGTGGGCATCCATGGTGGAATAAGCAGCGGTTTGCCACGCGGTTGTAAGAGCCAGCGCACCCATTACACCAACAATGATCACACCCGCGACGGTCCACGCGGTGATGGTCACATGGCGCCGCGTCTCTTTGGCCTCCTCTTTAGCCTCTTTGGCCACCTCCATGCCGCGCTCCACGATGGACTCCATGTGGGCGATGCGGGTGTCCATCCGAGCTTCAATGGCCTGTATCTTCGCATCAAGTTCGTACCGAGAAACAGGTTCGCTTGGCATCTCGATAGTCTCCTTTTCGTCTGCCAGATTTGGCAACTCTGTCTTAGTGATCACTACGCCTTCTGTGGTTGGCGACATCAGAATACCCGCCTCGTTTGCGCCGGGGAAAAGCAAAACCTCACCCATTGGTCTCTTTCTGCCCCAATTTGACGCTCTGAATGCTTGGCGCCCCTTTCTTTTTCATTTCTTCAATGGCGGTCAATATTTGAGTGGCCAGTGCCTCCGCGCTCTCTGGAATAAGAACCATCCCAATCTCGCCAGCTATGCTTGGTGGCTCTCCGGGTGCGCCAGGCTTGGTTCTGCCAGCTTCGACCATGAGAGCGCCTCCAATGCCATAAACTTTAAACGCATTAACAAACACGAAACGTTCTGGTTCCTTGTAGTCACCAACTCCGCCTATATGCTGTTCACTCATTTTGCCTCCTTGCTTTCACGGGACCCCATTTACATTTCATGGAGTCCCTTTTTGTAGCCTAACACAAAAATGGTGATGTTTATCACCTGATCACCACTGCGGCGCTCCTTCTGTCCTGCCCATGGTAGTCTGAGCCGTCCATAAGACGGGGCCTTGAACGGGATTAACCAGGCGGGTCGAATATCTCCAGCATGACCGCGGCGGCGTGCTGGTAACCCTGTGACGTTTCCATGGTGGATTCCAGAACGGCCCGCGCCAACGCTGGCACAGCGTCCAGGTCTCTAAGGGCCGTTTCCCACAGGACCCGCAACTTGAATAGCAGATTGCGGGTTGTTTCCGCACCCTTCTCCGCTATTTCACGCTGCAAGGCTTTCACGATCCTGGCATTGCGTCCGTTGCATTCCAACCATGGCGCCATCCATGGATTCTCCGCAATCATTTCTTGGTAGGTCGCATGCCGGACCGCGTCGGGGTTTGTCCCACCCGCGTGTGTATCCTTTACAGTGGTGGGACAAACCCCATTCTCGATCATCTCTCCCCTCACGTTGTCCCTGGTGACGCTTCCGTTTTTGAGCGCCACGGCAACTGCCGCTGATGCAGCATCGTCCAGGCGGGCTGCATGGCGGGCTGCTCGGCGCTCTTCGCCCGTTGTGCCTCCAACAATGCGCTCAAACTCGGCAATCTCAAGCCCGTGCTGTCCCAGTCCGGCAACCGGCGCACCTCCAACAACATACACAAGGGCGCTTCCCTGATCCGGCGTCCGGTTCGCGCTCCGCAGACGCCCTATAGCTTGCACACGCAACGCGGCAATGCAGTCCAGCATCCACTCGCGGACCACCTGGTTCGCTGGTAAACGGCACTTGCTCAGTTGCTGGTGATCAGCGTTAACAGCAATCCACAGTTTCTTTTCCCATTTGTTATCCCAGTGCGGCAACTCGTCAGGCAACGCCAGGCCAAGCTGAATCAGCAGAGCCCTGTGCCCTTCCCATTTTTCCGCCCATACAAACTCAGGCACTGGCGGTTGACCCCACAGCAGCAGCCCGTCAAGGTCGCGCCAGTGGTCATGTGCTTTATCGTGCCAACCCCACCAGCCGACTGAGTGCCTGACGGAAAGGTCCCAACGCTCGTCGCTGGTCATCTCTTCGATCTCTTCAACGCTGATTCGGGCTCGTGCCGACAACACCTGGATAGCGACTTGCCGACGGGCAATGACTCCACATTCACCGCCGGTCTCATCTTCGTTCCGTTTTTTGGCGGTCATGATCTCTTCAACTTCCTGGTTCAACCTTTTCTCATAGTCCTTGTCATCTGGATTCAGGAGTGAATAGAACCGGCGTGGATCGACACGTATCTCGACCGCCTGTTTTGCAATGATCCGCGTAACAGTGCCGCCCTTCGCCGTAATCACAGCCTTGGCCGATGCATCCAAAGTCGCGTCCATAATCAGCAAGGGGATGACACCTGCGACTTCTTCGATGACCGGATGATAATAAACCCCGTTCAGGCGCCCCTCCCGGACCGTAAGGCTACCGGCGACGGCTGCCCGCACGATTTCGAATGCAATACGCAATGGAGAAGCGGTCAGGGTCAGCCAGCGCTCCCACGTAGACTGTTCCCAACTGTTCCCATGTTTCCCAATATACGTTTTAGCGTCTTTCACCAGATCCGCCAACTCCACAGGCGCGGAAATGTATTCACCTTCTTTGGCATCCAATGTCGCTTGTCCGAGTACAGGCACAACGCCTTTGAACAGCGCCAAGGCGCCCAAAATTGCATCACGCTCTTTCTGCGGCATATCGGTTACTGTGAAACCGTCATCTTTCAGTGCATCCTTTGCAAGCTTTGAGGAGTGATCGTTGATCGCGGCGACAAGCTTCTCCAGTTTTACGATGATCTTGCGTATATCGTCCAAACTCAAACTGTTGGTATGGACCCACTCCACGGCCTCATCAACGATCACTCCGTCAACCTGGGTGCTGGAAAATCCGGCTTCGCGGAGCAGATCGCCGGTTCCCAGCCCCGCACCCACGACCACGCGAACAGACTCACTTTGGGCCTGTTCAAAGTGAGGTATCCAAGTGCACGCGTGCACGGTGTGGCGCAGGCTGGGGAAGTCCTTAAAGAATTTCACGACAGTCTGTGATGCTTGCTTACCTGCCGCTTCTGACCGTTCAAGCATGAGCTGGTTTCCATGTGCGCAGTGCCCTGAGCGGCACATTTCGCTGATCATGTGCTCGCTTTCGGCCAGACGGCCAACCGGGCCGTCTTTCTTTGAGTGCGGGCAGTGATTCACGATGCCCTGGTCAAACCCTGTCAGAGTCCATGACTCGCCGGTCTTGTCATCGATCACTGTTTTGTCGCGGCACTCACGCCCGCGACGAAAAAAAGCACCGGCCTTTTCATACTCCTCGGCCTGTTTTTTATCCTTGGCAACAACCACCACGTGGAGACCGAACTGCTTAAAGATGGGAATGAATTCGCGGATCAGCGTAGACTTCCCGACGCCAGTTGTGATCTCGATAGCCTCGATGATGGCAGGAATGTCCAGTTTGTTGTCGTCGCCCGATTTTTTAGCCCGATCTTTTACAGCGCCAACCCATCGCCACATAACTTGCCGAAGGATTTCACGTGCCGCCGTCACTTCGACAACTTCTGCCACGGTGTTTTTTTGGCGTTCCGACTCATGCAAAGCCTGCCATTCGTCCGGCGTCATCGGGCGCACGGGCAGCGAAACGGTGCGCCCACGCACCGGCCTGGTGTAACCGAACTCCGCAGCTATGTGGAACAACGTGCCCAGGGTCACGGAATATCCTGACAGTGTGCTGAACTTGTAACGCAATTCAGACTGTCCGGGATATCCTGCTCCCTTCGCTGACCAAGCGTCCCAAAGCTCAAAACCGCCCTCGACGGTGGCAAGAGCCATACCAATCTTGACCCACAGTTCATAGCCGCAGTCCGCCGGAATGTGCATGAGTGCTTTGAATAATTCGTTTCGTTTCGCATCATCCAGGGCGGATGGTTTTTGGGGCTTATCCAGCCGCACCGCACCCGGCGTTGCCTTCTTCCTGGCTACCGCCTTTTCCGTTTCAAAATCTGGCAATTCAGCCAGTCCGCGCGCCTGCCGCTGCAGGTTAATGACTTTTTTCAAGTCATCGTCGGTGACCTGCACGTCCATCAGCATCAGCGCCCGTCCGGGTAAGTGCAACGGGTCCGGACGATGTTGATACAGTCCACCAGATCCACAGTCCGCCCCAGCATCGAAACTCAGTCTTTCCGGTTGCCAAACCGTGGTGTCTATCAATGACCGCAAAAGCTTCGCGCCAGACTTGCTGGTTTCCACATGGCCTAGACCACTCAGCCAACAGCGGGCATCAATGTTGGCTCCGATGGCCGGAATATCACTTGCGTTAGCTACACGCACAAAAATGTGCATGCCGCGCAGCCCGTTGAGTTCGGTGCCGTCATCCTTGTATATAAATGATGATGCCGAAGCGGAGATGAGCATATCGCATTGCGCCAGGGCAGGGACTACCTTGATCAGCATATCCCGCAGTTCAAAAGGATCCGGGGCTTCTGCAAGGGTTTTAGGAGGATCGTAGTCAAGAAGCAAAATACCCTGTTGCTGGTCGGGATATTCAAAAACCCCACGGCTCCGTGCGATTGCTCCCGGCTTGCCTTTGACACCGCCCTTCGTGAGGACCCGAAGCGGTTTGCCCACGCTGGCGCCTTTTGGGACACCGAAGGTCAGCGCCTGGGTCACGTTCAAACCATGGATGACATTTTTCAGGCTGGCGAGGTCAGTGATCTGGAGCGCCTCGGCATATCCGGAGCGCATGTTGCCGCCTTTGCCCTTGACCAGTTTGCCGTCCGCATCCAGGGTAAACCGTTTGGAGATCGGGGTGTCCGAGGTGATCTTTGTGAGGTGGATGGCGTTCATGCTGCCACCTCCTTCACCACATGCTGTCTCTTCTGGTGCACCGGTTTTGCTTTCTTTGCTTTCGGCGAAGAAGTGGCAACGACCACCGGCGGGGTGCCGGGAAAGTACGAAGGAACCCCAAACATCAAGGTTTCGCTGATGAACTGGCGAAGACCAGGGGCGTTTCTCTGCGCATGGCCGTTTACGATCTGGCGAACCCGGCGCGTTGATTTGCCCAGCTTTTCGGCTATTTCGAGAGTCGATTTGCCAGCCAGCATCAACGTCAGAACGTCAGCATGCTTGCCCTTATAGACCGAGAGCACATACCCGGCGGCCCGCGAAATTTTCGCGTTCACGGTATGGTAAAACCCTTCCGCCTCAATGCAGTCGCTGCCGCTGGCATCCCATCGCAACAGTTGTTGGTTGATTACTTTTGCAGAACGACGACGGCGATTCTCTGGAGCAAGCCCATGTGTGCCGCCTTTGCGTCGTCCGGTGCGGGGAACGTCAACCATAACGCGGTCGTGCCGATTTGCTTCTTGCTTCTCGGTCAGGTAAAGCTGGTCGTCGTCACAAGCCAAGTAGTCATGCTCACGCAAGAAGCGGACGCCCAAATCTGGATCGGCAAACTCGCGCATGAGACGCGCAGGTGTGCACCAATCCGCAAGCGCTGGGTCTGCGCATTCGTCTTCAGCGTTGTCGCGATAATCGGCCTCACGCTGAGCCTGAATATCCATGGTGTGATCGAGGAACGGAACGTCTTCGACGAGGTAGGCGGCGCGGATCATTTCGCACCCCCTTTGACAGCAGCAAGGGCAATGCGCGGACGACCTACCCTGTTTTTTGCAGGCGCAAGGGCCGGTCTGGTGGTGTATGCGGGGCGGCTATCAAGCCAGGCGGCAACGGCTGCGGGGGTCCACCTGGGACCGCGGGCGCCAGGAATCTGAATCGCTTTGGGGAGAAGATGAGGGGTACGGCTGTATACGTTCTGGAGGGTTTTTGTGCTTATGCTGAGAAGGTCAGACAGGTCAGCTTGGGTGAGAAGACGGAAGTGCCTCTCGGGGTCTGGATCGCCGTCATCGTTGCCATCGCCAGATGCCGCACTGCTGCGCATGCCCTCTCGCTGCCGCCGATGACGCGGGGCGCTTCTGTGCTGTTGGGTTGGTGCTGCATTGGATTTGCGCATATTGCGCGTGCGTTCGACAAGATAGCCGTAGCTGTCAATATAGTATTGTTTGTCAAACTCTTTTTGAAGTGCGCGAATGTCGCGTTCGGAATGTTTGATAAGGCCCATATCGATTTCCTCTGTCGCGGTTGATGGAGCTCTTCTTTTAAACCGAGGGCGCTGGGCGCGCCCATGGCACGAAAAGAGGAGACAGTGCATCGAATATCTTCGACAAGTCCAATATACCATGCCCAGCATCATGTGCAAGCATTTTTTACCTTCCAGATCAACAAGATATATAACGCTATGTTGTATATAATAGCGTTAAAATTGGCAGAAACGTTGAGAATTAAGGCGTAAAATTATTTTGAGGTTGGGCGCACCCCCGTCTGGACAATCTGGACACTGGCTGGACACTGAGAAAAGGGAACAAGGGGGAATATTAGAGAATTGCAGGGAATGAGGTCATTGATAACGGCATGTTTTTATTATCATTATCGTAGTATCTCGTTGATACGTAATGCACCAAAAAGGGGCAAAAAGGGACTTAAAATCCCTCTCCGAATGGAATGCGGGTTCGAGTCCCGCCCTGGGCACCAGAATAAAAACAAGGGGTTGGGCAAAATGGTCCAACCTTTTTTTATTGCCGCTTGAATAAATGATGCAATTATGATGCACTTGGGCCTGATTCAGTGCATCAGGAGTGCATCGCATGGCGACTATCACCCCGCGCAAAGACCAGGACGGCAACGTCATCGGCTACCAGGCACAGGTCAGGAAGCGCGGGCATCCGACGCAGACGAAAACCTTTCGCGGGAAGCGTGATGCGGAAGCTTGGGCAAGGCTCATAGAGTCCGAAATGGAACGCGGGCTGTGGCGAGATCGCTCAGAATCCGAAGGCACGACCCTGTCGCAGTGTATCGAGCGGTATCTCGCGGAAGTTACACCGCGCAAGAAAAACAGCCGACCGGAAGTCTTGAAGCTGCAGCAATGGCTGGGTCGGCCCATCGCGAAGCGGTTTATGTCCGCCATTCGCGGGCGCGATGTCGCCGAGGCGATCAAGGATATGGAAGGGGAAGGTAAGGCTGGGAATACAATTCGCCTGCACCTGGCGGTCCTAAGTCATTTGTTCAAGGTGGCAAAAACAGAATGGGGCATGGAGGCCATCAGCAATCCCGTTGAGTCCGTGCGGAAGCCAAAGCTGCCGCAAGGCAGGGAAAGGCGATTGGTAGGCAACGAGGAAGAGCGGCTGCTGGATGCCTGTCGGCAGGATGAAAACCCGGTCATTGTCTATATAGTGCAATTCGCGATTGAAACGGCCATGCGGAGGTCGGAGATATGCGGATTGCGCTGGGAAAACGTGAATCTGGCTGGAAGGGTAGCACTGTTGCCTGATACGAAAAACTGCACGGTGCGCCGGGTCCCGCTGTCGTCGGTTGCCGTGTCTGTGCTGACCGCCCTTCCCCGCCGACTGGATGGTCTGGTGTGGGATGTGAAGGCTGATACGGTGACGCGGTCATTCGAACGGGCCTGCCGACGCGCCGCCATCACCGGCCTAACCTTCCACGATCTGCGCCATGA
>JAPTWR010000063.1 GCA_028065135.1 Acidithiobacillus sp.
TTTATTGGTGCCCCGAGCGCGAATCGAACGCGCGACCTACCGCTTAGGAGGCGGTTGCTCTATCCACTGAGCTACCGGGGCTACGGCTCACATTCTAGCAAAAGGCACCACCGTGCGGCGAGTACCTTTTCGGGCGGTCAGGTAAGGGCGAAGAAGTAAGCCCCATAACACGCCCCATTGAAAAGAAAATGATAGGGCCGCAGGGTGACGCCGCGGCGCACCAGAAGATAAGTGTATCCCCCGGCCAGCAGCGTGAGTCCTGCGCCCAGCAGAACGGGGGGGGAGGGCGACCAGGGGGTTAACAGTACCCCAATAGCGGGCAGCAGACTTCCCTGAAAGACCAGCGCCCCGGTGATGTTGCCAAAAGCCAGCGTATCCTTGCCGCGGCGAATCCAGAGGATGCTGTTGATCTTTTCCGGCAACTCCGTGGCGATGGGCACCACCAGCAAAGACAGGATCAGTGCGGAGATGCTGAGCCAGTGCGAGAGCCCCTCAATCCCGTCGACAAAGAGGTGGGCACCGAAGACAATCATGCCAAGCCCTATGGCAAGCTGGATCAATATGACCGGCATCTTCGTGGGCAGACCGGTCTTGCTCAAGTACAAGGCGTGCCCTGCTTCGGTGCCGTGCCCCTCGGCGACCAGCGCCGCCGAGGCACGCAGGGTCACCATCACATACAGAAAATACAATGTGACCAGCATCAGGCCGATGCCAATACGCGCCAGAGTAATGTGGTGGGGCACAAAGAGGGCAACGGCGGACAGGCCAAAGGCAGACAGAAACCAGCCAAGATCGCGACGCAAGCCCGTAGGTTCCGGATTTAACGCTCCGCGCCAGCCGCGTTGTGGCGACACAAACAGCGCCATCATGAACAACGTCAGTGTGGACAGCATCATGGGGGCGCCCAGAATGGCGCCCACCCCCACCTCTTCCCCCAGGTGTGCCGGTTGCCCGCTGGTCGCAGCGAAAACCGCAACAACAGGCACCATAGCTTCGGGAAGCGCCGTGCCCACCGCCGCGAAAATGGAACCGGTAACGCCCTCGGAAATACCCAGGCGGTCGCCCAGGTGCTCCAGCGCGTTGGTAAAAGCCTCGGCCCCGGCGAGGATGATGATGAGTGCGGCGATCAGCAAGAGAATATTCACGAGTGTATTATGTCATAGACTCCGCACCTCACAAGACGCAGTAGAATGCGTTCAGTGGCCGAATGCGCTTGCGTAACAAGCCGGGTGGTATCTTCTTTGGGTCGCTTCTGGATAGCCGCATGCCGATGCGGCTATCCAGAAGCGGTTGCAGGTGGCGCCGGACGCTGAATGAGTTTGTGACGTCTTTTGATGGAGTGAAGAAAACGCTGCAAGTTGCGCACAACTAGCGTATAGTGTGGACGCTGAATTCCCTTCGTTGTCCAGGTGTGCTCATGTCTCAAGAATCCGATCTTCGCTTTACTGATTTCGCCCTCGCTGAACCGATCCAGAAAGCGGTGGCAGAGATCGGCTACGAACAACCATCGCCCATTCAGGCGCAGAGCATCCCGCCGCTGCTGGCGGGGCACGACGTTATCGGGCTGGCGCAGACCGGTACCGGCAAAACCGCTGCGTTTGCGCTGCCGCTGTTAAGCCGTGTTGATCTCAGCTTGCGCGTGCCGCAGTTGCTGGTGCTGGCGCCCACCCGTGAGCTCGCTATTCAAGTGGCTGAGGCGATGCAGAGCTACGCCAAGTTTCTCCCCGGATTCCATGTGTTGCCCATCTATGGCGGACAGTCCATGAGCCTGCAACTCAAGCAGCTGCAGCGTGGTGTGCAAGTGGTAGTGGGTACACCCGGACGCATTCAGGATCATCTGCGTCGTAAAACCCTGCGTCTGGATCAGTTGCGGGCCGTGGTGCTGGATGAGGCCGACGAAATGTTGCGCATGGGCTTCATTGACGCGGTGGAGGATATCCTCAAACACACGCCCGATAGTCGGCAGGTGGCACTCTTCTCCGCGACTATGCCGGATGCCATCCGCCGCATCGCCAAAACCTATTTGCGCGACCCCCTGGAAATCCGTGTTAAATCGGCGACGACTACGGTGGCCGCCATTCGCCAGCGTTATTGGCAGGTCAGCGGTACCCACAAGCTGGATGCCCTTACCCGTATCTTGGAAGTAGAGGAGAGTAATGCCTGGCTGATTTTTGTGCGTACAAAAACGGCGACGGTAGAGTTGGCGGAGCGCCTGGAGGCACGCGGCTATGCCTGTGGCGCCCTCAATGGCGATCTCAGTCAGGCGTTGCGCGAACAGACCATTGAGCGCCTGAAGGCGGGGACGCTGGATATTGTTGTTGCGACCGATGTGGCGGCCCGTGGTTTGGACGTTGAACGGATCACCCATGTGATCAATTATGACATTCCGAATGACACCGAGGCCTATGTTCACCGTATTGGTCGTACTGGACGTGCCGGACGTGCCGGGGATGCAATTCTCTTTGTCGCGCCGCGCGAACGCCATCTGCTGCACGCCATCGAGCGGGCGACGGGGCAGACGATTACAGCCATGCATCTGCCCAGCATAGAAGATGTTGCGGGTCGACGGATGAGCCAGTTCAAGGATCAATTGTCAGAAGTACTGAATAGTCAGGATCTTGCGGTTTTTGAGTCCCTCATTGCGGATTATCAGCAGGAAAAGGACGTAGGTTTGGGAGAAATCGCTGCGGCACTGGCTTACATGGTGCAGAAAGAGCGCCCACTGGTTCCTGTCGAGGCTCCGGTATCAAAGCCAATGCGCAGCGACGCCGGGAGTTCCGGCCGACCGCCGTCATCGCGTCGCCGCTCTGAAGATGAACGGGGTGGTGGCAGTGCACGTCCGCCGCGCGGCGGTGGCGCCACCTCGAGAGGGGGGGAGGATGTGCCGATGCGCCGCTTCCGTCTGGATGTGGGTGAAAGCCATGGTGCGCAAGTCAAAAACATTGTCGGCGCGATCGCCAATGAGGCTGGGATACCCAGCCGCAATATCCGCAAGGTGCAGATTGGCACCGAGCATACCACTGTTGAGCTTCCTGCGGATATACAAGCGTCAGTTTTGCAGCATTTGCAAAAGGTCTGGGTCTCGGGGCGGCCTTTGCAGATCGCCCCGACCGATGCGGGCGCGCCACTGGGTCGTGCTGCCCCTGCGAAGCCGCGCAAGATACTCTCCGCCAGGCCGACAAAAAGTGAGTACAAACCCAAGGAGCGTGGCGCTGGGCCAGTAAAGCGGAAGAAGCCCGCGCGATAGCTGAACAAAAAAGAAACCGGAATTGCGAAAGCTAAACCGGTAAATTACTTTTCCCCGCAGGGGGAACGGATGGCTGAGAGAGCCACCCGTTGAGCTTAATTAAGCCCGGCGGACCTTCTCGGCCTGCAAACCCTTCGGACCACGAGTCACTTCAAAATTGACGCGCTCGCCTTCGGCCAGGGTCTTGAACCCCGTACCTTCAATAGCGGAGTGATGTACGAACACATCTTCCTTGCCATCTTCCGGCGTAATGAACCCAAACCCCTTGCTGTCATTGAACCACTTCACTGTGCCGACCGCCATTTTACACCCCAAATTAATCAAAGCTGGCCCAACTGGCCGTCGCCGAGGATAGCATATCTGCAGGTCAATGCAAGTTTGGTGTCTGACCAATACCGTTAAGCATTCAGGTGATCAGTAAAGGATCCACATCAAGCGTCCAGCGCACATTTTTGGCGGAGTGAAGCTCGGCAAACTGTGGTAGCCAGAGTTTAAGCGCTTTCTGCATTTGGGCCCGGCCTGGTGCTTGTATCCAAAGCTCCGCACGCTCGAAACCGGCACGCCGCTCCATGAGCGACGGCGTCGGACCACTGATCTCCACCAGGGCGGGCGGTGCACATTGGCCGGCGGCCTTCAGGAATTCGTCTACCCGGCATCGTTGGTGCGCCTCGGCACGTAGCAGGGTGAGGGCTCCAAAGGGCGGTAGCCCCGCAGCCCGGCGCTCATCCAGAAGAGCCTGTGCCGGAGGACGGTAGTCGCCCTGAGCGAGGCTTTGCAGTAAAGGATGTTCAGGCAGATGGGTCTGTAGTATTACCCGGCCAGGCCGCTCTTCGCGGCCGGCGCGGCCGGCGACCTGCAGAACGGTCTGCAACAATCGTTCAGGAGCGCGAAAATCAGCGCTGAACAAACCCTGGTCGGTATTGATAATGCCGACCAGGGTGACGGCCGGGAAGTGATGTCCCTTAGCCAGCATTTGGGTACCCACGAGGATGGCAGCACGATTCCGGTGAATGTCGGAGACCGCTGTAGCGAGGGCATCACGACCATGCAACGCATCGCGGTCGATGCGCCAAATGGGGGTCTGAGGGAAGCGCTGGCGAAGTACCTCCTCCAGTTGCTCAGTGCCTTGGCCGACGGTAATCAGTACCGCACTGCGGCAGACGGGGCAGGCCGGTGGCCAGCGCGACTCGTGACTGCAATGATGACAGCGGAGACGTTCCTGTTGGCGATGCCAGGTCATGGGCGCGCTGCAACGAGGGCACTGCACCACATGGCCGCAATCGTGGCAGAGTACCGCTGGAGCGTAGCCCCGACGATTCAGGAACAGTAATACCTGATTGCCTGCCTCCAGGGTTTCCTTACACGCCGTTAACAGGGTAGAGGAAATGCCACCCTGCAGATTTTCGCGGCGCAGTGGTAGGATCGTCATCTTCGGTAGATCGGCTGAAGTGGCGCGTTGGCGTAGTTCTAGGTGCTGATAACGGCCCTTTTGCGCGTTGTAGAGGCTTTCCAGAGAGGGCGTGGCAGAGCCGAGGACAATGGGAATATTTTCCAGACGCGCGCGCTGAATCGCCAGATCCCGTGCCGAATAATGCCAGCCATTCTGCTGCTTAAAGGAGGGGTCATGCTCTTCATCGACAATAATCATGGCAAGACGGGGCAGGGGCACGAAAAGTGCCGAGCGGGTGCCAATGATGACCTGGATCTGTCCCGCCGCTGCCGCTGCCCAGATGCGCAAACGCTCGCCGTCGCCTTGTGCAGAGTGCAGGGCGGCTACGCGATGCTCGCCAAAACGCGCTTGGCAACGTTCTACAAGTTGGGGGGTGAGACCGATCTCTGGGACCAGGATGAGGGCCTGTGCTCCGGATTCCAGATGCGGTCGGATTGCTTCCAGATACACTTCTGTTTTACCGCTGCCAGTCACCCCCTCCAGTAACCATGCCTTAAAGCCTTTGGCCATGCGTAATTGCGTCACGGCGCTTTCTTGTTCCGCATTCAGACGGTGTGGAGAGGGTACCCCTTGTTTAGGTAAGGTGACTTCCGCCACCGCTTCTATCCAGCCCTTTCGGATGGCCTGCCGTAAAATGTGGCGTAGTTCTTTGGGAATCTCTGCTTCGGGCACAACACCCGTGATGACAAGCAATTCCCGGAGCGCTTGCTGCAATTTTCCAGGCTGGCGTGGTGCCGTCTGTGCTTCGGTAGCACTGAGGCGGTAACCCCAGGGAGTAGGTTTTGGCAGCGATCGGCCTTGGCGCAGCAAGGTCGGCAGGGCAGTAGCCCAGGCATCACCGAGCGGATGATGGTAGTATGCCGCTCCGAAGTGAATCAATTGTTGCAAGGCAATGGGTAAAATGGGATGCGCGTCCAGGACCTGTTCAATAGCCTTGAGCGTGACGTCGGGTGGGCAACTGGCATAGCCGAGAACAATACCTACGCGCTTGCCTTTGCCGAAAGGTACCCGCACTCGCATGCCCGGCTGTAGATGGCCCTCTGCCGGCAGGGCGTAAGAAAAGACGCGGCGGAGCGGTACCATGACGGCTACTTGAATGCAGCTTGTTTCATCGCTCATGAAGTTGCCCACAGCTTCTGTGGATAAGTCTGTGCATGAACATCTTGAAAAGTCTCAGACCCCCTGTTCTTCAACGCGTTAGGGTAGGTGCCTAAAAAAGGTGCAAAATAAAAGTCAATAAAAAACAGTATGTTAATAATTGACACCAATGACGCTGTGGAATTAGCCAAGCTTGTCTCTGTATATGAGTGGATTGTGTATAAGTTTGTCAATGATTGTTTTCAAAGTGCTTCGGGCAGGCATGGATGACCCAAAAATGGCCAGTCTTCATAGGGCTCCCGGTATTATAGATGTGCCGCTCGGGGCTAAGCCCGCGACAATCCCCCAGAAGAGCAGCAGACCAATCCAGTTATTGTGCAGAAAAGCGTGAAGCGCCTGATCCCGGTCGCCGCCAAGCAGAGACTGCTCGTAGGCTGCGAGAATGGCGGCACCTGCCAAGGCGATCCAATAAGGCCAATGCATGCCCAGCGTGATGCCGATTCCGAAAAAAATGATGAGCATGATGGCTTGCAGACCGGCAATGGCGTAACGGTCGAAGCGTCCAAAAAGAATGGCTGTCGATTTGATTCCGGCCTTGAGATCGTCCGGACGGTCGGCCATGGCGTAGGCCGTGTCATAAGCGACGACCCAGCAGGCATTGGCCAGCATCAGCCACCAGGCGAGTGCCGGCACTCGCCCGAGGGTCGCGGCAAAAGCCATCGGTATACCAAAGGAAAAAGCGATGCCCAGATAGGCTTGCGGGAGATGGGTGAAGCGTTTGAATAACGGATATGTAACAGTGATGAACGCTGCGCCACCTGCTAACCATATGGTCAGCCAGTTGAGAAAGGGCAAGAGGAGTACGGCCAGCAGGCACAGGATGACGAACAGGCGCAGTGCTGCCCGCGAGGTGATCAGGCCTGTCGCCAGGGGGCGCTGACAGGTGCGGGCGACCTGCCGGTCGAAATCTCGGTCAAAGTAATCATTGATCACACAACCCGCCGAGCGCATCAGCCAAGTGCCGGCGGTGAAAATCAGGAAGAGACCGAGTGACGGAGTGCCCCTGGCGGCTAGCCAGAGTCCCCAGTATGTGGGCCAGAGCAGGAGCAGGGTGCCAATGGGGCGATCCATGCGCATCAGAGTCGCATAGGCGCGTAGGCGTTGACGGAGCGGCGCGGGAGTCGCTTGCATCAGCGTCGTCCTCGACCAGCCCAGCGTGGCAGGCCCGGCAGGAAATGTTCTTCCACCAGGACACCCGTGTCACCGCGACGCAATACCGACCGCCGCTGCCAGCAGCGGCGGCGGCCGAATCGGGGCTGGCTCTCGGCTTGAATCGGGGAGCGCCGCAAACGGCGATGACGGAATAGAGTATTGCCGATGGGGCGCGTGCCATGGCGGGTCAACGGTAACAGGCCGCGACGTAGCCCGCGCAACGGAATGGTCGTGCGCGCCCAGAGCGCAGGACGCATCACGTCGCCACAGTGCAAGAGGACCTCGCGCCAGAAAATCTGCTCTCCGCGATGTAGGCGTAATAGGTAGCGCTCAGTCGGCGTTGGGTTCGCGCGTCCGCTACCCAGCAGCAGCGCCTGCACCATCCCATGCGGCTTTTCATAAGCCCGTTGCAGCGCTGCAGTGAGAGAGGCCGGTAAGGTCAGCCAAGGCCATAGCATACGAGGGGCATGGCGCAAGGGAGGTGGCTTTTTGGTGATCATTTTGGAAAAAGGCAGTGGCCCGTTGTTTGACACAGAACTCTGCGTCCTCTGGTCATGCCGCATCATTATTCGCCTCTTCCTTTATGTCAACGCGACTCAATCAGCGCTGTTGGGGTGCGTGGTAAATAAAGGCATCCACCCGTGCTGGCGGCACGTTGCGCCAGACCACGGCCATCCGTCGCCGACGAAAGTCCGGGGGCAAGCCCGCGCAGGAGCAGCGGAAGTGATAGGTAAATTGGATGAATACGGTCCCGTGGCGACTGATTCCCGGCAGTTGCTGAAAAATGCGTTCAACGACCGTTTTGGGGATGCTGCGCAGCGGCAGACTGGACACCACGGCGCGGACTGGGCCGCGATGCGCCATCAGGTGTTGAATGTGTGCCGCGTCCCCTTCAATGACTTCCACCTCGGGATAATGCTGACGCAGGTGGCGGACCATGGCCGGTGCCTGCTCGACAAGAACCAGATCCTGCGCTGGGATGCCGCTTTCCAGTAAGGCCTTGGTTACCGGCCCCATACCTGGCCCCAGTTCGACCACCAGTCCGGGACCATGGGGCACCATAGCGGCCATTCGGCGGGCGAGGAAGGGCGAACTGGGTAGCACAGCCCCAATAGCATGAGGATCGCGTAAAAACTCGCGGGTAAAGTGCCAAGCCTGGGACATAGGCCCGGGAGGTCGGGACATGGGCTTTCTCCACCGGTGGAGGCAAAACGCTGGTCTATCGCGTCGCCGAAGGAACGGCGCGCATTGTAGCATGGTGCCGCGGATGGCGTCATGCCGGACTCCGTTTGGGTTATACTGGCTTGGCCTGGGATGATTCCATAATCTGCGGCCACCCCTTGTCAATCCTTCGGGGTGGCCCTATCATCGTTCATAAGTCCTCACTTCTTCTGGGAATGCATTGCAGAACCTGTATATCAAGACTTACGGCTGTCAGATGAATGAATACGACTCCGAGCGCATGGCTGATGTGCTTGCGGTCAGTCATGGATTGCATCTGGTGGACGATCCGGTGCTCGCCGATGTACTCCTGCTCAATACCTGCTCCATCCGAGAAAAAGCCGAAGACAAAGTGTTTACTCAACTGGGTTTTTGGCGCCCTTTAAAGGAGCACCGTCCGGAGTTGGTGATCGGGGTTGGGGGCTGTGTGGCCAGTCAGGAGGGTGAGCGACTGCGGCGGCGGGCACCTTACGTGGATCTGGTATTCGGGCCACAAACGCTGCATCGCTTGCCGGACTTGCTGGACGCCTGTCTGGCCGAGCGTCGTCCCCAGGTGGATGTGGCATTCCCGATGCTGGAAAAGTTTGATCACCTGCCACAACGGCCCGGTCGCGACGGCGCCACCGCTTTCGTCACTGTTCAGGAAGGTTGCGATAAATTTTGTACCTTCTGTGTGGTGCCCCATACCCGGGGGCGGGAATATAGCCGCCCCATGCCCGATATCCTGCGGGAGGCGCGTACGCTGGTAGATCAGGGGGTGCGCGAGATTACTCTGCTGGGCCAAAATGTTAATGCCTATCGGGGTGCGACGGGATTGGTAGGTGAGGGTGGCCTGGCCGATCTGCTGGAACGCTTGGCGCGAATTCCCGGTTTGCTGCGCTTGCGTTATACCACGTCCCATCCCAGCAACCTTGATGACGAATTGATTGCTGCGCATGCCAATATTGAGATACTGGCGCCCCACCTGCACTTGCCGGTACAAAGTGGTTCTGACCGTATTTTGCGGCGTATGCATCGCAAGCATACGGTTGAGCAGTATTTGGATAAAATTGAACGTCTGCGCGTCGCTCGTCCCGGTATTCAAATTTCCTCGGATTTTATCGTGGGTTTCCCGGGCGAAACCGATGCAGACTTTGCCGCGACTATGGCGTTGATCGATGCGGTGCGTTTTGATCAATCGTTCTCCTTCAAATACAGCCAGCGCCCCAATACGCCGGCACTGAAGCTGAAAGACAGCGTGCCCGAGGCCGTCAAGGATGAGCGTCTGGCAATATTACAAGGACGCATCAACGGGCTGGCACAGGGTTACGCGCAAGCCTTGGTGGGTACGCGGCAGGCGGTACTGATGACAGGACCGTCGCGCCGTGATCCGCAGCAACTGACGGGCAAGACCACCTGCAATCGCTCGGTCAATATGGCGGGGTCCATGGATTGGGTCGGACAGATGCTGGATGTCGAAATTACGGCAGCGCTGCCCAATAGTCTGCGCGGGCGTGTGGTGCAGGTGGCACCGGCGAGCCAGCGCCTTGCCGTATAGCCCCATGGAGCCTCCTGGTAAGACGCTGAGTGTAAGCCACAGCGATTTCATCGCTGAGCAGGCGAGCGCGGCGATGCTCTCCGAACTGTCCGGCGAACTGGATAGTCATATCAAACAGATCGAGTCACGCTTGGGGGTGGTGATCCTGCCCCGCGGCACCCGCTTTCATATCACCGGACCAGCCGCTTCTGTGCAGGCCGCGCGGGATGTACTTTCCCATCTTTATACTCAGGTACGTCAAGGGCGCTCGCTGTCCAGTCATTGGGTGCACCATAGCATCCAGAATGTGCAACTGGAGGCGGAGGCGGGCGTTACGGCGGTGGAATCTTCCGGCGTGCAGACCCTCAAAGGAATGATCCGTGGTCGCGGGCAACGGCAGCGCCGTTATCTGGAGTCCATCCGCCATAATGATCTCACCTTCGGCATTGGCCCAGCCGGTACGGGCAAGACCTATCTCGCCGTAGCCGCAGCGGTGGAGCAGATGGACAGCAATCAGGTGCGGCGTCTGGTGCTGGTCCGCCCAGCCGTAGAAGCGGGCGAACGTCTGGGTTTTCTGCCGGGATCCCTGAGCGAAAAAGTCGACCCCTATCTCCGCCCGCTTTACGATGCTCTCCATGAAATGCTGGGTTATGAGAAAGTCGCCAAACTGATGGAACGGCAGGTGATTGAAGTGGCGCCACTGGCCTATATGCGCGGGCGT
The DNA here is from genome assembly GCA_028065135.1 of Acidithiobacillus sp. The sequence continues at coordinate 10,466 of JAPTWR010000063.1, forward strand.
ACCCTGAACGATGCCTTTATCATTCTTGATGAGGCGCAAAATACCACTCCGGAACAGATGAAAATGTTCCTGACCCGCATGGGTTTTGGCGCCAAGGTCGTGGTAACCGGCGATGTGACGCAGGTAGATCTGCCGCGCGGGCAGCTTTCCGGGCTGGTGCAGGTCATGGATGTGCTCGGCGATATGCCGGGTGTGGATATGGTGTTTTTTGAAAGTGCCGATGTAGTCCGCCATCCGCTGGTGGCCCGGATTGTGGAGGCTTATGACCGCTTCGGGGCGAAGGTATGAGCCGTCTTTATTTGCGCATGGCTGTGGATGACGCCGTTGCGGCCTTGCCCCTGCCATCCCGCGCCGAGGTGCGTCGCTCGATATTGCAGGCGCTGTCCGCTCCTTCGGCGCGGGCATCTGCGGACGACCGGATGTACGATCTATCCCTGACTTTTGTGGACGACACCGAAATTGCCGCCCTGAACGAGGGATATCGGGGTAAGGCAAGGCCGACCAATTGTTTGTCCTTTCCGCAGGATGTGCAGTTGCCCATGTTTCGCCGCGATTTGCTGGGCGATATTGTTATCGCGCCGGCGGTGGTGATGCGTGAGGCCGTCGAGCAGGGCAAGCACCTGCGCGATCACTATCGCCATCTGCTCATTCACAGCACCCTCCACCTCCTTGGCTATGATCATGAAGTGGCCGTCGAGGCGCAGGAGATGGAGGCGCTGGAAACCCGATTGCTGGCTGCAATGGGTGTGGCCGACCCTTACCTGAACCAAATGCATGAGTGATGATCGCAGTAGCCAGGAACGACCGCGGGGCTGGTGGGAGCGTTTTACCCAGTCCTTGCGTGGCAATGTGGAAGATCAGGATACCCTGCTGGAACTGGTCCGTGAGGCGGGCGAACGACAGATTATCGATGCCGAAGCGGCGCGGATGGTGGATGGAATTTTCCGTATGGGCGAGCTCACGGTGCGGGATGTGATGATTCCTCGGCCACAGATGGAAGTGATTGAACTGGATATGCCTTTAGCAGAGATTGTCGCCCGGGTGTCCGAGGTGGGGCACTCGCGTTTCCCTGTGGTGGGGAATGATCGCGATGATGTGCGTGGCATTCTCCTGGCCAAAGATCTGTTGCGGGGTTGTCGGGGTGATATGCCGACGCCGCGGCTGACGGAGTTACTCCGTCCGGCGACTTTTATCCCTGAAAGCAAGCATCTGGATCATTTGCTTTACGAGTTCCGCACGGGTCGGCATCACATGGCCGTCGTGGTGGATGAGTACGGTGGGGTCGCCGGGCTGATCACCATTGAGGATGTTCTGGAAATCATCGTCGGTGAAATTGAGGATGAATATGATATTGATGAGGATGTGATGATCGCGCCGCGGGAGGATGGGGATTTCCTGGTAAATGCTTTGATTCCTCTGGAAGAGTTTAACGCACATTTTGTGGCACACCTGGCGGATGGGCATGCCGACACCCTCGGTGGTTGGGTGGCTACGCGCTTGGGGCATGTGCCGCGTATGGGTGAAGTGATTGAAGAGGGGAATTTGCGCTTGGAGGTATTGCGAGCGGATCGTAAGCGGGTGCAGATTTTGCGTGTGACGCCGCCACCGCCACCGCGTAGCGCATTTCTGCCGGAAACGGCGCCTCAAGAGAGCGCGTGAAGGGTGGTGCACTGAAAACGCCGCACTTTCTTGTGCGGCTTCTGGCCGCGTTGATTTTGGGTGCGGCTTGGCCCTTGGCTTTTGCGCCCTTTGCTTTGTGGCCGCTGGCCATCGCCCTGCTTTTTGGCCTGTTTTGGCTGGCGAGCGCGGAGGAGCGTCCGCGCCGTGCGGCCGCTCTGGGTGCTGTTTTCGGTTTTGCGGCCTTTGCGGCGGGAACCAACTGGATCGCCATTACCCTGCATAATTTTGCCAACATGGATTGGGCCTTGGCTGAAGGGGCCGTGGCTTTACTGGCGGCTTGTTGTGCCGTCTATCCGGCGCTGGCCTTATGGCTGACCACCCGCTTTTTTGTCGGCAATGCCCGGTTGCTGGCCCTGCCGGTGCTGTGGATTTTGGGGGAGTGGGCGCGGGCACGTCTTTTTACAGGCTTCCCCATGTTGGCGACGGGGTACACCCAGACCCATGCCTTCCTTGGCGGCCTTGCATCCTGGCTTGGCCAGTACGGGGTGGGGCTGGCAACCGCCGGGGTGGCGGTTATTCTGGTTTATATGCTGCGACGGCGGCAGTCCCGCCCAGTGTTGATGGGAGGCGTCGCGGCGCTCCTCATGATTTACGGTGTAGCCATGGCGGCGGCATCCGTGTCGTTCACCCATCCCGCAGGCAAACTGCTGCGGGTGAGTCTGCTGCAGGGGAATGTTGCCATCACCGAAAAGTGGAATGCGGGTAAAATCAGCGACATTTTGCATCACTACGTCGATCTGATCTTGCGGACACCGCCGAACACCCAATTGATCGTTTTGCCGGAAACAGCCTTCCCTGTTTTTCAGACGGAAATTCCGGGCTTGATCGCGCAATTGCAGCGGTGGTCAGCGATGCACCATAAAATCCTGCTCATCGGTGTCCCCGAGGATACGGGTCACAAATATTACAATGCGGCCATGGAAATCGATGGTACGGCACCTTTGCGCTGGTATAGGAAAGAGCATCTGGTGCCTTTCGGAGAATACATCCCGATGCCAAGCCTGCTCACGTCGCTGGTGCATCATTTTTTACCGGGACTGGGGAGCTTTTCTTCCGGGCATGGGCCTTATGTTTTGCCCGTGGATGGACAGAAGGCCGGTATAACCATCTGTTATGAAGAGTCCTTCTCCCGGGATGTGCGCAAGGGTGTGGAAGAAGGTGCCACCTTTCTTCTGAATATCAGTGATTATGCCTGGTACGGCCATAGCATCGCCGCGGCGCAGAGTCTGCAAATGGCGGCGATGCAGTCCTTGCAGGAGCAGAAACCCGATATTCGGGCGACCAACACCGGAATAACAGCCCTGATTTCGCCACGCGGGCAGGTGCGTGCGCAATTGCCGCAGTTTGTGGTGGGCACCCTGAATGAGGCCATACAGCCGATGGCGGGGGAAACGCCTTACGGGCGCTGGGGCAGTCTCCCTTATCTGTTGTTGAGCTTGATCCTGTTGCTGATGGCCGTCCTCCTCAGTCGCCGGCGATCGTCATCTCGTCAACAAGAATGGAGGGGCAGCCGGTATTGCCGTGGATGAGCATATCGCTGCCCACCACACTCATGCCCTGGAACATGGCCTGCAAGGTGCTGGCGATGGTGATCTCTTCAACAGGATATTGAATTTCCCCGTGTTCGACCCAGAAGCCGGCCGCGCCCCGTGAGTAGTCGCCGGTAACCATGTTGATACCGAAGCCGATGAGCTCGGTAACCAGCAGGCCGCGTCCCATCTGGCGGAGCAGGTCCTCCAGAGAGGCGTCTCCGGGTCGCAGGGTGAGATTGTGGACGCCGCCGGCATTACCCGTGGTCTTCATGTTTAATTTGCGGGCGCTGTAGCTGTCGAGAATGTAACCTTCCAATACACCGTCGGCGATAATATCGCGGTTTCTGGTGGCGACGCCTTCGCCATCGAAACTGCTGCTACCCAGTCCGCGTCGCCGTAACGGTTCTTCATAAATGCGGATGTGTTCCGGGAAGAGTCGCTTGCCGAGACTATCGACCAGGAAGGAGCTTTTGCGATACAGGCTGCCACCGCTGATGGCGCTGGCGAGGTGGCCGATGACGCTGGAGGCGACCTGATTTTCGAAAAGCACCGGGGCCTTGGTAGTGGCTACCTTGCGGGCACCCAGTCGGCGCAGAGCCCGTTGTGCTGCTGTTTTGCCGATCGCTTCCGGAGTTGCCAAAGCATCCGCTGCGCGCGCCACATCATACCAGTAATCCCGCTGCATACCACCTTTGGTATCTTCGGCAATCACTGAACAGGACAGGCTGTGCCGCGAGGAACGGCTGCTGCCTATGAATCCCAGCGTATTGCCGTAAACCGAGACTCCCTCGCCGGTGCCGAGACTGCCGCCCTCGGAGTTGTGAATACGCGAATCGCAGTCGCGGGCGGCAACCTCGCAGCGGCGTGCCAGTTCAGCGGCGGTATCGGCATCTATGGACCAAGGATGATAGAGGTCCAACTCCGGGAACTTTGTGGCAAACAGTGCGGGGTCGGCGAGCCCGGCAAAGGGGTCTGCTGCCGTATGCCGGGCAATGGTGAGTGCCGCAGAAACCGTCTCTGACAGCGCCTTGCGGGAGAAGTCAGAGGTAGAGGCGCTGCCTTTCGACTGGCCCAGATAGACGGTCACCCCCAGCCCTTTGTCCTGATGATATTCAATAGACTCGACCTCCCCCAGCCGTACCGTTACCGATAAGCCTTTGCTGGTGCTGGCGGAAGCTTCTGCCGCACTGGCCCCCTGCTCGCGGGCAAGGTCCAGTATGTCATCAACAATCTGGGTCAGTATGCCGGTATCGAGGGTGGGGTGGGGGGCTTGGCTCATGAGGTATTTTCCCGCAGGTGATGGAGTTATCGCCTTATCTTACCCCCAAGCTTCACGGCAGGGGAAGCTTGGGGCCAGGTTGAGTGGAGGCGCGTCACTTTCTCGTGCGTTTTCACGCTTGACAATGACGTGTTGTTTCACTAGATTGCAACAATGTTGCATTACAAAGATTGGTGTCTGTCTGCTGGTTGTGGCAGTGGACTCCGAGGGTTTGCCCGTGATTCCGTTTAACCATCAGAAGGCCTTGGTCTGTTCAATGCCTAACCATTGCTTACGAAGCCGGATGCTTGCTCTGTTGCCACGGATCGCTTTATTTGTTGGGCTGGGTATGGCGCAGATGGCTACCGCAGCGACGATTTATGCGGTGGGCGTAGAAAATGAGTATGCCGATGTGATCGGCCAGATCGGCGGGGGCTATGTCACCGTCAACACCATCGAAAGCAATCCTAATACCGACCCCCATACTTTTGAAGCCAGCCCTGCTGTGGCCCGTGAAATCGCTGGGGCGCAGATTGTGGTTCGTAATGGCGTGGGCTACGATGGCTGGGCCAAAAAGATTCTAGCGTCCAACCCTAATCCCAAGCGCAAGGTGATTGTGGTTCGGGAGTTGCTCCGCCTGCCGGAAAGCACCAAAAACCCCCACCTCTGGTATAAACCGGAGACTATGCCTGCAGTCGCCCTGGCGGTTGCCCGAAGCCTGACGGAGCTGGATCCGGGTCATGCTGCTTATTTTGCCGCCAATGTGCGCAAGTTTGATACCTCTCTGCAGCCCTGGCATCTGGCTATCGCCAGTTTCAAGGCCCAGTTCGGTGGCACGCCGGTAGCGGTGACCGAGCCTGTTGCAAACTATCTGTTGCAGGCTGCCGGATGCGATATCAAAACACCTTGGAATTTGCAGGCCGCCGTTATGAATGGTACCGACCCTGCGCCGCAGGACGTGAGCATCCAGGATCGGCTCATCAAACAGCATAGCATAAAAATATTCGTTTATAATAAGCAAGTTACTGATTCGTTGACGAATTCTTTTCTGAGCAAGGCGAAAGCAGAGAAGATCCCCGTGGTCGGTGTCTATGAAACCATGCCGACGGGCGATAGTTATCAGTCCTGGATGCTGACGGAAACCAATGCCCTGCGTAACGCCGTGGAACGTGGCACTTTGACGACTGTGCCGAAGTAGCCCGTGTTGGCCATGTCCGATCCGATACTTTCGGTCGCTCATCTCTCGGTAGATTTGGGTGGCCGCAGCATTTTGCGGGATGTCAGTTTTGACCTTTATCCTGGCCAGCTCTGCGCCCTGATCGGTGAGAATGGGGCAGGCAAAACAACCCTGCTGCGTAGCCTACTGGGCCTGACGGCGCAGCGCTCTGGGCAGGTTCTGATTGATGGCGCACCGGCGGATCAGCGCCGCGCCCTGGTGGGCTATGTGCCACAGAAAATTGCCCTTGATCCGGACATTCCCCTGCGGACCCGTGATTTGGTGCAGTTGGGGCTGGATGGGCATCGCCTTGGTCTGCCGTTGTTTTCCGGTCGCAAGAAAGCCCTGGTAGATCAAGCACTGTACGCGGTCGGAGCTGAGGCCTTTGCCGATCAGCGGGTAGGAGAACTCTCTGGTGGTCAGCAACAGCGGGCGGTGATTGCCCATGCTTTGGTGCGTCAGCCGCGCCTGCTGATTCTCGATGAACCTCTGGCCAATCTGGATTTTGGCAGTGCCAACGCACTGGTGGCACTGCTTGGTACGTTGACCCACATCCAGCACATTGCCGTGCTGGTGACGGCTCACGATATGAATCCTCTGCTGCCGGTGATGGATCGCCTGGTCTATCTGGTGGGTGGACAGGCCGCTACTGGGAGCGTGGATGAGGTGGTGCGGCCTGAAGTGTTGGGTAAGCTCTATGGTCACCCGGTAACGGTATTGCGACATGGGCGGCGGATACTCGTGCTACCCGATGTCGCCGCTGAAGATGCCGAGGCGTGCACGGCAGCGCATATGTCGCATCCGGAAAAGGCCGATTAACGCCATGTGGAATCTTTGGATGCTTTTTGGGAATTCCGGTTTCTTCGGCAGTGAGCCGGTGCAAACCGCGCTGATCGTAGGGACTTGCGCAGCGTTGGTCAGCGCGCTGATCGGGATGTTTACCGTATTACGCGGTAATGCCTTTGCTGGGCATGCCCTGGCCGATGTGAGCAGCGCCGGAGGGGCGGCTTCCCTCCTGCTGGGCGTCAGTCCCTTGCTGGGTTTTCTGGGTATGGCCTGGATTGCGGCTTTCGGGATGGAATTTCTGGGGGTACGCAAGGTACGGGAGCGCGATCTTGCCACGGGTATTGTTCTGGGGGCAGGGTTGGGTCTATCGGCGCTTTTACTCTATCTGGATGTGACCACTACCAGCACTACGGGTGCAGCGGTATCGGTGATGTTTGGCTCCATGTTTGCGATTCCCCGGAGTCTTGTCGGTCCTGCGTTGATGGCCTCCGCTGCGGTGTTTTTACTCGCTGGTCTGCTCTACCGGCCTATGCTGCTGACGGCGGTGGACCCTGATCTGGCGGCAGCACGGGGTATTTCCCCGCGTTGGATCGGTTTGCTGCAACTGCTGACTCTGGGGCTGGCGGTGGCGGTCTGTGCCCTGGCCATCGGCGCGGTGCTGGCGACGGCTTTGCTCATCGGTCCGGCGGGTGCGGCGATTCGCCTGAGCAGACGCCCTGCGCAGGCGATATTCTGGGCTAGTGTTATCGGTTTGACGGCAGTCTGGGGTGGTATCTGGATGGCCTATGAAAGTTACTATTGGTTTTCCGGTAATGCCTGGCCAGTGAGTTTTTTTGTGGTGACGCTGGTATTTCTGTTTTATCTGGTGGCGGTGCTGGTGGCTAGGGTGACGGGCTTGTCGGCGCGTCCGAAACCGGTCATCTGGCCGCACTGCGAAGCATAAGACATGTTCTCCAGTTTCATGATTAATACCTGGATAGCTGGCACTGCCATCGCGTTTGTCGCGGCTTTCGTCGGATTTTTTGTGGTGGCCAGGCGTTCGGCTTTTGCCGCCCATGCCCTACCGCTGGGAGCCTTTCCGGGGGCGGCGGCAGCCAACCTGATGGGGATCAACCCGCTGATCGGGCTGCTGATTTTTGTCGGAATAGGTGTTTTTCTTCTGCGCCAATTGGTGCGCATGGGGCGCCGCGATGTGGGTACGGGGCTGGTGTTGGTGCTGTTTCTGGGGATGGGTGCGTTGTTACTCAGTATGACCAGGGAGTATGCGCCGGCGGTATTTTCTTTGCTTTTCGGCGAGGTGCTGGGGGTGAGCGACGCAGATTTGCTGCCCATACTGGGTATTTGCGCGCTAGTGGTTATGGGGATCTCTCTGTATTTTCGGCCACTCTTGCTGGATTCGACTTTTCCCGATCTGGCGGCCTTGCAGGGGATCCGTGCCGCACGCATGGATCTGGTGTTCCTGACCTTGCTGGCCTTGGTGACTGCCACGGCTTTGCCGGTTGTGGGCGCCTTTTTGGTGTTCACCCTGCTGGTCGGCCCGCCAGCTGCCGCCCAGGCGTTGAGCGGCAATCCCATGCGCGTGCTGATGCTATCCGTGATGCTTGCAGAGGGTTGTATCTGGAGCGCCATTGTGCTTTCTTACTGGACCAACTGGCCCATCGGTTTTTTTGTCGGGAGCATCGGCGCGGGCTTGTTTACGGTGGCGCGTTCTTACCGGCACTGGAATCAGCGTTGATTCAGCACCCTCAAACTGCCGGATTTTGGATTAATCGTTATCAGGGAGTTCCGGCCTTTCCACCAGGGGTTCGATCTCCGGGGGGCCAAATTCCGGGCGCTCGATTTCGGGATGATGTAATACGGGAGGGAGCACGGGCATCCGCGGTATGATGGGGAAGTCAAAGTCCATGGGGTTGACGCTGAAAATGACCCGCTCTGCGTTGACGACCCCCGGTGCCTGGACCCTTCCTTCGATGGCGACCATGCTGCCTGCC
>JAPTWR010000028.1 GCA_028065135.1 Acidithiobacillus sp.
CCCGAATGCAGGCGACACTGTCGTCAGTGGAGCCGTTGTCAACGACAATGACCTCTGGTCGTACGCCCCGCAAATATCGCAATGAGCGCAGACAGCGGATGGTATCGGCGGCATTGTTCCAGTTGAGTAATACCGCCGTACAATCAGCCAATTCTGTTTCTCATCCCAGTGAACACGACCACGCTGTCAGGTCGAGGTCTTCTGCACTCAAGACGCCACCTCCCGAAAAGTGATGTATTTGTGTGCAATGAAGCTGGTAAAAACCGGTATAGATATCCCCACGGCCGATGCGATCGCTTTGTCGAACTCGTGAATGCCCATAGCAGGCAGCAAGTGATATGCCAGGACTATACTAACGACCCAGGTTTGCGCAAAGGCAAATACATTGACCATGGCGAACAGTGCCGCAGATTTCGCCGTAGAATGGGACGAGCTTTGGAAGACAAAGAGCTTGGCCAGGACAAAAGCAGTCACCATGCCGGTGAGATAGGCCAAGGTAACCGCCATGGGGAAATCCACAAAGGTGTTATAAAAGAAACGACTGCCAAAATTTACGGCTGCGGCGAAGCCGCCCGTGAGTATGAACACGATGAATTGGCGGGAAAAGAAAATGCGCATATTGTTGTACCTATAGCATCCGGGCGATATGGCGGCCCATCTGGACGCTCTCGGATACGCCACGATCCTCCGGATAGTAGTAGGAAGTGTCCGCCACATACAAGCCCTTTATGGGTAGTTGGATCGGCGGCAGAGTGTCCAGATATCCCGGACCGCAGATAGGTTGGGCATAGCGATAGCGGTTGGTGTGCATGGCCAGGATGTCCCCATCCTTCAGGTCGGGATTGATGGTTTGAAGATAGTGCCGCACCTTGGTCATGAAGGTTTCATCCGAGTCCTGATACTTCGAATGTTCTCCCGGCATGTAGAATGGTACGTAGGTGACGTGCTCGGACAGTCCACGCAAGTTTGTAAATTCCACCAGACCAGGAATATCCATTTGCGGATCATTGACGTTGAGCCAGAAGTTCGGGGTGATGGGCTTGGCGGTTTTGACGATCACACAGACCACGGCGATATTCTTGAGCGCCCGGTATTGATTGATCAAGGACTCTGGCAGGTCAGGAATCAGCCTGGGTACGAAGGGCACGGGTACGGTGCTCACCACGGCGTCAAAGTCCACCGACCGTCCCTCCACCTCCACGCCAGTGACTTTGCCATTCTCATGCAAAACGCGCTCGACTGAGGTGCTCAGGCGAATAACGCCCCCCGTCTGCTCAATAGCCGCACGCAAGGCGCTCAACAGGGTTTCCGAACCGCCATCTAAATAGCCGAGCTTCTCGCGCATCATGCTGTAGCGAGAGGTCCCAATACGTTTGATGCGGGTCCAGATCCAGGCTGCGGATAGGGTGTTGGCGTAATCATAGAACTTCAGATCGAAAAGCCTACGCCAAAGGACATCGAATGCCTCCGTACCGACCCATTGGCGGATCCATTGGGTGGCCTCCAGATGATCCAGGGGATGCCAATCCTTGCGTTTGGTGGACAAGAAAGCTTGCGCCCCATAGCGAATCTTGCTGACCAGCCCCAGGCCGGGGAACTGTAGCAAGGCGATGGGATTTCCCCAGGGGTGCACGCCGCCCTGGTAGTAGTATCCCATGCGGGTTTCTTTCCAGCGCAGCTTGTCGCGAATGCCCAGTTCGTCCAGGAGTTCAATCAAGGGATGGTCCGATGTGCAGATGAAATGATAGAACCGCTCGATGGAAAGGCCATCAAAGTCAAAGGCAGCGGTCATGCCGCCGATACGGTCATCCGCCTCAAAAATGGTAACATGATGCCCGTCTCTGACAGCCTGATAAGCCACCGCCAGCCCCATGGGCCCTGCGCCGACCACCGCTACGTTTTTGGGATTCGTCATGATGTGGTCTAGAACTCCAGTTCGATCTTGCTGTAGGTGGGGTCGAGGAAGGTTTCCCGGATCGCTTCTGAAAAGGGCGTCGCCTTCACCTCAAAGATGCTTGGCCAGTCGATCACCTCGAATACGTCCGGGGTCACCAAAGCCTTGAGCTGGGACACGGTGAAGGGCGGGTCACTGTCGAAGACAGCCCAGATACGCAAGAGTGCCGCAAAGAGCCAATAGGGAATATGCACAATCATTGTCTTCGCCCCAACCGCTTTGCGGATGGTGCGAATGATATCGATATAGTAGATTTCCTCCCTGCCCGTGATGTGATAGACCCCTCCGATCCGGCGCTGCTCAACACAACTGACGATGATGTCGCAGAAGTCCCCTACATACAGCGGTTGGCGCAAATATTTCCCGTCCCCGGGTATGGGAAACACGGGCACTCGCTGCATGAAGCGGGACAGCCAGCCCAAGTGTTTGCGGTCGAACCAGCCGAACATCAGGGTCGGTCTCAGTACGATATTGTCCACGCCGCTCGCCAGGACCATGTCCTCCTGCTCTTTCTTGGTCTGGGTGTAATAGTCATCTGCCTGGGATTCCAGGACTGAGGAACTGATGTGAACGATATAGGGCACTTGGTACTTTTTAATGGCCTCCAGCACATGCCGGGTGGAGGTCACGGTGTTGCGCACATACGTTTCACGTTCTTTGGCCCCGATCTGCGCCTGGAGCATGACTACCGTATCCGCCCCTTCAAAGTGCTTGGGCCAAGGTCCAGGCGCGGCGAGATCAGCCCATTCTGCTGTGATATCCGGGTGCATCTGCTGTAGTACTCCCAGATTATGCCGGTGTTTATCGAGCACCACGATGTGGGTGTAGCCCTTGGCCTTGAGCCGGGGGATGAGGTTTTGGCCGACGAGGCCAGCCCCGCCGGGGAGGATGATTTTGCGTTCTCCACTTGATGTCTGATTCATTTGTGTTCCTGGGGTTGGTATTTCAATGCGATACGAATGGCTTTGCCGGGCAGGGGGCCCTGTGGTCCACTCAATTCCTGCGCGTATCCCGCCTTTTCAGGCCAGATCCAAAGGGCGTCAGCTTTGTTCCCATCTAGGTGGCGGATACTCAACGTCAACTTATCTTCTGGGTGTATGAGAAGCGCATGATCCAAGTGGATGGAAAAGAATGAATTATCGTGTGACTCAGAGAGTGGCCTCTCACCATGCACGCACTTCGATTTGTCGCAGATCTTTATTTCCAACCGTCCTGTGGCGGTATTGCCATAATTTCCCTGGTACAAACTTACCGTTGATACCTGCGCTGGCAAATCCAACTGCCGCTTTGGTACGGAAAACATCACCGTCGCCTGTTGACCGTCGTTAAGAGGCAACGGCGTATTATCAAGAGGTTCAACGGGTATTTTGATCTCACCCCATCTAATCTTGAATGGATGGGGTGGCGTTACCGAGAGAAACTGACTGGTAATGTCATTGCCGTAATCAATTGACTTCGATATGGTTACCAGCTTGAAGGCATCAATTTTCTGTAGTCCGGATGCATCGCCTGCAAATAACTGATTGGCCTCATTCTGCGATTGGATGAAATATTTCACAAACAAACCGTCGCCGCCTACCGGATAAATAAATCTATACGGACCTTTTATTGAGCCATCCGATAGTTTGAAAAGAATATGCACCTGATCCGGTTTGTATAAGATGTTCATCAGATGCCCTACTAGAGTGGTTCGCACGGCCAAGTCGACATAGCTTGCGTGCGCTGGCACGGCCACCCAAGTATTGAACCCGCTTTTTATTGGCCCACCAACCCTAGTCAATTTTGGCTTCAGGCACTGACTACGGCTAAGTACAGTGTATGGGTCACTGGCATACTCCGTCCTGTAACATGTCAGAAGCGCTCTGAATGTCGCAGGCTCGTCAAATATAGGATATCTGCCATCAATGCTTTCAAAGGTATATATAACTTTATCCGCGCTTTTCCCTTTCCATATCTGCTGAGCATTCAGGTGATCGAGATATGGCGTGTACACCGAATATGCTTGGAAAACAGGGCTCGCAACAAGATCCATATGGTAGCCCTGGGCCATCATGAGGTTCCAAGGGATGATATTTACTGAGTGGTTTTTCACGACACTCAGTAACGCTGGATCAAGATGGAGCTGATTCGCTATCGCGCTGGTTTCCTCGTGTTGCCGCATCTCCCTGTGCGCTTTTGATGTAATCAACGATACAAAACTCTTATAATTGGCTATCTCATTTACAGAAAACAAGGACGCGCCGGGTAGCGCGAATACTAAAGCCAGCAAATATATACCTGTGACATTGATAATGGCATTTCTTTGCGATTCACCGGAGAGAATTGCCAGGCCCACTGCTGCTACGAGCAGCGCAGTCCCAAAAAACGCCATGGCATGGCCTCCGCCGAATCCCGGATCATGTCGCGTAAAACCTTCCTTCCATGCCCAGAATATCATGACACCGAGAATTAAACTTTGAGCCAATCGGGCGCGTTCTTTATTTTGTAACACCATGAAGGTGGTAATAACAAACAAGGCCAGAATGATTAATGCGGCCACAGTTTGCAACCATTTACCATGGATGGACATGGCAGGTGTGTATCCGCTGGCGATGGCCCATGTCCCATGGAAATATACCGGCAGATTGACGATATTCTGCCCTGCCAGAACCCACAGAGCGAAAAGAGATACCAAAAAAGTGAGCAAAGGAAGCAGTGACAGGATGGTTTTTTGTTTCCGTGAATTGACATACCACCATAGAAGCGGATAAATACACACCACAAGGAATGCAATGATGAGCGATGTGGACTTGATCAAAGATCCAAATGCTAGAAGGATTCCAGCAATCAGCAAGGAAATAATGGTCATCCTTTTGCTATTGCCATCGAGAGCAAATATCAATAGTAATATCGCGATAAAAGCAGACTGTGTCGCCAGATCCAGAAGGGATGCGCCAAAAAGCCAAGCAATTACCACTGGAAGGGCAATGCGAGGAAATGCTTTTTTCTCTGGAAGGACGCGGGAGAGAATCAGAGCGAAGCCCAGGCCAAAGGTTATCCAGCTTGCCAGCCGCACTAGGGCAGCCATGCCCCACAACAGATGATCTGAGTAGAAGTACGGGTTTGCCAGAAAACCGAGCGGACCATAGGTGAAGAGGATAGATCTGCCCCATTGCAAGTGGTGCAGTAATCCATAACCTAACATCCACGCCCAGGATACGTCTAATGTATCCCCCGTAGGAGCAAAAGACTCCATAAGCCAGGGCATTGTAGAAAGGAGTAGAACGATAAATATACCAAAGGTAAATATGATCCCGGATCGCTTTGTTGTCCTCGGTGCATATTCTTTAAACTGGTGTGGTTTCCACATGGTATTTTCCCAGAGTTTTAGTTGCGTCGTTATAGTTTCATTTTTTTGAACAATCGCTCCGGCATCAGCCGAATGCCTACCATGATGAATTTCCAGAACCATGGCAGATAGATTACGCCACTTTCCCTTTGCATGGCCCGGTAGATACCTTTGCCAACCTGTTCCGGTGAGGCCCATAGCAGCCCCTTGCGAAAGCCCGCTGTCATCGGGGTATCCACGAAGCCAGGCTTGATGGTGATGACCATCACGCCAGAGCGATAGAGACGATTTCTGAGGCCTTGCAGAAAGGTCGAGACGGCGGCTTTGGCAGTACCATAGACGTAATTGCTTTGCCGCCCACGATCACCCGCGACGGAGGAAATGACGACAATAGTGCCACGTTTCTGTTCTTCAAAACGATTGGCCACATGGGTGAGAAGCGAGATGACACTGAGACAGTTCGTTTGCAATTCCTTGAGTGTCTCATCGAAAGACGCCTCGCAGACTTTCTGGTCGGATAACGTGCCATGGGCGATGAGGATGGTATCCAGACCCCCCAGTGCGGCTTCGGCCTGAGCGATCAGTGCTGCGTGCCTAACTGTATCGTTGGCGTCCATCGCTACCGTCTCTACCTGGGTGGCACCCCGTGTCTTGAGGTCATTGGCGACGGCAGCGAGCCGCTCCGGGTTCCGCGCGACCAAGTAGAGGCGATCGCCTTCCTGCGCAAACCATCGGGCCGTGGCTTCGGCGATAGCGGAGGTGGTTCCGATAATCAGGATGTGGCGCATGTGCTGCTCCCTGTCACGCGTCGCCAGAAGGATGACGAGAAGCGCGGGTCGATGTGGCGCTGGAACTCTTCCCAGCGGGGAAAGTATTGCCGGAAATGCTCCCCGGACATCCGAGCATCCTTGGCCGGGTACACGGCCCCGCCAGCGGATGCGACGATTTTATCCAGTTGGTCCAGCAAGTCCATGGTGCGCTTCCCTTGATTAGGAAAATCCAACGCAAGTGTTGCGCCAGGGCGGGGGAATGAAAGCAGGCCCGGCGAGCACCGATTACCAAAGACTTTGAGCACGGCTAGAAATGAGCCACTTTTCGCGGCAGCAATTGCCACCAAGAGCGTACGGATAGATTCCTTGGCGGAATCAGGGGGAACCACACATTGGTACTGAAGAAACCCGCGTCGCCCATAGAGCCGGTTCCAGTGAAGTATGCCATCCAGTGGATAGAAGAATGGCTCGTAGTGAGTAACGGCGCGCCGGACCTGAGCGAACTGCTTGCGATAATACAGGCTGTTAAAGGTTCGCAGGGACCATGCATTGACTATCGGGAACGGTAGGTCTACTGGAAAGGTGTGCGTTCTGCGGGGCGGGAGCGGTAATCTCTCCTGAGGGGACGCATGATTACCCCGCATGAAGAGGCCCCGCCCCAAAGATTTTCCACGAGCCAGACAGTCGATCCAAGCCACGGTATATTCGTAGTCCCGGTCCGATTCCTCCGACAAATCAAAAAAAGCGTCCAGGTTTGCAAACCTGACAGTCTCGGAATCTACCCCTGCATTGGCTATGGGGCGGAGCCGGATCTCTGCCCACAAGATGGCGCCCGTCAACCCAAGACCACCCATAGTGGCATGGAAGAGTTCTGGGTTCTCCGTAGGCGAACACAGCAGGGTGCCTCGATCTGATCGTTGTAGTGCCAAGCGCAAAACATGCTGGCCAAAGGTTCCTGTGCGGTGATGATTCTTGCCATGAACGTCGTTGGCAATGGCGCCACCTACCGTCACAAAGCGGGTGCCGGGCGTGACAGGGAGGAACCAGCCCATGGGTACGACCAATGCCAGAATATCTGCCAGGAGGACACCCGCTTCACAGCGCAGGACGCCAGTCGAACGATCAAAGGAAAGCGCCCGGTCGAGACCACGCATATCCAATAGTGCGCCACCACCGTTCAGGCAACTATCTCCATAACTGCGTCCGTTACCGTAGGGCAGCAGAGAGTGGGGACTGTTAGGTAGAGGCTCATCTTCCCAGTGTGCACGAAAGACGGCCGCAGGCATTGCCTTTGGATAGCGTCCCCAGGATGCGTAATCCGTCATATGGCTGCGAGCCAGAGGAGTCCACCGATGACCGCTGCCACCGCCCAACTACCTTTATCCTTAGCGGCAAACACTACGGGATCATCATGCATCCCGCCGCGGTGGGTAATCAACCAGATACGGCTGATCCAGTAAAGCAGTATGGGACTAACCAGCCACAAGAATGCTGGATGGTGATATAACAACTTTACTTTATCACTGTTGATATAGAGCGCAGAAACCAAGACCGCTATGAAGCCGCTGGCCACACCGAAGCCCATCAGCATCACGAGGTCTTCCACGTGATAACTACGACCATGGGTGGTCAACTGGCCCCGTTGCTTCAGAACCAACAGCTCTGAGTAGCGCTTAACCAACGCCAGGCTAAAAAACAGGAAGATAGAAAATGCCAGAAGCCAGAACGATGGTGGGATATCCGTCGCTGCCATCCCCCCGATAATACGTATGGTATAAAGACCAGCTAATAGCAACGCATCGAGCAACACAATCGCCTTGAGCCAAAAGGAATAACTCAGGGTGAGGAGATAGTAACCAACCAACACAATCAAAAAGGCCGTTGGCAGCCAAAGGGCGGCAACCGCAAAGGCAGAGACTAGCAGTATGGGAATCAGGAACATCCCCTGAACAATGGACAGATCCCCTGACGCAAAAGGACGATGCCGCTTTCGCGGATGCAACCGATCTGCAGGCAGATCCAAGAGGTCATTAAGTAGATAAACACTGGATGCACACAGGGAAAAGGTGATAAACGCCAGCAGTCCATCCACCCATAAGCTGAGGCTGGTGATCTGATGGGCTCCCAGCATAGGGATGAAGACCAGGATATTTTTTAGCCACTGATGAACCCGCAATGCCTTGGCATAGGTAGGCAAGGTTGGATGCCGATCTTCATAGGTACGTGAAACTGGGCACTGCGCTACCGCACCTCGGAGAACACCGCTTCCTGGGTTGACCACAATGGCCTGCCTAGCCATGCTCCAGACATGGAAATCAGCCCGGCTGTTGCCCGCATAGTCAAAGCCATTTTTGCCGTAATGCTGGACGAGGAGGTCTCTTTTTGCGCGGCCAGCGAGGTTGGTACCTTCACTGGTGGCGAGCACCTTGGTGAATATTCCTAAATGTTGGGCGACGTCATCCGCGAACTTGCGGTGGGAGGCCGTTGCGAGAACGATCGAACGGCCACCGGCGTGTTCTCTTCTCAAGAAATCTACCAGCCCGGCCTGATAAGGGAGCGTTTGGACATCCAGCTCAACACGCTTTGCGATTTCCTGCTTGAGTACAGCCCGTCCTCGTAGCAACCAAAAAGGAACCAGAAAAGCAGCCAACGGCCGATGCTTGATTAGGCGGAAAAGCGATTCCAGCAATAAATCCGAGCGGATGAGCGTGCCGTCGAGATCAACACATAGAGGAATATCTTTATCGTTCATGTGTGTAGGCACCGTTTCTAAGTTTGATATTTTCCCGCACCTGCAGTTCAATCCGCAGCGCCCGATCCTCATGTCCCGGTATCTGATGCCCCCAGCGATCATTCAAGGCGTAGACCCAGAACGCCACAGGATGAGTGGCATCCTCCAACCGAAGTTGGAAAAATAGTCGATCTTGCCCCTGCAAAGGAATCTCTCCTTGGGTGAGGGCCACCGGCAGCATAGCGCCATCCTGCGAGCCGTCCAAGGCGCTATGGGCATGTGCGCTGTACCCATCACTATCTTGCAGATGCAGAACTACAGTCCCGTTGGACGCTCCGCCATAGTTGCCTATCAATATCGATATTCCGGTGAGCATTCCACGAACCCCCACGGGTATGGGGAAATTGCCTTGGAATTCTTCACCGGGCGCCAAGACCAATGGCTCTGTCGTCACGTGGGGTATGCCATAGGGGACATCAATGATGGTCGGTTCCTGACGCCACGGATGCTGACCCCTTGGCGGCCACGCCAGAGAAAAGTCCTCCTGTTCGAGGGTGAGGTTGGGGTTATAGGCGGGATCGCGCTTCAGCCATCCTCCCCAGCGCCATTGCATATAGGCATGTTCCAGCGCAAATCGCTGTAATTTCTCAGGATGAATATCACTGCCGCGGGACTTGGACTCATGATGATAGAGCAATGCCTGCGGGAGCCAGACATTTCGTAGACCTGCTTCCCGCAAGCGCAGGCAAAGGTCTACATCATTGAAAGCCACCGTGAGTTCAGAAGCCATGCCGCCCACCTGATTCCAGTGGCTTTTTCGCATCGTCAGGCAAGCCCCTGTAACGGCGCTAAAGTTTTGTACCAAGGCGGCACGGCCAAAGTGGCCGTGAGAATCTTTCCGAATATGTTTATGCGCGTGGCCTGCGATTCCACCCAAACCCAGCACTACTCCGCCATGTTGAACCGTGCCATCGGCATAGAGTAATTTCGCCCCCACCGCCCCAACCTCTTGACGCTGCGCCTGTCCAAGCATTTCATTCAGCCATTGCGGTGTAATGACTTCGGTATCGTTGTTCAATAGACAGATATATTCACCGTTCGCTTGAGGCACGGCCCAATTGTGCATGGCCGCATAATCGAATGGGTACGGATAAGACAATACCCGATGGCCCGGCCGACGCTGGATCTCGGCGAGGTAGGCGAGCGTATCGGTGTCGTCGCTTTGATTGTCAATAACCAAGATTTCGGTACATGGGTATTCCGTAAGACTCAGGCTATTCAGACACTGGCGAAGATCGGAAAGACCGTTCCGGGTAGGTATGATGATGCTTACTTTGGGGGTGTTCTTTACAGAGAGTCTGGGCAAATGAAACGCGCTATTGCAAGCGCCGTCCAGAAAAAACTCCTCTCCGCGCCTTTGCAGGCTTTCGGTGATGGCTATCTTTGCTGCGTTAACCACGTAGGGTTTAGCGGATAAATCACTGGCCGTGGAACCGTCGAGTATCCGCCAATGATATAACACGGCAGGAATATGGCGGATTTTCTCAGGAGGCAGATCATCTGTAAAACGGAGCACCAAATCCCAATCCTGGCTGCCTTCGAATCCCTGACGGAATCCACCTAGGCGCAAAACCCGTTCTTTTTTGTAGACGCCCAGATGGTTTATGTAATTTTGGCCGAGAAGAAGTTCAGGGTTCCAGTCTGGCTTGAAGTAAGGATCGCAACGGCGATCCTTTTCGCTGATCTTGTCTTCATCGCTATAAAGGAGCTCCGCTTCCGGGTGGGCCATGATCTCCGCTGCCATCCAGTAGAGGGCGTGCTCGGCGAGCGCATCGTCATGGTCCAGCAGGGCGACATAGTCGCCAGTAGCAATTTCCAGGGCGCTGTTGGAGGCTGCGGAAATATGGCCGTTCTGTTCCCGGAAAACCACCTTGATGCGGGGATCCTTGCGCACATATTCCTCCAACACTCTCCGCACATGAGGCAACGGTGAGGCGTCGTCGGCGATGCAGAGTTCCCAGTGGGGGTAGATCTGGGCACGCACCGATTCGATAGCCTTGCGCAGGAATTTTTCCGGCGGGTTGTAGGTGGGCATCACCACGGAAAAGGTGGGCGGGTTGGCGAAGGACGCAATGTGGGCACGTATGGCAACGCGGTCCACATCCGTCAAGGTGTCATATTGCCGAATCCACTTTTCGTAATCACTACGCATACGCCCAGTGAGCAACCGTTTTGCGGGGTTGCGCAGCGCGCGCTTGACCCTGCCCGGAAGGGGGGTGCGGTGGTAGAGCGCACGGGCAAAGGCATAACGATGTTCATGGCCTTGTTCCCTAGGAGTCAACAATAACCGGCTGGTCCGTATACCGGCACGAAGGGTGCCAGCAGTAATGCGCAGGGGTTTGGTCAGCTTCCAAGAGCGGGAACGTAATGTGGCCTCCAGTTCCGTGGCCAGGCGCTGGTTTTGCTTTTCGGCGGCATGTAGCGCTGCGGTCAATTTATCCGTCTGGTGCATGGACTCCAGCTCCGTGGCCAGGCGCTGGTTTTGCTTCAGGAGATCCTCCCACTCTTCTTGAACCGCCATGTAATCTGCGGACATGGGCCACGATAACTCCACCTCCAGACGTTCGGCCCGGGAAAGTATCTCTGGGGGGATGGGTAGTTCCAGCCATGGATCCTCGTCCAACAGGGACAGCACCACGCCTTCCTCCCCGGTTTTCAGTGGCGCGGGGAAGATGCCGTGCAGTGTTCCACGAAGTAATGTTTCAATATGACCATCCCAGCTCCAGAGGCAATCAGCGCCATCGAGCAGACGCATGGCATACAGGCGCAGAAATCCTCTTTGTCCGGACGGATCAAAACGCAGTGCTTGTATGAACTCCTTCGGGAGAGCGAAGTCCACACGCTGCCGGTCTAGCCCAATGGGCAGAAGGATGCGTTCACTAAGGGTTTCGGTAAAGGATTCGGCTTCTTTGTTGCGCCAGAAGACCTGACAGGCAAAACGCGGGCCATGTGATGCCGCTTTATCAAGAGGAAAAATAGGTCTAACATTTTCTCCTATCTCTTGGGGGTGGGCCTCGACGATAAACTGATAGGTAATGTTGTCATCCCAATCCTGCATTTCCCGCAGCAGCGACGGGCTAATGGTTTCCAGGGGAATGGCGGCAAATTCCGACTGTTGAAGGTCGACGATGGTACGGTCTACTACCTGCCCGGCAAACCCATTGTCAGCTAAAAAGTATAGGAAACTGCGACGGGTGAAAAAACGCAGATGAGTCCGGTCGAGCAATCCTTCCTCGCGGTAGCGGAAGTCCCCCGATAGCAGCTCCAGAAAGACCCCCACGTGGGCGATGTTGGGGATGGAGACCAGCAGTTTGCCGCTGGGCGCCAGAAAATTGGCAATCTGTCGGAGGAGTTGACCCGGATCCCGTAGATGTTCGAGTACGTCCGCACAGACGATGTATTGGTACCGGGACTCCCCCAGTAGCTCTTCCATGGAAGCCGTTTCCAGATCGGCCTCCCACACGCGCCGGTAAGATGAGCGGGCAATGGCGGCCGCATCCGGATTGGCCTCAATGCCGTCCACCACACAATGCTTCTGTTCAGTGAGATAGCGGCCCAGTTCACCGACGGCACAACCGATATCCAGAACTGCCGCTCCACTGGTAATTTGGCGCGCGATCTTGGCCAAACTATCTTCGGCGTTTGGATCAAGGGGGGGTCTGGAATACAGATGTTGACGCGCTTCCTTTTCGGCAGTCATATGGAGTGATCCCGCGACGCCAGAAAAGTGTCATAAGCATGGTCGGCCAATCGGTGAATTTCAGAACGGCTCCGCAGATATTCCTTGGCCATGCGCACCTCGTAGGGGAAAATCCCGCGCCAACGATCAGGCTTGGGAGAGATTTGACACTGTTCATGCAAAGACTTCTTGGAATGGCGAAATCGCACTGCAAACCGCAAGATATCCCACCCGCTTGGGACGGACATTTTTTCGGTATTCTTTCCTGCTTGGGTTACCACAGAGAGAATTGCCGCCGTGTTGCGGTCTCTTTCCCTGTCGTCGATTCCGTTGTCTCTGATCTTCTGGTTAAGCTTCAGCAGTGCCAGTCCAGCAACCATGTCGATAGACTCGTTGGCCGTGGCCACCCGCTCAAACTCGTTCTCTAGGTCCTGCAAGCCTATCAGGTTCACAAACTTCGGTTCGATAGGAACCTCGAATCCATTACAGTGGACGTGACGTTTCCCAAATATATTGGCGAAGCCTCGCGCAATCCTCTCATAGCGAAAGCAAAATCTCCAGTTACCCCGCATTACGAAAACGCCGGTATCCAGAATCTGCTTTTTAAATGCGCGAAAAGTCAAATCCAGACCATGCTTCAGGAGTTCCGCGTACAAGGAAGTAATATATCCTCCCAACTCCCGGAAGAATATGATCACTTCCACCTGGCACCCGACATCGTTCAAACGGCGCTTCAGTGTTACCAAGGCTTCTGGTATGGAATAGAGGGATTCAAAATCTTCTGAAGAGATCACCACGGTATGGCAATCCGATTCGCTGATTTCTGCGCATAAATCGTCCAGCGTGCCATAATCACTCTGGAAACGATGATCGTTATTCAACTCCCAAGCGATATTGTGATGCCCGCTGTACGGACCGATACAGCCTGAAACGGGCATCAACACGCCATGCTCCCGCAAGAGTTGTTTGTTGACCATCAGAAAGGTCTGTAATGCCGTTGTTCCGGTCTTATGGGTTCCAATGTGCAGAAAAAGTTTTTTCCTCATTGAGGTGCTTCCTTGCCGATACCTTGTGGTTGATTGGCTGAACTTCTCCGAGCCAACTAGACCGGCCGAAAGTCGGTCAAAGTACGGCCAGCCGGCGCGCGGACTCCTTTGGGTCCTGCTCCAGTCGCCCTGTTTCCACTACCCGTCCCTGATCCAGGCGCACATACTGATCGCAAAACTTGTCGACCTGCTCGGGGCTGTGGGAGACGAGGATGAGGGTCATGCCCTGAGTGCGGAGTTCAGCGATCTTCGCGTGGCATTTTTCCTGGAAGGGCTGGTCGCCCACAGCGAGGATCTCATCGGCCAGGAGGATGTCGGGCTGCAGGTGGACGGCCACGGAGAAACCCAGGCGCATCTGCATGCCGGAGGAATAATTCTTGAGTGGAGTGTCGATGAAGTGGGCCAGTTCCGAGAATTCGATGATGTCCTTGACGCGCTTTTGGGTGTCGCGGTTGCGGAAACCGTAGAGGCTGGCGTTGAGGAAGATGTTTTCGTAGCCGCTCAGCTCGGGATGGAAGCCGACGCCAAGCTGGATGAGGGGGGCGATGCGGCCACGGGTGATGACCTGCCCCTGGCTGGGCTCCAGGATGCCGGCGATGATCTGTAGCAGGGTGCTCTTGCCGGAGCCATTGTGCCCCAGCAGGCCCAGGGCCTCGCCCTGCTCCACGCGCAGGTTGATGTCATCCAGGGCCAGGAAGTGCTCGCGGAGCTCGCGCTTGCTCTTATGAAAGAGGGCGAGGAAGCGGGTCTTGAGGCCCATGGCGCGGTTGTGGCGGAGGATGAACTCCTTGCGGACGTGCTCGACGAGGACGGCGGGGTGCATCAGAGATCTTCGACCAGGTGCCGGGCCCTGCGGCGGAAGAGGATCGTGCCGACGGTGAGCGTACCGACGGTCCAGGCGCTGGCGATCAGGACGTGACTCAGTGCGGGCAGCGTGCCGGCGTAGAGCAAAGCATGAAAGAGGTCCATGAACTGGGTGAGGGGGTTGAGGGAAATGATCTCGCGGGTGGTGGGTTTGAGAACGTTGATGTCGTAGCCGATGGGGGTGAACCAGAAGCCGAACATCAGCGCGATTTCTACCATGTGCTTGAGGTCGCGCAGTTCGACCTGCAGCACCGAGAAGGTCAGCACGATGCCCCAGATGAACGCGATATACAGGCCAAGCGCCAGCGGGTAGAGCAGCAGCCCCCAGTGATAGACCCCGCCCAGAAACGGATAGAGCACCACCAGGATCAGGATGGCGATGACCCATAACGCCAGCGTAAACAACAGGCTGGCGGTGGGAACCAGAATGCGCGGGAAGTAGATCTTCTGGATCAATCCGGAGGCGCCGGTGAGACTCTCGCAACTCTGGCTCACTGACTGCGAAAAGAGGTTGTAATGCAGAACGCCGATGATCAGATAGAGGATGTAATGGGGCAGGTCGCTGCGAAATACATGGGTGAAGACGAAGTCATAGAGCAGGATGAGCGCGAGCGGGTTGCCCAGCGACCACAAAAAGCCCAGCGCGGCACCCTGGTAGCGTACCTTGAGGTCTTTGGCGACCAGATTGCGCACCAAGTCACGGTATTGCCAGTAACGGGCGAGGCCAGTGGCGGGGGGGCTGGACGGCGAGATGGTGCTGGTCTGCATGAGCGGGATTGTGCGTCCTGGGGCTGGGCTGGTCAATAGTGGGGCGTTGCCGCGCTGGTGAGGTGGCTTGCGCATCTAAGGTGGTAGTTATCGGTGCGGGATGGTTATGCTTATAATGCAGGATATGGGGCATCGGATAGAGAGTAACATTCGGCACATCGCCATAGTGCATGATTGGCTGGTGGTGTACGCTGGTGCGGAGCGGGTGCTGGAGCAGATGCTCGCCTGTTATCCCGACGCGGACCTCTTCAGCCTGGTGGATTTCCTGCCCGCCGGTCAGCGCGCATTCATCCGCAACAAAGCGGTGACCACGTCTTTCATCCAGCGTCTGCCCAAAGCGCGAAAGAACTACCGGGCTTATCTGCCCCTCATGCCCCTCGCCGTGGAGCAGTTCGATCTCTCGGCCTATGACCTCGTGATCAGCAGCAGCCACGCGGTGGCCAAGGGGGTGCTGACCGGGCCGGACCAACTGCATCTGTGCCTGTGCTACTCCCCCATACGCTATGCCTGGGACCTGCAGCATCAGTATCTGCGGGAGGCGGGACTGGAGCGGGGCATCAAGGGATGGATGGCGAAACTGATGCTCCATTATGTTCGTCTATGGGATGTCCGCACCGCCAACGGCGTGGACGCCTTCATCGCCATTTCCTGCCATATCGCCCGGCGCATCCGCAAGGTGTATGGGCGGGATTCCACCGTCATCTATCCGCCGGTGGATGTGGCGGATTTCCCCTTGCGCCCGGACAAGGAGGATTTTTACGTCACCGCCTCACGCATGGTGCCCTACAAAAAGATGGACCTGATCGTCGAGGCTTTCAGCGCCATGCCTGACAAGCGCTTGGTAGTGATCGGGGACGGGCCGGATTTCGCCAAGGTCCGGGCCAAGGCGGGACCGAACGTGCAATTGCTGGGTTTTGCAGGTCCTGATGTGCTACGTGATTACCTGCAACGGGCGCGCGCCTTCGTCTTCGCTGCGGAGGAGGACTTCGGCATCGCCCCCCTGGAGGCCCAGGCCTGCGGCACGCCCGTCATCGCCTTTGGCAAGGGCGGAGCGCTGGAGACCATCATTCCCCTGCCCGAGGCGGAGTGCGCAGCGTCATCCCCCGCGCCCACCGGCGTATTCTTTTACGAACAATCCGTTGCCGCCATCATCGCCGCCGTGGAGCGCTTCGAGGGAGCGGGTGCGGCCATCACCCCGGAAGCCTGCCGCGAAAACGCCCTGCGCTTCGCCCCGGAGCGCTTCCGCACGGAGTTCACGACCTTCGTGGAGGGGGAGTGGGCGGCGTTTCGGGGTGGTAAACAGGGCTGATGTTCGACTTGATGGATTGCGGAAGGTTCGCTGGCGCCGTTGCGGTTGTGTCTGTTGCGGTTGTGTCTTGACCGGCCACTGCCTGCACCCGATAATACGCAGCCCTGTCGGGTATCTTGCAGGGTCTTTGGGGGATGTAGCTCAGTCGGTAGAGCAGCGGCCTTTTAAGCCGTGGGTCGCGGGTTCGAATCCCGCCGTCCCCACCAAATAAAACAGATAGTTACAAGAGCATCCAGACGGACCACGGCGCACAATATCAATCTGGTCCCCATAAAGAACAGGAAGGTTCATGGATTTCGCGCACGCTCAGATTCTCCTGAGCGACGGCTTGCAGTGGTCGTGGCGGCTAATGAATTTGACCGTTACGCCAAAATCCATTCGCAGTATATCTCCAAAATCTGAGGGTTAGGGTCAATCGCAAACGGGTGCAGCGATGGATGCGCACCTTGGGTTTGGCGGGCATGGCCCCAGGGCCGCACACCAGCCGACCCCATCCGGAGCATAAGGTTTATCCCTATCAGTATGGACGGTCGTGGCCGCGCCTTGGATAACGACCTTTCGAGCCCGCAGCTCACCGGCGGAAGGATCGTTCTGGATGGCTGCCCTGCGCGCCATCCTCCTCGCCAAACCTCCTGTAGCTCGTGACCATCATATTTTACCCGATCAGACCACATCGGCGGAGTTATTCGAGGTGCCCTGCCAGAAGACGTAGCCGTTTTCCCCCAGGCTGTGCATAGAACTCTCAAGCAAATGTAATATAACGGAATTTTTGAGCTTACCGAACAATATGGGCATTGCCATCTGTTGTGTTTTGCCGACACCCCTGGGGGGGCAGGACGGCATGGATTCTTTCCACATATGGGAGGATCTGCATATGCAACCAATGGGAATTTCATGGTTTTTCCATGATTCATCGGCTTGGCATGATTCATGCTTAAAATCGCCTGGCCTGATGGTGCGGGCGACTAAGCGCCTAGAGTAGATCCCGACCGCCCGGCAGAGCCTGACGCCATGGTGCGAGAAGGGTCTTGCAGGCGACCGCCGCGATAGGCGCAGAGGAGATATCGATTCCCATGGAAACCCGTATGACCTATTGGCGCTCGCTTTTGCGGTGCATACCCAACATGCGGTTGGTTCCAAGCCACACCAACGAGTTGCGCACGGCGCTGCGGGATGCGTTGGACGAAATAGAGGACTTGCGCGGCCAAGTGGAGCGCGAGAGGCAACGCTATGCCCGACTGGAGGCCAACAGCCGGCCGCTATCCCCATTGAGATGGAGTGGCAGGTGTTGATGTGGCTTTGTTCCGCAGATGAATCATAGAAACCGATATGGAGAATTTCCGATGAGTTCCTGGGCGTCCCGTCATAAGCTTTTGATCGGACTTGTGTTCGTACCAAACCTGCTCAATGCGGCCTACTGGGTTGCCCATCCGGATCAATACACCGTCACCACCAACCTGCTGGTGTACCGGAGAAGCTCCGGCACCAGCTTTTCCGGCGTCCTGCAAGGAAACGCCGGCGGGGCCGACAGCGGCGCGGGGCGGGTGCTGGCTTCCCTCCTGAAAGCGGGCAGTACCTGGCGGGCGGTGGATAGCAAACTGGATCTGGCGCGGATCTACCGGTGGGGGCCGTTGTACGGGTATTGCAGCGCCACCAATTTCTGGTCGTGCGGCGCGAAAGGCTTGCTATCTACCTATCGGGACCGGCTGCGTCCCCGCGTGAATCCCAAGAGCGGGGTGCTGTCCGTGCATTCCACCGCCTACACCGCCGCGAACAGCCTGGCCGTCCTGCAACAGGCGACTGCCGTTGCCGAACGGCGCCTTCTGCGCATGCACCAGCAAGAGTCCCTCGCGCAGTTGGCGCAGGCCCGGCGCCTGGTCCAAACCTTGACCGGCAGCCTCGACACGGCGCAGGAAGCCAGCAATGCCTATCTACAAGCGCAAAAGAGCCTGTTTCCCAGTGCTGAGGACGCCGCCGCGCTTCGCCTGATGAACACTCTGGAGACCGAATCAGCGCGGATCGACGCGCAACGCCAGGCTCTCACCAGCGGCGCCCCCCACAGCCCGATGATCGGAAATCTGGACGCCGAAGCCGCGGCGGTCCGCCAGCGTATAGACCGGCTGCAGCGGCAAAAACCTCAGTTATCTGCGGTGCTTGGCCACTACACCCTTTTGCAGATGCGGGTCGACTCCTTGCGGGAACAACTGAAGCTGGCCAATGCGGCCTATGTGCAGGCCCAGATCGCGTCCGTTCGTCCCTTATGTCTTGGAGCCAGTCCTTGTGGATTGGTACCCTTCGGCTGATCCCCGGAGCGAGGCAAGCAAGATTGTGTTCGTCCTAAGGACTTGATCCTGTGTACCAGATCAATCGCTTGCCTCACCT
>JAPTWR010000136.1 GCA_028065135.1 Acidithiobacillus sp.
ACCAGGATGGCCGCTGGCTGCTCCTCGGTACCTGGGGCGGTACGGACCAGGCCGCCATCGACCCCTTCGCCGCCATCACCCTGGATCTCTCCGGGCTGTGGGTGGATTGAACCCCATGCGCCTCAGCTCCGAGCAAATCGCCCAGATCCGCCAGAGTGCGGCGGAGGGCCTCGGCCAGGAAACAGACAACCTATGTGGCCATGGCACGGCAAAGCCCCTGACATGACCGCCTCCCAACCACGCATCGCGCGATCGACCCTCATCAATCTGGCGGGCCTGCTCATCCCCACCGTGGTTTCGCTGGCCACGGTGCCTCTTTATCTGCGTTGGATCGGTGAAGTCCGTTACGGCGTCCTGCTCCTCGCCTTCACCCTGCTCGGCTATTTTGGCGCTTTTGATCTCGGGCTCGGGCGTGCCGTGGCGCAGCGGGTCGCTCGTCAGGAAAGCGGCGAAGAACGCAACCGCACCTTCTGGACCGCCTTTCTCCTCAGCGCGGGCATGGGCGTATTGGGCGGGATCATTCTCTATTTTCTCGGCCACTGGCTCTTTGCCGATATTTTTCAGATCCCGGCCATGCTGCGCGGCGAGGCCCAAAAGGCCATTCCCTGGCTCGCCGCCATCGTCCCGCTCATTGCCCTTATCTCCGTACTGGCGGGAACTCTGGAAGCGCGTCAGGCCTTCCTCTCCCTCAATGCCAGCCAGATCATCGGCGTCATCGGCCTCCAGACCTTCCCGCTCCTCAGCGTTGCCCTCGGCCATGGCAGCATCGCCGCGCTCATCGCCGCCGCCCTTGCCGGGCGCCTGGTGGGGGTGCTGGTCATGTTCTGGTTGACCGCCCGCAGGCTGCCCTTTGTGGGATGGCCCGCCCTGCATCGCGCGGAGATTGGCCCCTTGCTGCGCTTTGGCGGCTGGGTGAGCGTCTCCGGTGCGGTTATCCCTCTGCTCACCATCATCGACCGCCTCATCATCGGCGCCCGGCTCGGTGCCGCCGCCGTCACCGCCTATACCGTGCCTTTTAACCTTACCCAACGCCTCACCTATCTGCCCTATGCCCTCAGCACCACCCTTTTCCCGCGTTTTTCGCAGGCACAAGGGGAAGACGCCAAAGGGCTCTTGCGCCAAGCCGTCACCGCCCTCACCGCTATCCAGACCCCCTTCATCGTCCTCGCCATCCTGCTTATGCACCCCTTCCTCAGCTTCTGGATCGGCGCGGACCTCGCAGCAAAGATGGCGCCAGTAGCCGTCATTTTGCTGCTGGGTATCTGGATCAATGGCCCTGCCTATATCCCTTACGCCTACATGCCCGCCCAAGGGCGCCCCGACCTCATGACCAAGTTTTATCTGGCGGAGCTCCTGCCTTTTCTGCTCATTCTCTGGGCACTGATCGCATGGCTGGGCATCGTGGGCGCGGCGCTGGCCTGGGCGCTACGGAGCAGCGCAGACGCCATTTTTTGTTTCGCGGCCACCGGGACCACCAAAACCTACGGGCGGGTCATCGGCCTCACCTTGATCCCCGTTATTGCCGCCACGCTCGTGGCGTTTGCCGCACCGCCCATCGTCTTAGAGTTTTCCATAGGGTCCGCTATTCTTGCCGTTTCTCTGGGTATGTCCTATCACCTGTTACCGGAATCGCTGCGCCGGCGCGTGATTTTTTGGCGCAAGCCCCCGCTCTCCCCCCATTTTTCGGAGTAGTAGCATGACTAGCCCTAGGAACAGAATCAAAGCGATCATCCGCAAAACACCCTTGTTTGGCCCGCTCAAGTGGCTTGCAGCGCTGCTGGGGCGGAGCAGTTACCCTTTGCCATTCTCCCACACCTTACCCGCGGAACCATTTCTGGAACGCGCCATAGCACGCATCGGGCACGCTCCCGACCCGGATCGCCGCGAGGAACAATTCTACAGTTATTTCAGCGAAATCTGGGCCGAAGGTTATGAAGAGGGCCTGGCCCAACAATACGCCGCCTACCTGCCTCATCTACCCAAAGGCAGCGCCTTACCTTTTTTGGATATTGGCTGCGGTGCCGGTGAGTTTGTCCAGTTTTTGAGCGCGCATGGCATCCCCGCGCAAGGTATCGACAGCAATGCTATTGAAGTCGCCAGGGCAAAAGAACACGGCCTTAATGTCTTCTGTGCCGATGCCCTCAACTACCTGGAAGCACATCAGGAATGTTTTTCCGGCATTTCTCTGCTCGAAGTCATCGAGCATCTCCCCCCGGAATCCCTTGCCCCTCTCTTGTCCGCCATTTTCCGAGCATTGGCACCCGGAGGGGTAGTACTGCTGGAGACCATCAACGTCAGGCACCTCTTAGCCTTCCACAGCTTCTATAGCGACCCTACCCATGCCCGCCCCATTCCATCCGACCTTTTGGTGTTTCTAACGCAATGGCATGGTTTTATGGATGTGCAGGTGATTTATACTACTCCGCTGGCCTTCACCCACGAACAGTCCGTTGATCCTTCAAGGGCCTATTTTTCCTATGCCGTGCTGGGAAATAAACCGATAGTTCCGCCCTCATGAAAACCATCATAAAAAGGTGGATACGTACTCTACTGGCCAACCCCATGGCCATTTCTGCTGCGCGAAAAATTTTGCGCCCGTTTCCCTCGGCAGAAGAAGAAATACGTGTGTGGATTTATTTGCTCAAGAAAAAACTCCTCCACAATGGCACAACACCACTACCGGTTGAAAACATTCAACCAACACCTACGACCATGCCTGGCGGACAAAAGCTGCTGATAGATGTATCGGAGTTGGTATTGCGTGACGTGCATACGGGAATTCAACGAGTTGTGCGTAGTCTCCTGCAAGAGCTGCTGCGCCACCCACCCGGCGATTATGCTGTAGAAGCAGTGTACGTCGATGTGGCAGGCCAACTCCGCTATGCAAGTAAATTTGTCAACAGTGTTATGGGCAAGCCCCAGATCGATCTGGAAGAACCACCCGTGCCTATCCACTCGGGAGATCTCTTTTTCTGCCCAGACCTCCACCTGACCTATCCCTTTGCGATGCTGGCCGCCCTGAAACTGCAAGGATTACGGATAGTTTTTGCTATCTACGATATTATTGCGCTAAATAATCCGGAATTATTTCCTAAAGCCCTCAAACTCGGTTTTACTGATTGGTTTACAGGGGTAATGAAAGTGGCAGATGCGGTTGTTTGCGACTCCCGCGCCGTTGTTGATGAACTCGAAAGCTGGCTCGACAGCCATCCTGGTTTACGTACGCGATCTCTGCCCATCGGCTATTTTCACCTCGGCGCGGATATCGAATCCAGCCAGCCCACTCCGGGGCCGGAGGGCGAAGGTGCGGAAGTCCTGGCCGCCTGCCAGTCGCGCCCAACGCTGCTCATGGTCGGCACCCTGGAACCACGCAAAGGCCACGCCCAGGCGCTGGCGGCGGTGGAAACGCTCTGGAAGACGGGGATTGACCTCAATCTGGTCATCATCGGCAAGGAAGGCTGGCGCACCCAGCAGTTGGCGCGCCAGTTGCGCCGTCATCCCGAACGCAACCGGTGTTTATACTGGCTGGACGGTGCCAGCGACGTCCTCTTGCTCCGACTCTATGCCCGCGCCTCCGCGCTCCTCGCCGCCTCCTACGCCGAAGGCTTCGGCCTGCCCCTCATCGAGGCGGCCCATTACGGGCTGCCCATCATTGCCCGTGATATCCCGGTCTTTCATGAAGTAGCGGGGGATTTTGCCTTTTATTTCCCCAATACCGACAGCGCCGCGCTGGCCGATAGCCTCCGCCACTGGCTTCAACTCCACGCCGAAGGCAAGGCGCCGCCATCCAAAGACATGCCCTATCTCACCTGGGCGCAAAGCACCCAACAACTCCTCAAGGTCATTCTCGAAAACGACTGGTACACCACCTACCAGCCAACCACCCCTCTAGACACGCTCTAAAAGCTTCAGCCGCGCACCACTTCCCGCATCACCTCCAACACCTGCGTTGCCGCATCCTCCCAGCTATAGAGCGCCGCTCGCGCCGGGCCTGCCGCCGCCAGCCGGGCGCACAACGCATCGTCCTCCGCCAGCCGCCGCATCCCCGCGGTGATGGACCCCACATCCAGCGGGTCGCAATAGAGCGCCGCGTCGCCGCAGACCTCCGGCAGGGAGCTGACGTTGGCTACCAGCACCGGGCAGCCCGTGGCCATGGCCTCGATGGGGGGCAGACCGAAGCCCTCGTAGAGGGACGGGTAGACCAGTGCCAGGGCGCGCCGATAGAGGGCTGGCAGCAGCTCGTCGCGCAGGTAGCCCAGCATTCGCACCTCGCCGCGCTCCACCATCCCCGTCAGGACCGCGGCGAAATTACTCTCCTGCCAACCCATCTGACCGACCAGTACCAGCGGGTGCGCCTCACGGATCACCGCCGGCAAGGCCGTATAGGCCGCCAGCAGACCTGCTAGATTCTTGCGCGGCTCCAGGGTGGAAAGAAAGAGGAAAAAGCGCCGATCGTCTCCCTTGAGCAAGGCGTTGAGCGCGGTTTCTACCGCAGTGCTGGGGGGTACCGCCATGCGGGGTTCGAGACCCGGATAAATGACATGCAGCCGCCCCGCAGCTTCCGGAAAATAGGATAACACCTCCTGCTCCGTGAAATGTGAGTCCACAACCACCGCACTGGATCGGGCAATGGCCGGGCGCAACTGTCTTTTCAGGAAGGCGACGCGCTCCGGCGGGTGCGTTTCGGGATAACGCAGATGAGAAAGATCATGAATCACCAGGACCGATGGCGCATCCGTCGGGGGCACAATGAAATTGGGTCCGAAGACCAAATCAGGATGCCAGTTCTGCGATAGCTGAGCGAGCCGCCAGCGCTGCAATTGGTACTGGACTTGCCGTCCCATGGGAATCCTCTGCCGCCAGCGCGGTTTCTGGCGGGTGAGCAGCCCTGTGGGATGTGGCGGAAGTTTGGCATATTCTTGCGCCGTGAAGTAACGGAGCTCCACACCCGGAGCCGATGCCAGTTGCTGGGACATGGTCGCGGCGTAATGGCCGATGCCCGCCTTGGCGCCATGTAAAGTACTAGCCTCAATGGCGACCCGCAAAATGTCCTTCCCGGAACAGGACGCGAGGCCTCGGGGCGGTGTAACCGTATCGGGAGGGGGCTGATGGCGTAAGGCGGCGACCATGGCCCGGACGTTAAGCCATCTACCCATGGCAGCCCTGCGGGTGATGCGCGCGGTCATGCCGAGGGCCATCGCAACCAAGGGCGATGGCGCATAGCGCCGCTGGAAATGACCCACGGAGATGGTCACGTAGTAATCCTTAAGGGGGTGCGTTCTGCCAAGGCTGGAAGACGTTCGATGCCAAACCAGGGATCGTTCCGCTACCGCGAGATTCCATCCTTTTTGCCGTAAGCGCAGACACAGATCCGCATCTTCCCAATACATGAAGAACGTTTTTTCATCAAAAAGGCCGGTCTGGGCCAAGGAAACGCCTCGTAGCAACAGGCTACACGCTGTCAGATAATGTAACTGCCCTGCTTTGACTGGATGACGATGATGATGGGTCACGCCCAAGCGCAGATGCACCTGCCCGCCTCCCCAGGTCTGGATATGCTCCGGGCGTTCCAGATCGTAGATCACCGAACCAACGGCCCCCACCTGGGCATCCCGTTCCATCGCCTCGACAAGTGAACGCAAGGCGTCAGGATGGGGAATGGCGTCGGTATTCAGCAACCAGAGGTAATCCGCACCCTGCTCCAGAGCGTGGCGGATGCCCACATTACAGCCGCCGCCAAAGCCCAAATTGCTCCCAGTTTCCAGAATTGTTACCGGGAATCCAAGATGTGCCGCCGCCGCCCGAATGCAGGCGACGCTGTCGTCAGTGGAGCCGTTGTCAACGACAACGACCTCTGGCCGTGCGCCCCGCAAATATCGCAATGAACGTAGGCAACGGATGGTATCGGCGGCGTTATTCCAGTTGAGTAAAATGGTAGCGACAGTTCCGGTTTTACTCATCGGCGCCTTGCGGGAAAAGTGAATTGCGTCACCGGGGACGGAATACCAAAGCGCGAGAAGCGGTGAAATTGAATACGAGGCCAGCCAGGGAACCTGCGGCAACCGCCAGAACGGGTTCTTTTGAGAACATCACTATGGTCAAAACCAAAAGCGCATATACCCCATTATTGACCACCGCGCCAACGGAGTTGGCCGCCACATAATGCAGCCACTCCCGCAACCAGTGGGGGCTGGCGTGGTGGGCGAAGGTGAACCGCCGGTTCAGTAGCCAGGTCACGGTCACCGCCACGGTAAAGGCGACAGCCTGTGCGGTGAGGGGATCTACACCCGCGCTGGTGAATGCCCATACGATGCTGGCGTCCACGAGGAATCCTGCCACACCGGCAAGAGAAAAAAGGAAAAACTCGGTTTTCGGTGAACGCATGACTAACTCACCGGCTCATCCGTGCTACCAGCAGTATGGCCGTTTGGTTCCAGTGGCGATGGATAAGCACTATATTGCAGATAGGCGAACATCTTCGCCTCTCGCCGCCCGCGCGAAACCGTGTCGAGAATAAGCCCGGTCATAATACTCAAAAACGCTACCAGCATAATTCCCATAGCCAAAACTGCAGTTGGAAGACGCATTACCAAACCCGTTTGCAAGAACAGGAGTACCACCGGAATAGCTAGGACTAATGAAATCGACATCAATATCATCCCGATTAATGAAAAGCAGCTTACCTTGGAGGAGGCGCGTCCATTTCGGACCCTGTGGGAAGGGCGGCGCCCGCCCCGGCGCCTGGATCGTCCAGCTCC
The DNA here is from genome assembly GCA_028065135.1 of Acidithiobacillus sp. The sequence goes on from JAPTWR010000136.1 coordinate 6,759, forward strand.
CGGATTATATAGATGGGGCGGTGCTTGCTCTCCTCGTAAATACGCCCAACGTATTCCCCGATCACTCCCAGCGCCATGAGCTGCACCCCTCCGAGGAACAGAATGGCCGCCATCATGGAAGGGTAGCCCTTAACTGGATTGCCGTAAAGCAGGGTGGCCACCACCAGATAGGCGGCGTAGAGTAGGGAGAGCAAAGATACCAGCAAACCGAGCCAGGAGGCGATCTGGAGCGGTACCTGACTAAAGGAGGTAATTCCTTCCAGGGCAAAGTTCCACAGCCGCCACCAGTTGAACTTGCTTTTCCCGGCGTGGCGCGGCTCGCGCTGATAATAGACCTCCGCCGTGCGAAATCCCACCCAGGCGAAAATGCCTTTCATAAAGCGCCTGCGCTCCGGCAAACGGCGGATGGCCTCCAGCGCGGGGCGCGAAATGAGCCGAAAATCGCCGGTATCCGCGGGAATGTCGACATGGGTAAGGCGGTTGATCACGCGGTAGAATCCATGGGCTGTTGCCCTTTTCAGCCAGCTCTCCCCAGCGCGGGAGCTACGCACGGCATTGACGATGTCAGATCCTTCGCGCCACTTGGCGAGCAATTCGGGAATCAGTTCCGGCGGGTCTTGCAAATCGGCGTCAAAAGGGATCACCGCGCTGCCTCGGGCATGGTCCAACCCGGCGGTGAGGGCGGCTTCCTTACCAAAATTGCGGGAAAGGTCCAACACCCGTACCCGCGGGTCACGATGGCGTAAGGCCAGCAGCTTTTCCAGGGTGCCGTCGCTGCTGCCGTCATTCACGCAAACGATTTCCCACGCGCAATGGGTTGTATCCAGCACCGTGGCGATGCGCTGGTACAGAACATCCACATTGCCCGCCTCATTGTAAAAGGGGATGACCATGGAGATGACGGGAAGGCGTGGGTTCATGTCGGCGAGTCCTCCGTAGGCTCCTTCTTGCCCGGCAAGGATCTCCACCAGGCGAGGGCCGCCCATCCCAATCCCGCCACTCCCAACCAAAAGGCGATCCAGGCGTAGCCTGCATAGGGCGGAGCGAAGCGGAAGCGGACCATATTGTTTCCTGCGGGCAGAGGGATGACCTGAAAGATCTTGTCATGGGCGGATACCGCCGTGCTCGCCCCATCCACCGTGGCGGTCCAGCCGGGCATGAACAATTCCCGGCGCAGCAGGGTGGCGGATGTCGCGCAATGGGCTTCGACGCTATCGCGCTGTTGCCCGGAAAGGGTGCATTGGCCTCTGAGCACCGTATAGTAGGGCGCGGGGTTGGGTAGCTCCCAAATATCCATAAGGGCGTCGGAATAGACTTTGCGAACGCCGGTCGCGGCACCGCCATATTCCAGGGAAAGCTGGAGGGCCTTGCTGGATAGGGGTCCCTGCGGACCGGTGATTCTCTGCGTATAGCTGGGGGCTTGCGGCCAGAGCCAGAGGGCTTCGGGGCGATTGCCGCCAACGTGTGAGAGGGTAACGGTCAAGGCCTCCCCCGGCTCGACCCGCAGAGAGTGCGCGAGGGGGATAGAAAACACGCTGTTGTCCCTCGATTCCGACAAGGGTCTGCTGCCAGCGACACAGCCATGGGCAGCCGAGCAGATCTTGATAGCCAAACTTCCGTTGGCGGTATTGCCGTAGTTGCCCTGGAATATGCCTACCCCATTGATCGACTCTTTGCTTTTCCATCCGGTCGGCACGGCAAAGGCGACCTCCGCCGATTGCCCGGCCAACAGCGGGAGCGGGGTGTTGCTTGCCTTGCCCGCCGGGATAGTTACAGAGGGAACCAGGCTTTGGCCGCTGTCGGTAATTAAATAGCGAACTCCGACCTTCTCATAAGCATGAATCCTATTCAGGATAGTTTGAGTGGTGTTGCCGGGATACCAAGCTGGCCAGAAAATCACGCCAGTTGTTTTCGTTATATCGGGGAAGAGATTCCTGGCGACATAATGCTCCCAGTTGGTTGCGATGGGGAGATAGTTATAATTCAAGCTCGGTATATTGAAGTAGGCCGAGTAATTGGGCTCGATAGGCCCTATAGTAAAAAAACGATTGGTTCCAACATGTTTCTTCAGAAACTGAACGGCGCTCTCATCTACGTCGCCCGGTTTGACTGCGGAAAGTTCAGGGATCATATACAATATCGAGGCGTTCAACACGATCAGAGCTGCGAGCAAGCGTCTTCTCTTTTCGCCATGCAGAAATTTCCATACGAGGATCAGGACTACCAATCCAAGTAGAGTCGCGCTCCAGTTTACGATGAATAGAATTTTCAGTTTGTGCATTAATTCAGGTGACCAATGGTCGAGAGGCTGCCACGGCCAGTTGGTATATACGGAGAACCCCAATAAACCTGAACAGAGGAGTGTTGGCCATAGGATGGATCGCGCACGAAAGCGCAGATCTTCCAATGCAAAAGCCGCGAGCACAATCACAGCAAACTCCCAGCTCGGTGGTGAGTAGCGGAAAAACTCTGCATCAACCAATAATGGGATATGGTTCATGATAACCATCACCGGCTGTATTCCGAAGGATTTGGCGAGGGCGATGACAATCCATCCAGCTAATATTATTTTCAGGCCTCTTTCCCGTTTTCCTGTCAGTCCGTAGATAGCTATGAAGATAAGTAAAATGCCCAGATAACCTCCGGTTCCTCCCCAAATTTCGGAGATAAAACTGCTACCATGCGAATCTGCAGAAGGTCCATATAGGTAAGGCATGAAGATGGTCGAAAATGCCTGCAATGGTAAAAATGCATGCCCCAATTGATGAGCGCCGAGTGCCGTTGAACTCAGCAGATAATCAATGAAAGCGACGGTGATCGGTGCCGCAAACAACAAGCCAATTATCCCTCCCGTGGTTACCCGGAGCCCGAATCGCCAGCGCCAACCATCTGCAGTATAACGGTAAATAGCCCAAAGGAGAGCCAACAGGCCGTTGATGAAAGCTTCCTCGGGAAAGCCCGCATATAATGAGCCGGCAATGGCCATTGCTATCCAGAATATACCGAGGGCGCCTTGCTCTTGTTTCCGGGACTTTTCAATGCCGTAAAGCAATAAAGGCAAAAAAGCGATGACATTGAGTACGGATATGGTCCCAGGCGTCCATGCAAAGGTACCATTCATTTCAAACAATATGGCGGCAAACAGTGCACTCGTACGGGACAAGCCCAATTCACGGATCAATGCAAAAGTAGCGAACCCCGCCATGATTTCCATGGTGATTTTAAGCCAAAGAACGCCGTTGGGCAGTAACAGCCAAAATACGAAGGGCAAAAAGAAAGCGTTAGGCTGCATTTCCCCTGCAAGGGGTAACCCTATGCCTGAATAAGGATTCCACCAGGGAATAATGCCATGCATCCAGTCCTGGGCCGCCAGGTGCCCCAGGGCTTGTGTTGTCCAACCAAAATTCGGATCACCATAAGATAAACCAGCCAAAGGACCTGGTTGGACAGCAGCAGTTATCCATGCTTGCTGCCAAATAGGATTGATGCTCAATCCAAAAATAAGGAGCGGTAATTCCACCAGAAAAGGCAGCAGGATTAGAAAAATGATCGGAACCCAAGGACGATGATCAAACCATTCCGGATCTGCGGTTTTGGCGGGTGTTTCCTGAGTTTTTTCCCCGCCGTCCGACCGAAACTGCTCCGCTTCCCAGAGGCTCATCAACCGCTCTCCTGCACTTGCAGTTCAATCCGCAGCGCCCGATCCTCATGGCCCGGTATCTGATGCCCCCAGCGATCATTCAAGGTGTAAACCCAGAACGCCACTGGGTGAGTGGCGCCTTCCAGACGGAGGTGGAAAAATAGTCGATCCTGCCCCTGCAAAGAAATCTCCCCTTGGGTGAGGGGCATTGGCAGCATAGCGTTATCTTGCGAGCCATCCAAGACGCTATGGGCATATGCGCTGTGCCCGTCACTATCTTGCAGATGCAGAACCAATGTCCCGTTGGACGCTCCGCCATAGTTGCCTATCAATATCGATATCCCGGTGAGCATTCCACGAATCCCCACGGGTATGGGGAAGCTGCCTTGGAACTCTTCACCGGGCGTCAAGGCCAATGGTTCTGTCCTCCCGTGGAGTATGCCATAGGGGACATCGATGATGGCCGGTTCCTGACGCCACGGATGCTGACCCCTTGGCGGCCACGCCAGGGAGAAATCCTCCCGTTCGAGGGTGAGGTTGGGGTTATAGGCGGGATCGCGCTTCAGCCATTCCCCCCAGCGCCATTGCATATAGGCATGTTCCAGTGCAAATCGCTGTAATTTTTCAGGATGAACATCACTGCCGCGGGACTTGGACTCATGATGATAGAGCAATACGTGCGGGAGCCAAACATTGCGTAGACCTGCTTCCTGCAAGCGCAGACAAAGGTCCACGTCATTGAAAGCCACCGTGAGTTCAGAAGCCATGCCGCCCACCTGATCCCAGTGGCTTTTTCGTATCGTCAAACAAGCCCCGGTAACGGCGCTAAAGTTTTGTACCAAGGCGGCACGGCCAAAGTGGCCGCAAGAATCTTTCGGAATGTTTTTATGTGCGTGGCTTGCGATTCCACCCAAACCCAGAATTACTCCGCCATGTTGAACCGCGCCATCGGCATAGAGCAATTTCGCCCCCACCGCCCCCACCCCTTGACGCTGCGCCTGTCCAAGCATTTCGTTCAACCATTGCGGTGTAATAACTTCGGTATCGTTGTTCAATAGACAGACATATTCACCGTTCGCCCGAGGCACGGCCCAATTGTGCATGGCCGCATAATCGAATGGATATGGATAAGGCAATACCCGATAGCCTGGCCGATGTTGGATCTCGGCGAGGTAAGCCAGCGCGTCGGCATCGTCGCTTTGATTGTCAACAACCAAAATTTCGGCATAGGGATATTCATTAAGATTCAGGCTATTCAGGCATTGGCGAAGATCAGAAAGACCGTTCCGAGTAGGAATAATGATGCTTATTTTTGGAGTGCCATTTACAGAGAATCTGGGTAAATGAAACGCGCTATTGCAGGCGCCGTCCAGAAAAAATGTCTCTCCGCGCCGTTGCAGACTTTCGGTAATCGCCATCTTTGCTGCGTTGACCACATAAGGTTTGGCGGACAAATCACTGGCCGTAGAGCCGTCGAGTATCCGCCAATGATACAATACGGCAGGAATATGACGGATTTTATCAGGAGGAAGATCCTCCGTAAAACGGAGCACCAAATCCCAATCCTGACTGCCTTCGAATCCCTGACGGAACCCACCGTAACGCAAAACACGGTCTTTTTTGTAGACGCCTAGATGACTTATGTAATTTTGGCCGAGAAGAAGTTCAGGGTTCCAGTCGGGCTTGAAGTAAGGATCGCAACGGCGATCTTTTTCGCTGATCTTGTCTTCATCGCTATAAAGGAGCTCCGCTTCCGGGTGGGCCATGATCTCCGCTGCCATCCAGTAGAGGGCATGCTCGGCGAGCGCATCGTCATGGTCCAGCAGGGCGACATAGTCGCCAGTAGCAACTTCCAAGGCGCTGTTGGAGGCTGCGGAAATATGACCGTTTTGCTCCCGGAAAACCACCTTGATGCGGGGATCCTTGCGCGCATATTCCTCCAACACTCTGCGTACATGAGGCAACGGTGAGGCGTCGTCGGCGATGCACAGTTCCCAGTGAGGATAGATCTGAGCACGCACCGATTCGATAGCCTTGCGCAAGAATTTCTCCGGTGGGTTGTAGGTGGGCATTACCACGGAAAAGATAGGCGGCTTGGTGAAGGATGCGATGTGGGTACGTATGTCAGCGCGGTCCGTATCTGTCAATATGTCATATTGCCGGATCCACGTCTCGTAATCACTGCGAGTCTGCCCAGTGAGTAGCCGTTTGGCGGGGTTGCGCAGCGCGCGCTTGACCCTGCCCGGAAGGGGGGTGTGGTGGTAGAGCGTACGGGCAAAGGCATAGCGATGTTCATGGCCTTGTTTTCCAGGAGTCAACAATAACCGGCTAGTCCGTATACTGGCACGAAGGGTGCAAGCAGTAATGCGTAGGGGTTTGGTCATCTTCCAAGAGTGGGAACCTAATATGGACTCCAGCTCCGTGGCCAGACACTGGTTTTGTTCTTCGGCAGACTGCAACGCTGCGGTCAGTTCACCCGTCCGCACCTCGTTTGACTGGTGCATGGACTCCAGCTCTGTGGCTAGGCGCTGGTTTTGGTCTTCGGCAGACTGCAACGCTGCGGTCAGTTCACTCGTCCGCACTTCGTTTGACTGGTGCGTGGACTCCAGCTCCGTGGCCAGACGCTGGTTTTGTTCTTCGGCGGCCTGTAGCGCTGCGGTCAGTTCACCCGTCCGCACCTCGTTTGACTGGTGCATGGACTCCAGCTCTGTGGCTAGGCGCTGGTTTTGGTCTTCGGCAGACTGCAACGCTGCGGTCAGTTCACTCGTCCGCACTTCGTTTGACTGGTGCGTGGACTCCAGCTCCGTGGCCAGACGCTGGTTTTGTTCTTCGGCGGCCTGTAGCGCTGCGGTCAGTTCACCCGTCCGCACCTCGTTTGACTGGTGCATGGACTCCAGCTCTGTGGCTAGGCGCTGGTTTTGCTTCAGGAGATCCTCCCACTCTTCTTGAACCGCCATGTAATCTGCGGACATGGGCCACGATAGCTCTACCTCCAGATGTTCGGCTCGGGAAAGTATCTCGGGGGGTACAGGTAGTTCCAGCCACGGATCCTCGTCCAATAGGGACAGCACCACGCCTTCCTCCCCGGTCTTCAGCGGGGCCGGGAAGATGCCGTGCAGTGTTCCACGGAGCAGTGTTTCGACATCGCCATCCCAGGTCCAGAGACAATCAGCGCCATCAAGCAGACGCATGGCATACAAGCGCAGAAACCCCTTCCGGTCGGAAGGATCGAACCGGAGCGCCTGCACCAACCCTTTGGGGAACGTGAAATGTACGCGCTGCCGATCTAGCCCGATGGGCAGAAGGATGCGTTCACTACGGGTTTCGGTAAAGAGTTCGTCATTACTGTGCCAAAAGACCTGACAAGCGAAACGCGGCCCATGTGATACCGCCTTATCAAGAGGGAAAATAGGCGTAACATTTTCTCCTAACTCTTGAGGATAGGCCTCAACGATAAACTGATAGGTAATGCTGTCATCCCAATCCTGCATTTCCCGCAGCAACGACGGGCTGATGATTTCCATGGGGATGGTAGAAAATTCTGAATATTGAAGATCGACTATGGTGCGGTCTACTACCTGCCCGGCAAACCCATTTTCAGCTAAAAGGTATAGGAAACTACGCCGGGTAAAAAAACGCAGATGGGTCCGGTCGAGTAATCCTTCCTCGCGGTACCGGAAGTCGCCGGACAGTAATTCCAGGAAGACGCCGATATGCCCAATGTTGGGTATGGAAATGAGGATTTTGCCATCAGGCGTCAGATGATCCTTTAGCCGTTGGAGCACCTGGCCCGGATCCCGCAGGTGTTCCAGCACGTCCGCACAAACAATTCGGTCATAGCGTGCCCCTTCCATTAGCTGCCGAAGATCGGCAGATTCCAGGTCGGTGACCATGATCCGACGGTAAAAGGGCCGGGCAATTTTGGCGGCCTCGACATTCCCCTCGATTCCATCGACGCTACAGTTTTGTTGCTCGGTGAGGTATTGGCCTAGCACACCCACTGCGCAACCCACGTCCAGTACCGTGCTGTCGTGTGGAATGCGTCGGGCGATCTTGGCCAAGCTATCCTCAGCATTCGGATCAAGTGGGGGGCGGGAATACAGGTGTTGCTGTGTCCCTGTTTCGGTAGTCATAACGAGTGATCCCGCGACGCCAGAACGATGCCATAAGCATGGTCGACCAATCGGTGAATTTCAGAACGACGGCGCAGATACTCCTTGTCCATGCGCACCCCGTAGGGGAGAATGCCGTGCCCGCGCAACGGGTTGAGTGAGACGCGGCAATGTTCATGCAGAAATTTTTTGGAGCGGCGGAATCGCACCGAAAACCGTAGGATATCCCAGCGGCTTGGGACGGACATTTTATCGGCATGCGCTCCGGCTTCGGTTGTCGCGGAGAGAATTGCCTCCGTGTTGCGGCCTCTTTCCCTGTCGTCGGTTCCGTTGTCTCTGCTCATCTGATTAAGCCTCAGCAATGCCAGGCCGGCAACCATGTCGATGGACTCGTTGGCCGCAACCACCCGCTCCAGTTCGTTCTCCAGATCCTGCAAGCCGATCAGCTTCACAAACTTCGGTTCGATCGGAACCTCGAATCCGTTACAGTGGACATGATGTTTTTCAAATACATTGGCGAAGCCTAGCGCAATCCTCTCATAGTGGAAGCAAAATCGCCAGTTACCCCGCATCACGAATATGCCGTTATCGAGGATCCGCTTTTGGAATACGCGAAAGGATAAATCCAGACCATGCTTCAGGAGTTCTCCATACAAGGAAATAATATATTCACCCCACTCCCGGAAGAATACGATCACTTCCACTTGGCATCCGACATCGTTCAAACGGTGTTTCAGCGCTACCAGGGCTTCTGGTCTGGAATAGAGGTATTCAAAGTCTTCTGAGGAAACTACCACAGTATGGCAATCTGACCCGCTGATTTCTGCGCACAGATCGTCCAATGTGCCGTAGCCGCCCTGGAAGCGATGATCGTCATTCAACTCCCAGGCGATGTTATGATGCCCGCTGTTTGGATCTATGCAGCCGGAAACGGGTATCAACACTCCGCGTTCCTGCAGGCGTTGCTTGTTGACCCTTAAAAAGTGCTGTAACGCCGTTGTTCCGGTTTTGTGTGTTCCTATATGTAGAAAACACTTTTTATTCACTAAAGTTATTCCTTATCGATATATCGTAACCTGATTAGCACGATGTTTAATCTGTACTTTTATTGATATAGTAGGAACTGAACGCCCCGATGCATCTCATTCCGTAATGGCTGCAAACCGGTCAAAGTACGGCCAGACAGCGTGCGGACTCCTTTGGGTCTTGCTGCAGTCGCCCCGTTTCCACCACCCGACCATACTCCAGCCGCACGAACTGGTCGCAGAATTTGTTGACCTGTTCCCTGCTATGGGACACCAGGATGAGCGTCATGCCATTGCGTCGCAGTTCGGCAATTTTATCGTGGCATTTATCCTGGAACGCCTGATCCCCTACGGCGAGGATCTCGTCGGCCAGGAGGATGTCTGGGTCGAGATGAGCGGCCACGGAGAACCCCAGGCGCATCTGCATGCCGGAGGAGTAGTTCTTGAGCGGGGTATCGATGAAGTGGGCCAGTTCCGAGAACTCGATGATGCCCTTGAGGCGCTTCTTGACGTCACAATTGCGGAAGCCGTAGAGGCTGGCGTTGAGGAAGATGTTTTCCATCCCCGTCAGCTCGGGATTGAAGCCGACACCCAGTTGAATCAAGGGCGCAATGCGGCCATGAGTCACTACCCGACCCGCAGTAGGCTGGAGGATTCCGGCGATGATCTGTAGCAGGGTGCTTTTGCCGGAACCATTGTGCCCCAATAGACCCAGTGCCTCCCCCTGTTCCACGGTGAAACTCACATCGTGGAGCGCCTGGAAGTGTTCTCTGCGTTCACGCTTGCCCTTATGAAACAGCGCCAGGAATCGCGTTTTGAGCCCCATTGCGCGATTATGGCGGAGGACAAACTCCTTGGAAAGGTGTTCGACGATGACCGCATGATGGGTCATGTTTTAGAGTTCCTCCACCAGCATGCGGGCTTTGCGGCGGAAGAGCGTCATACCGACGGCGAGCGAAACCAGGGTCCATACTCCGGCAGCGAGTACATTGCTCCATTGGGGCAAAACCCCTTGGTAGAGCAGGGCGTGAAAGAGATCAAAAAATTGGGTCAGTGGATTCAGACCAATAATCGCCTTAAAAAGAGCGGAATGTATGGTGGTGGGATCGTAGACCACGGGCGTCAACCAAAATAGAAACATCATGGCAATTTCGACCATATGCTTGAGATCCCGAAACTCTACCTGAAGGACGGACATAGCCAGAACCAAACCCCAAATAAAGGCAATGTAGAGCAGCAGCGCGAAGGGATATAAGAGCAGCCCCCAGTGGTAGACCCCGCCCAGGAAAGGATACAACGCCACCAGTACGAAAATAGCTACTGCCCATAACACCAGATTGAACAACAGGCTGGCCGTAGGAATCAGGATGCGCGGAAAGTAGATCTTCTGCAGAAGGCCGGAAGCGCCCGTCAGACTCTCACAACTTTGAGTGATGGTCATGGCAAAGAGATTGTAGTGAAGGACACCAACAACTAGATACAGCACATAGTTTTGTAGTGCTGTACGAAATATATGCGTAAAAACAATATCATATAGCACTATGAGAGCGAGTGGATTCCCCAATGACCAGAGAAATCCCAAAGCGGCACCTTGGTAGCGTACCTTGAGATTCATGGTAACGAGGTTGCGCACCAAGTCACGGTACTGCCAGTAACGGGCAAAGCCGACGGCGGAGGCGCTGGACGGAGCGATGGTGCTGGTCTGCATGAGCGGGATTGTGCGTCCTGCCGCGGGGCTGGTCAATAGTGCATCTAATGAAGTTCACGGGGTGAAGGAGTATGCTCAAACTTCACGCTAGCCAGAGGGCAGGTGTTGATTGATGAAAATGACCATCTGGCGAAAAAGATTTGCAACGATCTCGGCATTCCCTATGCCATAGGGTCCGGTGTCCCCATTTCTGGTGGAGAATGACATGCGGCGAGTAGCCATCGTCCACGACTGGCTGGTGGTGTACGCCGGAGCAGAGCGGGTGCTGGAGCAGATACTTGCCTGTTATCCCGATGCGGATCTGTTCAGTCTGGTGGACTTCTTGCCCGCCGGTCAGCGCGCATTCATCCGCAATAAAGCGGTGAGCACGTCTTTCATCCAGCGTCTGCCCAAAGCGCGCAAGAAATACCGGGCTTATCTGCCCCTCATGCCGCTGGCCGTGGAGCAGTTCGATCTCTCGGCGTATGACCTGGTGATCAGCAGCAGTCATGCGGTGGCCAAGGGGGTGCTGACCGGCCCCGATCAGTTGCATTTGTGCATGTGCTACTCCCCCATACGCTATGCCTGGGATCTACAGCACCAGTATCTGCGGGAGGCGGGATTGGAGCGGGGTATCAAGGGATGGATGGCGAAGTTGATCCTCCATTATGTTCGTCTATGGGATGTCCGCACCGCGAACGGGGTGGACGCTTTCATCGCTATCTCCCATTACATCGCCCGGCGCATCCGCAAGGTGTATGGGCGAGATTCCACCATCATCTATCCGCCGGTGGATGTGGCGGATTTCCCCCTGCGCACGGACAAGGAGGATTTCTACGTCACCGCTTCGCGCATGGTCCCCTACAAGAAGGTGGACCTGATCGTCGAGGCCTTCAGCGCCATGCCCGGCAAGCGCCTGGTAGTGATCGGGGACGGGCCGGATTTCGCCAAGGTCGGGGCCAAGGCTGGGCCGAACGTGCAATTGCTGGGCTTTGCGGGCGCAGAGGCGCTGCGGGACCACCTGCAGCGGGCGCGCGCTTTTGTTTTCGCTGCGGAGGAAGATTTTGGCATCGCCCCTCTGGAGGCCCAGGCCTGCGGCACACCCGTCATCGCCTTTGGCAAGGGCGGGGCGCTGGAGACCATCATTCCCCTGCCGGAGGCGGAGTGCGCAGCGTCATCCCCCGCGCCCACCGGCGTATTCTTTTACGAACCATCCGTCGCCGCCATCATCGCCGCCGTGGAGCGCTTCGAGGGGGCGGGTGCGGCGATCACCCCGGAAGCCTGCCGCGAAAACGCCCTGCGCTTCGCCCCGGAGCGCTTCCGCGCGGAGTTCACGGCCTTCGTGGAGCGGGAGTGGGCGGCATTCCGGGGTGGTAAACAGGGCTGATGTTCGACTGGATGGATTGTAAGGTTCGCTCGCGCCGTTGCGATGGTGTGTCTTGACCCGGCACTGCCTGCACCCGATAATACGCAGCCCTGTCGGGTATCTTGCCAGGGCCTTTGGGGGATGTAGCTCAGTCGGTAGAGCA
>JAPTWR010000086.1 GCA_028065135.1 Acidithiobacillus sp.
GTGTCCGACCCCGCCACCTCCGCCGAGGGATACAGGCACACGCCCATACTGACCCCGAGCGTTACGGTCGCATGGTTGCTTAAAATGATGGGCTCGCTAATCACGCTTTCGATTGCTCCAAAGATCACCTCCAATTCAGGAGGGGAGGTTTCACCTTCAATCAACAACACAAATTCGTCGCCGCCGATGCGGGCGATAAAGTCACTTTTACGCATGATTCTTTCTAGGCGTCTCGCAGTGGCTTTTAGCACTTGGTCGCCAGTTTCATGACCATATATATCATTGATCTCTTTGAATCCATCCAGATCCAGCATGCACACAACGAGGGTGCTGTGATGGCGCTGGGCCCGGGCGATCGCGTGCTCCATCTCGTCATCCAAGGCGCGCCGGTTGGCTAATTCGGTGAGTGGGTCGGCAAGGGCCTGACGAATCCAGTTTTTTGCTAGCTGATGCCTTTCCGTGACGTCGACGACCGTCCAGGTCATGATGATACGGTTCGCCATATCCCGATCGATTCGCCCGGCGGTCAAATCCATATAGATGGTGGTGCCGTCGGCGCGCTGGTAAGGAACGTCACGGGCTTCTGCCTGCCCTTGGGTCAGAACGGTCTGGTAGAGCGCCCCGATCTTTTTGCGAATTACATGGTTGTCACCGAGCAGCGTCTGTGTAGACTGGCCGACGAAATCCGACGCGCGAGAGTAACCCCATAAGTCGGCCAAGCGCTGGTTCGCTTTCACAATGACCCGATCCGGGTAGGAGACGAGGGCCATGCCTGCGGTGGTATTGTTTAGCAGTGACTCGTTCATGGCCACGGCGGCGCGCTCCCGGCTCAAGAGGTCTATATAGTCCAACCCATAACCCACATCCCTGGCGAGTTCCTCCAGAATCTCCTGGAGGTCTGTCTCGAAGACGCCATTTTCCTCGTGGTACACGGCCAACACGGCCCATGGCTGGGTGTTACGGTATATGGGCAGCGCGGCGCAAGATCGCAAACCGAATCGCTTGGACGGCCCGCTCCACGGGGCGAGGCGATCCACATCTTCTTTGGAAGACCCGAAAACCGGGAGCTTGACTCGCCAACACTGCCCGGTGGGACCACGCCCCTCTGGGAGATCCTCACGAATGGAAATGAATATCCCATCCAAATATTTTTGCTCGCCAGCGGAGGCCAGAAACCGGATGGTGCCTTCCGAGTCGGGTTTTCCAATCCAGGCAAGTTTGAGGTGCGCGAGTTCGACGGCCAGATCGCAGGAGCGTTGTAAGAGGCGCGTTTCGTCTGGGGTCTGCGCGATCGTTTGGTTGATCTGCGCCAGAAGGGCGTTGAATTGAGAGAGCCGATTGATATGACGCAGTTCTTTCCGGTTGATGCGAAGCAGCCTCCAGATGGCCAAGCACAGGACGGTGGATATCAGTACAACGGCCATCACCATGGACCAGTCCATCCAGGTCGCCTGCTTCGGCGTGGGTGACAGGCTTTGCGCATACCAGGCTCCCAAGAGCAACGCCAGCACCATCAGAGCAAACCAAGTGGCGAGTGGTGCCAACCAGGTCACCGGTTCAGACGATACCCATTTGCGTATCTGTTTCCGCGGATTCGGGGTGGGTGTGCGGGTCATGATCGGTTCTCTAAGGGTGAGGGGCACCGCCATCGGATCGCCACTGCAAATAACCGGACGACCGGATCTACTCCAATGTACTTTAATGCTTTTATGCTTCACATGCCACTGTCTGCGGAGCTATTTTGCGGGGGTGGCGCGTACGTATTCGCGCTTTTTTTGGTTGCAGGAGTATCCGCCCCCAGAAGCTGATAACAGGGTCGGATGGCGTGGCTTTCGGCCTTTGCGTATGGGTCATTGGTCTGAGCGTTTCTTCATGGCGCCCGCCGGGATGCCCGTGGTGATAATGACACCCAGTCATGAAAGTGATACCATTTACCATAAGCACTCGCGTTATATATCCCACCAATAATAAAGCCGGTTCTATATGCGTGCGCTTCCATTGTCGCAGTCCTCTCGAAGGAGCTTTTATGTCGGGACCCGGCGGACCATTACCATTTGATGAACTGCTTATGGATGGGGGCTGCGTGGAGATACTGCGGGAATATCCTGTTCCACACGTCATGCTTCGACACAACAAGATCGCTTTCATCAATCCCGCGGCAGTTGCGCTTTTTGATGGAGAGAGTGCCGAACCGCTGCTGGGGAAGGAAATCATGGAGTTTATCCATCCTCTGGATCAGGAGCGAGCCCTTTCACGAATGTGTAGTCTGGATAAAAATAAACCGCGGAGCGTGCCTACCAAGATCCGAATCAACACACTCGCGAATCGGCTGAAAATGGTCATATCCTCCAGTGCGATGGTGTGCATAAAAGGCGAGCGTGTGATAGTGGCCACCGGCGTGGATGTAACAGATATCTATGCCATGGATAATGAATTGAGAGAGTCGGAAGAAAGCTTCCAGCGGCTCTTTGAAAATATGCATGATGTCTTCTACCGCACCAACGATCAGCAACAAGTCGTGCTTGTCGGTCCAGGGGCGAAACGCCTACTCGGGTATAGTGTGAATGAGGTCATTGGTAAACCGGCTTCGTATTTCTATCCTCGACCAGAGGATCGGCAAGCGATTATAGATGCCGTCAAAAAGTTTGGGGAGGTGAAAGACTTCCCAGGGCAACTCAGGCACAAGCGGGGTCATGTGCTGGATGTATCCATTAGTAGCAGGGCGATCATGGGGCCTAATGGAGAGTTTCTTGGTATGGAAGGTGTTTTCCGGGATGTCACCGAAGAAGTGAATATCAAGAAGGAATTAAAAAGACTGGCCTCCACGGATGATCTTACGGGTCTATTGAACAGACGCTCGTTCCTGGAGAAAGCCAACCACCTCGTACGATCTTTGCAGCGTTATCAGGAAGATTGCCTGGTTGTTATATTGGATATAGATTGTTTCAAAGAAATAAACGATACGCACGGCCACTTAAGCGGAGATCGCATACTCAAAGACATTTCTTTTATTGTCAAAGGATTACTCAGAGAGTCGGATATTTATGGGAGGTTGGGCGGGGACGAGTTCTCTATCATACTCAGGAGGTGTCCGCTGCAAGAAGGCCATGAGATATGTAGTAGGATCGTCCGGGAAATCAAGGACACCAAAATTTCCCTGGTTCACCAAGATACGATATCGCTTTCCGTAAGTCTGGGCGTGACCCCGCTCGTCAAGGACGACAATCCATTCGTTCTTGCCCTGGCCAGGGCGGATCGTGCCTTATACCTGGCCAAAACCCAAGGAAGAGGGTGTTTTGGGGTTACGCCTCTGGATGGGGACCCCTATTTACCCATGCACACGGATTTGGCAGATCACTAGGCTCTGACGCGTTGCGCGGATCGTAAGTTATGGGCTCTGCTGGAGTAAGGCGCCAAGATCCGCTGCCGCTTCGTGCGTTGCTTGATAACCCGCCATCACTGCCGCTTCTCCTTTGTGAAACCCCAGGGTCTGGATGTTTTCCAATTTGGGTGCCAAGATCAGATCAGCGCTGGCGAAGCGCATCTGCAGGTTCACCAGATGGCTCTGCATGATTTCCACCGACCGGCGTAGCGTCTGTAGAATGTTCAGATCGGGGAGGACGGTATCCGCGATGTCTTCGGTTGGTTCATCGCCGCCGGTGCGCGGCGCTGGAGGGGGCCACGCTCCTTCGCGTTGGGTGCGGTGTACCAGCACCGCGACTAAAGGTCCCGGGAAGAGCGCTCGGGCGACAGCAATCGGTACCGGATCAATCAACCCTCCATCCGCCAAGATTCGACCGCCATGGCGTTGCGGCGCCAGCATCACGGGTAGTGCGATGCTGGCGCGAACGGCGGGCAATGCCGGCCCGGAAGAGAGGATGACTTCCTGTCCGGTGACCATATCTGTTGCCACGCACGCGAAAGGCAGGGGAAAATCCTCAATCTGGCGATCGCCGAGGCGGTCGTACAGGTATTGGGTGATGGCGACACCTCGACTGAGGCCGCCGCCACCAAAATCCGGGAAGAACAGGCGTAGTGTCCCCCACCAGCGGGTCGCACACGCCTCCGCCTCCAGTGTGGCTGTCGGCATGCCGGCACAATAGAAAGCACCGATCTCGGCGCCGATCGAGCAGCCGACGATCGCGCGGATGGGTATTTTCAGTTCCTCAAGGGCGCGAAGTACCCCGACATGCGCCAGACCGCGCGCGCCACCTGACCCCAGAACCAAGGTGATCCCGGGTTGTTGCTTCGCAAAATCCGTGGGCACCAAGTGGGAACCTCCGCTTCATTTCGCCACGGTTAACGGATCGTGACAGTCCAAAACCTACGGAATGGGTACCACCAACCTGTGTGAGTTGCCATAGGGATGGCAGATCGATGCGCAAAACGAAAAAAGCGCCGTCCGAGAGCGGCGCCCTGTGGCGATCATCCAAATAAAGGATTATGCCTCGCGTACGTCCTCAGCCTGCATACCCTTTGGTCCGCGCACGCTATTGAATGTGACACGCGCACCTTCCGTCAGGGTTTTAAAGCCGTTGCCTTGTATGGCAGAATGATGCACAAACACATCCTCCTTGCCATCTTCCGGGGTGATAAAGCCAAAACCTTTGCTATCATTGAACCACTTTACAGTACCAGTTGCCATGTGAAGAACTTCCTATTGCGTTGAATCTGGACCATTTGTCCAACTGGGATAGTAAGGTGTTTTATTCCGGTGCGCAAGGACATCTTCCTGGACATCTTCCTGCACAACGTGTCGCCGCCAGGTTCGGCGGGTCACTTTTGTTGGGCCGCTATTACACCACATGTTCAGAGGCCAGGGCACAGGGATGTCCCGGATCGCCCATTTCCACCTGTAGGGTGGGATGCTCGATTTGAAAGCGAGTGCTTAATTCGTTGCCGATCTGGTTCAGAAGCCGGTCACCCGGATAGCCGTTTGGCATGACCAAGTGGGCGGTCAACGCCGTTTCCGTGGTGCTCATGGCCCAGATGTGCAGGTCATGGACGGCCACCACGTCAGGCAGAGCAGAAAGATAGGCGCGCACCGCGTCCGTGTCGATACCTTCGGGTACACCATGCAATGCCAAGCGGGTGGAGTCTCTGAGGAGCCCCCAAGTGGCTATCACGATCACCATGCTGATGAGTAGGCTGACCGCGGAATCTAGCCAAAACCAATGCATAAAGAATATGACGATCCCGGCGACCACGACCCCAAGCGAGATGACCGCATCACTGGCCATGTGTAGAAATGCCGCCCGAATGTTCAGGTCAACCTTGCGTCCGGCGATGAAAAGTAGCGCTGTACCCGTATTGATCAGTACACCGAAGGCGGCCACACCGATGATTATACGACTCGCAACCGGGGCAGGGTGCAGCAAACGTTCGATGGCTTCCCACGCGATTCCGCCGGTCACCACCAGCAGAAAGACGGCGTTGGTCAAAGCCGCCAAAATAGACGAACTACGCAGTCCATAGGTGAATCGGCCTGAGGGGGGGCGGCGCGCCAAAGTACTCGCCCCCCAGGCCATGACCAGCCCCAGCACATCGCTGAGATTATGTCCGGCATCCGCCAGCAGGGCCAGAGAATGCCCGATCACTCCGAATACCGCTTCGACCACGACGAAACTCAGGTTGAGCGCTACGCCGATGGCGAAGGCGCGGCCATGGCCCGCCGAGCCATGGGTATGTCCATGGCTATGGGGCACATGTCCGTGCACGTGATGATGTCCGGAAGTCATATCTGTCTCCTTCGACACTTGATCCAGAGTATCATTAGAAACCCTGTGGCCCCTCCATGGTCGGGTGGCTATGATAGTGGATGCGCATTTGGTCCAGGTGTGGGTGCGGTTTCAGGTTCTCCAGTTGCTGGA
Organism: Acidithiobacillus sp.; assembly: GCA_028065135.1. Next base: position 5,871 of record JAPTWR010000086.1, read on the forward strand.
GCAACCGCTTGGACGGATTGTACGGCATTCCCCATGAGTTGGCGATCGCTGCTCATGGAGATGCTTGCGCGCGTCATTAAAGAACCTAAAAGAATCTACATCAGTAGGCCCCGTTGCGTGCAAAAACGACCTTCACCGTGCGTAACAGAATCACGATATCATACCAAAGGGACCAGTTTTTCACATACCAGGCATCCAGGTCCGCGCGATCCGCAAAGGTCGTCTCAGAGCGTCCGCTCACCTGCCACAAACCCGTAATCCCCGGCTTTACTTGGGTATATAGATGGATGCTGTCACCGTAGCGGTGTAACTCACGATTTAACAGCGGCCGTGGTCCGACCAGGCTCATCTGACCTTTCAGCACATTGAAAAGTTGGGGAAGTTCATCGAGACTGGCGCGGCGCAGCAAACGCCCGATTCGCGTCACCCTGGGATCGTTGCGCAACTTGTAATTTCGCTCATATTCTGAGGCGATTTCAGGATGAGACTGTAAATATTCAGTCAGGCGAACCTCGGCATCGAGAACCATGCTTCTGAACTTCAAACACATGAAGGGTTTCCCATCCCTGCCGATGCGTTCTTGGAGAAAAAAAACAGGACCTTTATCCTCGGCATGAATCCGCCAGGCCAGAAACAGCAGGAGTGGCGAGAGCGCAATGACCAGAAGTGATGCGGCAATCAAATCGAAGATTCGTTTTAAAAAGCGGGGTCCTGGTCGTGCTAAATTGTCCCGCACCCTCAACATGAACACTTCTTGACTGAAAAAGTGCATTATTTCCAGGCCAAACAACGGGAGCCCCCGTAATGGCGGCGCGATGGTCAATCGCGGGTAGCTCAACCCCAGTGCGCGAACGAGCTGCTCCTGCGCTTCCCACTGATCCATATCCAGTGCGAGAACGACATGCGGGTTGCCTAAATCGGCGAGTTGTCCCAAGGGATTGTTCCCCAAAGATTCGACTCCCACCTCAGGAGGCACCTTGCCCGGAGAGGGGGTGCAACCGCGGGGCACGAGCATTTTCTTGACGGAGTAGCCCAACAGGGGCTCGCTGGCGATGGCCCGCATAGCTTCCACGGCATTGGGGCCGCTGCCGATCACTACCACGGGCCGTGCCCAGGCACCTAGGCGGACCAGACCCCAACGTATGGAATGTCTGAAGATGGGTAAAAGCAATAAGACGAGCGCCCAGGTTGAAAACAGCCAAAGTCGGGAAAGAGGCCATTTCCCGATGAACGCGATCGCGGCATTCAATGCGATGAAAATGGTGAGCACCGCCAAGACATCGCCTGCCTCATCCCAGAATGCCTTGCGCTGGGCGTAGTGACCCTTGAGAGAAAAACTGGTAATAACGGATACAGTGAGTAGCAGAAATAGCAGGAGATTGATTTGCGCTAAAGTTCCCCACCAGTGAGAGAGCACCCAGATGGGATCCAATCCGTAATATATCGCGTGCGACAGCCTCGCAAAGTAAAAAGCCAAAAGGAACGCAACGATATCTCCTAGGGCCAGAGCATAAGGAACCCAGTGAGACCATTGTAGCGTCGTATTGATTCTTGCCGTCGATTTAATGGTAACCACCATATTTCCCCGTTTTGTCTTATCTGAAGTGGTACGGATTGGCGAACGGCGCATTCCGTTATAACCTGCTCCAGACATTTTGGCTTCATGCCAAAGATCGGGAGCAGTAGGATAGCCCTGCCAGTGTTCCGAAAGCAATATGACCCTCCGGGTGCGGTGAGTGGAGTGCTGAAGAAAACGCACGCCCCGGTCAAATGTTCACCCTCTTTATGGTGAGGTGCTCAGAATGGGATGCCCCACCGTTTGCAAGGGAACCTGAATGACTTCATCCAGCCTCGTGTACATGCCTTCGAGAGAAAAACGCCGTAGGGCGGACTCCCGACCGCAACGGCCCATGGTTGCCGCGGCTTCCGGATTGTCGATGACGCTCATGACGGAATGACTGAGCGCCTGTACATCTCCTGGTGCGTACAACACCCCAGTCACACCATGTTCGATGATTTCATTGGGGCCGCCGGTTTGGCTGGCAACCACCGGTTTGCCCGCAAGCATCCCTTCGACTACTACCCGACCGAAGGGCTCAGGGGCGATGGAGGTATGTGCCACGACATCGCAAGCGCCCATGAGGCTGGGGATATCTTTCTGAAAATCCAGAAACTTGACGCGCTCGCTCAATCCGAGGTCGTGAACATCGCGACGAAGACTTTCGGCATAGGTATCCTCTCCGAAGAGAGGGCTTCCGACGATCATCCCTTGCACCATGGGCATTTGCGTCAGGGCGCGTAAAAAAACGTCTTGTCCCTTCCAGGGGGCGAGCCGTCCAAACAAGCCGACCAGCGGACGTTTGTCAAAACCCAATTGCCGTCGCGTATTGGCATTCTCTGCCTCGCTGGATCGGCCATATGTTGCCGTATCGAAGGCGTTGTAGACGAGATGTACGTCCTTTTCCCGTGAAGTAAGCGCGATGAGCGAGTCCCGTGTTGCCTCGGAGTTGACCAGAATCTGGTTCGATCTGCGCGCTGTATATTTTGCGGCAAAGAGCTGGGCTCGACCAAAATGTTCTGAGGTCAGGATGTCATGAAGGTACCAAATGACGGGTTTTTTGGATAAGTGGCTTGCCAGCACCGACAGAAGCCCGGCTTTTTGTGAGTTCGCAAAGATGTAATCGAAGTTCTTGGCCTCTACGGCCAAGTCCCTGGCCATTTTAACCATGGCTGCCACACTCGTTAACGGAATCCGCGAGCTACGTCTTATGCAACTTATAGATTGTGCAGATTTTATAATGCCTACAGACACATCACGTTGTTGTAATTCACTAACCAATGGCCCATCTTCAAATAAGATAACTTTGCTCTCGCTGCGGTAATGTTTAACGATTTCAAGCAATGCCAATTCGCCACCACCGAGTTTCGCCGTCTGGTCAACAAATAATATTTTCATGACATGGCCTCCTTGTACAACTGAGCAATCTTTGGGGCTACATTAATCCAGTCATAGCGTCGGGAATGTGTACGGCATTCAGCAGTTGATGGTGTCGCTATGGTCCCCGACAGGATCTCGCTCATGGACCGTGCCATTGCGCTGGCGGTGGAATCATCGGTTACCCATTGCGGCGCGAAAGGGCTCACTATTTCTGGCAGTCCCCCTACGGGGGTAACCAGTACCGGTGTGCCGGAGGCCATGGATTCGACGGTGATCAGTCCAAATCCTTCCAAGGCTGTGGTGGGTACTACGGTGAAATCTGCTGCGCGATAAGCGGCAGGGAGATCTTGATCTGCGAGAAAGCCAAGAAATTTAACGTGATTGGTGAGCCCGAGCGATTCAGTCATTCTCGCCAGTTCGTGAGCCATGCCGCCTACACCGGCAACCATGAGCAGCACGTCCGGGAAACGTGCTTTGACCGTGACGAGCGCGGTGAGCAAGTTTTCTATACCCATGCGCCGGGAGAGTCTTCGGACCACAAGAATGATTGGCCTATCTCTAGGCCACCCCAGAATATTTCTTGCCTCAGTGCGGGCCATGGTCTGATCGAAACGCTGGGTATCAATCGCGCCTGGTATGACCGCGATTTTTTCTGGTGAAACTCCGTATTCATTGATCAGTATTTCTTTGAAGGCGTTGGAGAGCACGATCAGTCGAGTGGCGCGACGATACACCGAGTTTTCTATGAAATATTTAATGAGGGAGCGATTCTTGCCCTGTTCCATGGCCGCCTCACCGGCCCATGGACCCTGAAAATGCACTACCAGAGGCTGGTGCGACAACAGATCCGTTGCGGGAAATCCATATAATGCAAAGTGCACGCAAATGATATCTGGACGAAATTCATTGATTATCTTCTTCAAGGCACTGCGTGCCCTGTACCAGCGCTGTGGCAGTGAACTCCGTGCCTCTGAAAATGCTACGATATTATCGTTGGTGTCACGCGTGATGGCTTTACTGCCGATGACCAGCCCACGGCTATGAAAACCCAAGGCGGGCAATCTGTTAAAAAGATCGTAATAGTATCTCTCCAATCCTCCGGGACGCTCTGGAAACCAAGAGGATCCTAGCTGAACCGTTCTGATCGCAGGCGAGAGATCCGGCTCCATGGCTATGATTTCATCCGCTGTTTCTTGGACCGTGAGGTGGTCGTTTCCAACTCATCGTGAAGTGGCGGCGTCGGTCCCCATCCGGGATGGGGATCACAGACTGTGTAGATATCCGGATAGCTCGCAGAAGATGTGGCGCGTACGCGATAGAAAAAAATGGGAGTCCGCGTTTTTTCGTCGGGCACTAATGTGTTTTTGGTTTCAAGGAGTTCATCGACCTGTTGCGGTTTTATCGAGGTACTATTGAGCGTGAGCATTGCCGTAGTCCTTACAAGTGCTGCGCGGGTGCATAGGTGAGAAACGGGTGGAGTGGGGTATGAGCGGTTTCCTTGTGCTGTTTTCTTAACTTGACCTACCCGCGACTACTCCTGCTCACAAGACGTCATAAGCATTTTATATGCCACTCTAATAGTTAAGTAAAAACATATAGATATGGATTATTTCAGGGATTCTGTGGCCTATTGAGATGTAACGAACATGATACAAAATAGGGTCATTTCCACCTTGCTTACCCCCCAACTCTCTAGTGTTATTGATAAAAGTTATGAATAGGTCGTCGGGCAGATGTGTGTTAAGAGTGTTACGATGCGGGAGAAACACGTGGTGGGGAGAGGACACCCGCCTGCCATATCCTCGGATATGGGCCATCGAGGGCAACCGGGAGGTTTTTCACTCCGTGATGGCAAAGTTACTGGTTCTGTAGGCCGGTGCTCGGCGAAGATTTTCGTTTCGGGAATGATCTCTGATGGGGTGGCAGGGATATGGGTGGGCACACAAGATATCTACATTACTGTGGTACGAACGATCGATTGGCAGGTTCGGGATGTGTCTGGATGCGGCAAAGATGATGCAGTTTGTAAATCTCATGCAACATTTTGGCGTGGATCATACTCCATAGCCCTCCGAAACAACGCTCTATCCGAGGTGGGGTAGCACCGCATCCAAGGTGATCAGTATGATCGGCACCTTGCGTCCATAAAAATGAAAACCAAATAAAATAGGAAGTTGTAATCATATCTTCTGTTGAGCGGGGAGATAGGCCGGCCGGTCGCGCTGACATGGAGAGGCCATTCGTTATATTTAATGATATATCACCATGTGCTGGCGCGGTATGGCGCGATAATTGCTTGGATACAGGACGGTTTGGAGGAAGGCGAGTGGTGTGACAGATCGGCGCTTTTCGACTATATGCCATCAGGCAACCTAGGCCGCCGTGGGCGTGTCCCCTGTTCAGTATGAGAGGTCGTTAATGCGAATGCACACTTCAAGGCCGGTTCGGTGTGGCTCGGCTTCCTGCCGGTCGGTCACAGTTAAATCGCTGCGCAACCTGTTAGTGCTGGGCGTCTTGGCGGCCGCTCTTGCGGGATGCGCGGGAATCGCTCCGGTCGGACCTAATGTTGCTGTGCAAAAGTTACCGAGTCCGGTCGTCGCGAACAAATCCGAGACACTGGCTCCGCAACTGGTGAACCACCTGTTACATCCGTCTATAACCTACCGCCTTGGCGCCGGAGACGTGGTATCCGTTTCCGTATATCTCCATCCCACGCTGTCCGTGCCGTTTGGTGATAGTTCGGTCGGCCTGCCCGGCGCTTTGGTCAGCAACAATGGTAATCTTCAATTGCCCCTGCTCGGTTTGGTGCACGTCGACGGATTGACGACTTCCCAATTACAGACCCGCCTGACAAAGTTGTATGCCCGCTACGTGGTCGATCCGGATGTTACCGTGCAACTTCAAGTCGCCCACAGTATTCGCTACTACCTGCTGGGGGCGTTCACGGCGCCGGGCCTGAAGTTCTCTGATCGTCGCCTGACTCTGTTGGATGCCATGGCCCTTGGAGGGAGTGTGAACCTGCCTGATGCGGATCTGCGCGGGGCGTATGTCGTTCAGCAGGGCAAAAAATTGCCAGTGAATTTTCATCAACTCATCATGAATGGGAATCTGGGGCAAAACATTTCCCTGGCGAGCGGTGACACGGTGGTGGTACCCAGCATCTCCACCATGCGGGCTTACGTTTTTGGCGCGGTCGCGAAACCTGGGGCGATACCTTTTGTCGATGGGCGTTTAGGGTTGCTGCAAGCGCTGTCGGCGGCGGGCATGGATACCACGTCACTCACCAACGCCCGTTTGAGCGACGTCCGCATCATCCGTTCCGAAGGCGCCAGTGGTGAGTTGATCATTGTCAACGCGCGGGCCATTCTCGAAGGGAAGGCTGCACCCTTCTACCTGAAATCGGGCGACATTGTGTATGTTCCGCAGACGGCCATCAGCAGTTGGAACCAGGCCATTCAGTTGATTCTGCCTTCGCTGCAGGCCATAGCGGGTGTGCTGAACCCATTCGTATCCATCAAGTATCTGTCGCAATAGGATGATCCCGTGACTGATAATCCAGAAACATTGTCCCAGCATCAAAGCGACGATCTCTTTAGGCAATCTCCCACTGGCGGGGCCTTGGAAGATGGAGATGAAGGGGAAAAAATTGATGTAGCCGCCCTGCTTCGATCGTTGAAAACCCACTGGCGGTGGCCGGTGGGCTTGGCGGGAGCGGGTGCGGTCCTCGCGGTGCTGATTACGCTTTTCAGCGTGCCGGTATTCGTATCCACCGGTTCCATTTATCTGGGTAATGCGGAGAAGGACCAGGGTGTGCCCAGTGGTGGAAGCGGTTTATCCCTGCTGGCGGGCTTGACTCAGGCGCCAAATATGGAGACACAAATTCAGATCATGCAGAGTCGCGACATCATTGAACGCGCGATTGCCAGGTCTGGGCTAAACGTATCGATCCTGAGTCCGAGTGAGAACAACTCCGTCCATTTCTGGTATTGGCTGGCCAGTGGTCACTCCTTTGGCATCTATGCACCGCCCGGCGATGGTCTGCACGCGAGTCTGGTCAAGGCGATAGGGCCGAATCTGTATGGTGCGCGCTTGGACTTGATATTCACCGCCTCTGGCCACTATCGTATTCAGCGCGGCAAGCAGGTGCTGCTCACCGGTGTTCTGGGCGAACCGGCCGTCGCCCCGACATTGCGTCTGGTTTTACAGCCCAACGTGGCTGGTTTTGTGCCAAAGGCAGGCAGCACGTACCACCTGACCATTCAGCCGCCTCTGGCCATCTACAAAATGATCCGGAGTCGTGTTTCGGTGGCGGAAGCCGGAGAGAATACCGGAGGGACGACGACCAGCTTTCTTGTCAACCTGGCGTTCCAGGATGCGAATCCCTATACATCCCAACATTTTCTCAATACGCTGATGTTGACCTATCTCGAGCAAACGCACGCCTGGGCCACTGGTCAGGCCTCTTCCACGTATGACTACTTGAACGTGCAATTGGAGAAGATCCGCACGGCGCTGGAGACGGCCGACAATCGTTTGGCCGGTTACCAGAGCAAGAGCGGTGTATTGTCGGTGGCCTCCAATGCACAAGTCATGATCAGTCAGATGGCGACGTATGAGAGCCAGCTCAGCGCGCTCAAACTGAAGCTCTACAGCCTGCAACGGCTGCGCCGCGAGCTGAATACGCCCGGTGACCGCGTCAATCCTTATCTGGTCAGTAGTGTCAGTGATCCGGTTTTGAATGGATTGAGTGAAAAGCTGATTACCGCCCAAGGTAAGGAGGCGGCACTACGAAACCTCTATACCCCGGCAGCGCCCGAAATGAGGCAGATCATGACGGAGATCGATTCTATCAAGTCGGCGATCCGGAATGTGCTCAGTAATCAGGAGAGCGAGACCAATCAGCGGATGCGTTCGCTCAGTGATCTCATCGGTCAATACAAAGAGCAGATGGGCCATTACCCCCAGGAAGCCTTGCAGGTCCTTTCTTTGACGCGATCCAGCGAGGTCCTGGGAAAACTCTATATGTTCTTGATGGAAAAGCAGGAAGAGGCGGCCATCAGCAAGGCCAGCACGATCACCAAAAACCGGATCCTGGATACCGCTCTGGTGCATGATCTCCCCGTGTCGCCGGTGGGGAAACGCAACGTCCTCGTGGGCGCCTTTCTGGGGTTGTTGAGCGGGTTGGGTGTGGTGTTCTGGAGATTCCTGGCGCACAAGGGATTCCATTCGGACGAAGAGATTCGCCGGCGATATGCCTCTCTGCCCCTGTTCGGCACGCTTCCGGAGTATGCAAAGTTTAGCGCGCCCTCCAACGGTCTGAAATCCGCGGGCATGACGATCCCGGATTCACGCTCCGGATATGGCGAGGCCATGCGGCTACTGCGCGGAAAGCTCTATATGGATATCGCGGGTGGGGAGCATGGTCGAGTTTTGATGTTGACCTCCGCTGTTCAGGGGGATGGTAAAAGCACGGTGGCCACACAACTGGCGATGGCCTTGGCGAAAGACGGCAAAAGTGTTCTGTTGATCGATGCGGATTTGCGTAACCCGCATTTGCATGAAGTCTTCCGCACCGTGCAAAGCCCCGGCTTGGCCGGATATCTGGCCGGGCAAGATGAATGGAGGGCGTGTGTGCAATCACTGACAGGTCAGCCCGATCTTCCGTTGCAACTGATTGCGGCGGGCGAGGTTCCACCCAGCCCGGTAGAGCTGGTGGGGCAGCCCAGATTCGCAGAGCTCATAGACCGGGCACGTCGCGAGTATGATTATATTATTTTGGATACGCCACCGTTCCCCATGGTGTCGGATGGTTTGGTGATTTCCCGCATGGTGGATCGTGTATTGTCGGTGATTCGGGTGGGACAAACCCCACGCCGGGCTTTTCAAGAACATGTCATCGGTGTGGCCCATATGGCCCGCCCCCGGGGATTGGTGATCAACGGCACCTCGATGGATCAGGGACTGGGCTACAGCTATACCACCAACAAGACCGCCCTGCAGATTTTGAAAGACAAAATGCGTGTATTCGTCCGCCGTATGCGATGGAGGGCCTGAGGGTGCGTATGGGCGCTATCGGAGGGTGCTGACATGGTATCGACCATAGCGGGCAGGGGGGTGGTCAGAACCGTCAGACACGGTTTTGACAAAATATGGATCCCGATCATTCTATTTTGGGTATTCCCCTTCGCGTTCTATTTAGTACATTTGAGTTCCGTCACTAACTATTTATTCCCGGCAGCGGCATTTGCGCTCGGCATGGCGCTTTATCGTTCGCACCCCGCATTATATTTGAGCCACACTTGGTGGTTATGGTTTATTACCCCAGAAATCAGACGGCTAGTGGACTATCAAATCGGTTTCCAACCCATCTCTCTGATTATGCTTAGTCCTTATCTGGTTACTGGTTTGGCATTCTTTACGGTGATTACCTACCTCCCACAATTACGTTACAAAGCATTATTCCCGATGGTATTGGCCCTGTTTGGTGTTATTTATGGCTACTTGGTGGGCATTATCAATGCGGGGATCATGCCGGCGACGTTTGGTCTTTTAAACTGGATACTCCCCATATTATTTGGTTTGCACACCGCTATTCACTGGCGTGAATATGAAGGATTCAAGCGGACTATCTATCGTACTTTTGTGTGGGGGACCCTGGTTATGGGACTCTACGGATTGTTTCAGTTCATGGATCCTCCGCCTTGGGACAGGTACTGGATGATTTCCTCCAAGATGCTGAGTATAGGTTTGCCATTGCCCTTTCATGTTCGTATTTTCAGTACGATGAATTCTCCCGGTCCATTTGCGATGGAACTGATGGGCACGTTGCTTATGCTGGCCGCCGGTGGGGGATTCTGGCGTGTTCCCGCCGCGGTGTTCGGCTATAGCGCTTTTTTATTGAGCCTGGTGCGTACGGCATGGGGTGGCTGGGCAGTGGGTATCCTTTACCTGATATATCGGTTTAAGCCCAAGAATCTGATACGTTACTTCTTCGGCGCGCTGCTGGTCACAATGTTGGCGCTTCCAGTATTGACCTTTGGGCCGATTGCCAAAGACCTGAACAATCGTTTCGAGTCTATTCAGCATGTTCAACAAAATGCCAGTTATCAGACACGTGTATCATTCTATGAACACTTTCTTGGTGAGGCTTTCGATACGCCCATCGGCCAAGGAATCGGTAATGTTGGCGTTGCCGCCCGTTTGTCATCAAGTGGCCATGTGGTAAATTTTGATAGCGGTATTATGGAAATTCCCTATGTGTTGGGCTGGCTCGGCGGTAGTTTATTTTTTTTAGGAACGGTATGGATATCATTGTACGTCTCGTTAAGTAAATGGACCAAGTTGGACCCTTTCATGGCTGTATCGAGCGCGATCGCGCTGGCCACACTCTCTACCATCCCGCTCTTCAACAATTTGATTGGCACTGCGGGAATGTTTTTTTGGGCATTTGTCGGGATGGCGGTTGCGGGCATTCGTTATCACGGCCTGCATGATCGCCACACCATAACATCATGATCTGGAATGCTGGCCGCACCGGATATCTTCAAATGTTTGTATATCTTTGGGGTGTGTCATCATGAAAAGTATCTGTCTGGTTACCCATAAGATTAAACGGGGTGATGGCCAAGGACGTGTCAACTACGAAATTGTCCGTGCAGCTCGTGCCTGCGGTTATCAGGTTACGGTGTTGGCCAGCGAATGTGCCGAAGAAGTTGCCCAGGATGCTGGTGTAGAGTGGGTAAAAATTCCCGTAGATCCATGGATCAGTCAATTGTTGCGTAATCAGATTTTCGCTTGGCGCTCCGCTCGATGGCTGCGGCATCATGGTGATCAATTTGACCTTATTCATGCCAATGGATTTATCACGTGGTATCCCGCAAACATAAATTCCGCGCACTTTGTGCATGGGGCATGGTTGCATAGTCCGTATAGTGGTAGCGCGTTGACAGGCGGTTTCAAGAGCATGTACCAAAAATCATTTTCCTTATTAAACGCCATGCTGGAAAAAAGGGCTTTCAGACAAGCAGACACCGTGGTGTCGGTTTCTCCATTGGTCGTTGATGAGTTGCGTTCGATAGGTGTGCCAAGCCATAAGATTGTGATGATTCCTAATGGAGTGGATACCGACGAATATCACCCGGGATGCGGCCTTCGGAGTGAACTAAATATCGCTGCCGAGATACCTCTGGCGATATTTTCGGGGGATTTGCGATCGAGGCGGAAGAATTTGGAAACCGTGCTGGCGGCACTTCAGGAGGCTCCCGACTGGCATCTGTTGGTACTGGGTCGCACCGAAGGCAGTACATACCCTGCTCTCGCTGACGCACTTGGGCTCTCCCGGCGGGTGCACTTTCTGGGCTTTCGCCGGGATACCGCAGAGTTGATGCGAACGGCGGACGTGTTGGTGTTTCCCTCGCGCTATGATCCCTGCACGCTGGTTGTGGCCGAAGCGCTTTCCAGTGGCGTGCCGGTGATTACGGCCCAATCGGTGGGGGCGGCGTTTCAGGTGCCCGACGGGGGGGGATGGGTGCTGGATGATCCCGAAGACGGGAAGGGTATCGCGCTGATTCTCAGAAATCTTGCCGCTTACGATAAGAAGCAACGGGATGACATCCGTGCGCGTGCGCGTGCCGCGGCGCTGGAGTACACATGGTCTGAAACGACCAAGGCCTATCTGGAGTTATATGAACGATCTATCAATTCCCCAAGCAGAAGCGGTGCGATAGATGTGCATGGCTAGGCGGGGCGACATCTCATGAGTATCAAGCGGCACACCGCCTATAACCTCCTGGGGGCGGGCACCCCTGTACTCGTATCGCTGGTTACCGTCCCGCTTTATCTTCACCTCATCGGTGACGCCCGCTACGGTGTGCTGGCCATTGTCTGGTTATTGTTGGGCTATTTTGGTTTCTTTGATCTTGGCCTTTCGCTTGCGACCACCAATCATATCGCGCGACTCAATGAGGCGTCTGTCGAGGAGCGCGAAGGGGTATTCTGGACGGCCTTGACACTGAATGGCGCCTTAGGTGTTGTGGGCGGCTTGGTGCTGTATGGGGTCGCCAGGCCACTGATGACCTATGTGTTTACCATGCCGAATGACCTGCGGATCGAGGTGCTTGCTGCGCTGCCTTTCATAGCGGCAGCCATTCCCGTGGCCACCATGACGGGTGTTTTTTCGGGCGCTCTGGGCGCCCGGCAGCGCTTCGGTACCATGAATATCATACAGTCTACCGGCACGGTCATATTCCAAGTGGCTCCGCTGGTCGCTGCGTATATCTATGGGCCTAATCTCTTGATGTTGATTGGTGTGGCCGTTGTCGCTCGAATGATAACGGCATTGCCCTTCTTGGCGGCCGTTAAAGTGGCTCTTCCACTGCGCCACCGTCCGCGTTTTGACAAAGCCCTTGTCCGGGAGCTCATGCGTTATGGGGCGTGGGTGACCGTCACGAACCTTATCAGCCCGTTACTCACCGCCGCAGACCGCTTTATCATTGCCGCCGTATCCGGTGCCGCGGCGGTCACATATTATAACGTGCCCTATAATCTGGCGATACGTGCCGCCATTTTGCCGGCAGCCCTGTCGAGCGCGATTTTCCCTCGTCTGTCCATGACGGGTAAGGATGATGCGAAAACGCTCACGATCAACGCGTTGGAAGTCATCAATGTCATCATGACCCCGGTTATCATTGTGGGGATTTTTCTCATGCGGCCGTTCTTGGAGCTTTGGGTGGGTATTCCATTCGCATTGCAAGCCGCCCCCGTAGGGGCGATTATATTAGTGGGCGTATGGGGCAACGGATTGTCCTTTATGCCATTGATTATGCTTGAAGGCCAAGGTCGACCGGACCTTGTGGCCAAATTGCATGCAATAGAGTTAATCCCCTATGCCGCGCTCTTGTGGTTTTGCCTAACGTTGTACGGGTTGCCGGGGGCGGCCTTGGCATGGACGGGCCAGGTTTTTGCGGACACGCTTCTTTTATGCCTGATCGCCGGCATAGGGCTCCGCTTCTTATTGTTGAGTCTCCTACCTTCGGCGTTGTTAGTATCGTTAGCCTGTGTGATCGTCACCCAAACGCAGAACAACATGATTTTTTCGCTGTTGTGGGCATCGCTCCTTGTGCTTTGCAGTTTTTTCGCTTCATACCAGAGCAGCGCCGTAGTTCGGCAATCCCTGGTGTCAGTGTCGCGACGTTTTTCGTATAAAATAAAAACTGCTGGTGAAGAATGAGTTATATGAGACGATAGGAAAAGGGTTGGCCCATGCGCATTCTACATATTACCAATCATGTGATGGAAATTGGGAATGGCATCGTCAATGTCGCGGTAGATTTGGCATGTACTCAGAGTGATGGTGGTCATCAAGTATTTTATGCATCCAATGGTGGCGAGTACGAAAGTCTGCTCAATTCTCATGGTGTTCAACATCATCAGATAAAATTGAGGAAATCGTTATTTGGTCTGCCCCAATTATGGGTTGACTTTAGGCAGATCATTCGCGCAACGCGTCCAGACATAGTGCATGCGCATATGATGACGGGCGCTATTATCGGTAAAATTTCTCGACCTGGATTCGGTTATAAGTTGGTTACACATGTGCATAATGAGTTTCAGAGAAGCGCAAGATTGATGGGTGTTGGTGACGCCGTGATTGCAGTGAGTGAGGCGGTTTCTGTTTCGATGCGAAACAGAGGGATTCCAGCATTGAGGTTGCACGTCATAAGGAATGGAACAATCAATAGTCCACGGGTTTCTCTTGCACAACCTAAAACGCTCAATCACCCGGCGATTGTTACAGTGGCTGGAATGTATGAGCGCAAAGGTATTCGCGATTTGATCGGCGCCTTCGCAAGTCTCCCCAGTCATGTGCAAGCACACTTATACCTCGTCGGCGAAGGGCCGGATCGTGCGGCCTTTGAGGGCGCCGCCGCGCAGAGCGGCCGGGCGGCGTTCATCCATTTTGAGGGATTCCAGCGGCAACCTCAAGCCTATATGCAGGATGCGGATATATTTGTTCTCGCCTCTCACAAAGAGCCTTGCGCTTTAGTCCTTTCCGAGGCCAGAGAGCTGGGCTGCGCCATTGTGGCTACGCGCGTTGGGGGCATTCCCGAGGTTCTTGAGCATGGACATGCCGGACTGCTGTTCCCGGTTGGGGATGTTTCCGCACTGACGGCACTTTTATTACGGCTGATTGAATCACCGGAGGAGTGCGACCGCTTGCGTAATCGGGCACAAGAAAATCTGCAGTGTCTTACGGTCGGACGGATGACCGGGGAGGTATTGAAGCTATATCGTGACATGCTGGAGTCTTAGGGAACTCGCGTTCGTATATGTGCATCAATGGAACCGTCCGATGTGCGGCCTCCATGAAGGCCAACTCGATAGGTGTCCGGAGGATAGATATATAATGAATTATTCTTGCATCTCTCGAAGGGAGGTAGGCACTCCATGATGGCTAAGTATTTTTATTTCTCTTCATGTACTGATCCATTATTCCATGATGATATAAAATGGTAAGAATCTTATGATGAACATATCTATTGCCATGGCCACTTATAATGGGGCCAGATTTATCCGCCAGCAACTGGATAGTCTGGCCGCGCAAACATTGTCCCCTTGTGAACTGGTGGTTACCGACGACGGATCGATGGATGCCACTCTGAAAATCATTGCCGACTTCGCAAAAACAGCGCCATTCCCGGTGAGAGTCTTCGAGAATGAGACAACGCTTGGTTTCGCGGATAATTTTATGAAAGCGGCGTCTCTATGTGTCGGTGATTATATCGCATTTTGCGATCAGGACGATTACTGGTTGCGAAACAAGCTGGAATATGCGTCACGGCCCTTTGTGGATGAAGAAGTGCTTTCTTCGGTGCATTCGGCCTGCATAGTGAATGAGAATCTTGATGATACGGGGCGGCGATATCCAGATATCAGCGCTGATCATATTCATCAGGCATTTGAAGGGAATCCGTGGAAAACCTCAATACCAGGATTTGCCTTGCTGGTGCGAGCCTCTCTGCTTCGCTGCGCGATTGATTGGCGATATCGGCCTTTTGCGCCACAACCGCCAAAAGAAATGCACAAGGGTAATCAGATGGTGGCACATGATCATCTTGTATATATGCTCTCTCATACGCTTGGGAAAACAGCATTCATAGCGGCACCACTGGCGTGCTATCGAATGCACGATACCAATATTTTTGGTGCACCGCTTAACGATGAGGGAAAACATACACCGGATTCATTTTTTAAGAGAACCTACAAATCTCGGAGTGTTGGCGAACCTCATTATAGATTTATGGCTAACGTGGCTGAACAACGTGCGCAGTGGATGACAGAAAATTGTGATAAATTGGCTCCTGCTTTTGTCGAGAAGGCCAGGTTGGCACCGGCCTACTGGAAAGCGCAACGTAAACAGTATCTAACCCGTGCGGAGATCTATGGCCGTGACGTGAATTTTGCCAGAAAGGTCGCGGCGGTCCGTTCACTGTTGGGTGAACATGCTTACCGTGCACCTGAGCAGGGCGGATTCGGATGGCGGGCATTTGCAAAGGATATCGCCTTTGGGCTTGTCCTCTAAACCTCCTCAAAACCGCTCTCTTCGATATGTTTATGAGAAGGATGTTGCATGACACGTATTCAATTTCAGCCTGAAGATCCGGAAGCTAGCCCGCTAGTTTCCGTTGTGGTAATGGCATATCAGCGAACGGAATACTTGAAGATCACCATAACCTCTATTATCGGGCAGACCATGGGTGATTTCGAGCTGATCGTTGCGGACGATTCCAATTCTCCGGAGATCGCCCGGATTTGTAGCGCGTTTAAAGATTCCAGGATTCGTTATGTTGGTAATGAAAAGCGACTTGGGATGTTGTTGAACGCAAAAATCGGTATGAAACTTGGGAGAGGTAAGTATATTGCGAACATTCATGATGATGATGTGTTGGATGCAAGATTTCTGGAGACCATGATCCGTCCTATGGAACAGGATAAAAATATTGGTCTCGTTTTTTGCGATCATAAAATCATGGATGCCGATGGTGTGGAGGATATTTCAGCCTCTGAAGAAAATACGAGAATGTGGGGCAGGGAAGGATTAAGCGAGGGTCTGATCATCAATCGTGCGGAAGCATTTTTCAATGGCGTCATTCCAGTCCCTTCTGCACGAGTGTTTAGAGCGGGATCTATAGATCTTGATGAACTATATGAAAGCGTTGGCATAGTATACGACTGGTGGATGTCTTTTTTGCATTGTCGATCAGCATTTGAGTGCTATTATGTTCCTGAAAAGTTGATGTCTTACCGATTGCACTCCGGATCAGAGACGGCGGCGGAAAATCCGTCATATGGTGAGGCTATGGTATTCATACTCAGCTATTTTTTGATCCATGAGTCTTTCCCAGAAATGGAGGATATCATAAAAAAAAGACTGATCAAGACCAGTTTTAACGGTGCCAAGTTTCGTCTGCTGTCAGGTGAGAATGGAAAAGCTCGTACGAGTCTGATCAAAGCGTTCCGCTTGACCGGAAGTATACGCTGCATCATGGCTTATCTATTCACATGGTTGCCCTCCTGGTTGACAACCAAGGTACTCAAGATGCTGTTGCTTTTTAGAAATAATACTGGTAGGAGTGAAAAGTTGAGATTTCTTGATTGATACTGTTTTACGAACGCTGCCGATAGTTTTTGGCGCTGCAGAATTATCCAATAGAAGATGATCGAGATGTCTCATAACGAAATCCAGCAATCGGAGTTGTCTGACGAAGTGGCGCAGAAGTGCCAACAAAGAATGTCAACGGCGGAGCAATGAGCGGAAGCACAAAAAGAAACACGATCTACAATTTATCGGGAAGCCTCGTTCCGGTAGTGGTTTCTTTGGTGACCGTTCCACTCTATTTACATAAGATCGGAGTTGATCGCTACGGCGTACTCGCTTTGGTTTGGATGTTCTTAGGATATTTTGGGATTTTTGATCTTGGATTATCGCGCGCAGCGGCGAATCAAATTGCCAAAACCGATAAACAAGAGGATGTGCGTGCGGTTTTCTGGACGGTTCTGTACCTCAATGGGTGCATTGGGCTCCTGGGTGGCGTAGCACTTTATTTTATAGGGGAGCTGGTTTTCCAATATGTATTCAAGATGCCGAGCGGTATGCGCGCATCGGTTATATCGGTTATGCCTTGGCTCGCTTTTGCGGTCCCTTTGGCAACCATTTCAGGTGTGTTCACAGGAACCATGGAGGGAAGGGAGCGCTTTCTGAGTTTAAATATATTACAGGTCATGGGAACGTTTCTTCTGCAGGTAGTCCCCTTGGGCGTTGCTTATTTGTATGGTCCGAAACTGCTCTGGTTGATTCCCGCTGCCATCATCGTTCGGGCAGTATCGTTGATTCCTCTGGTATATTTCACTTTGAAGATCGTAGGCTCCTGGCGACCGCGTTTGCTCGATCCCCGTTGGGCGAAAGTCTTATTTGGCTATGGCGCGTGGATTTCGATATCGAACCTGATCGTGCCTTTCTTCAGTACCCTCGATAAATTTATGATCGGTGGTATCATCGGCGCCGCAGGCGTGTCTTATTATACCGTTCCGGAACGACTGGCTCGTCAAACATCCATATTTCCAGGTGCGTTGACCAGGACGCTGTTTCCGCAACTTTCTGCCGGTGAAGAGGCGGAGGCGCGACAAAAGGCGGAGCGCTCGCTGAATGTACTGATCGCGGTGGTTACGCCTGTGATTGTAATACTCATGGTAGGTATGCATCCATTTCTAGATCTTTGGGTGGGTGAAAAGTTTGCCACTATCGCTGCACCGATTGGAACGGTTATTGCGACGACGATTTGGCTCAATGGCCTGGCTTATGTTCCCTCCACTTTTCTTCAGGCGCGAGGAAGACCTGATCTCACTGCGCGATTCCATATGATCGAAATTATTCCACATATTGTGTTCTTATGGTTTGCCTTGCATTGGTTTGGATTAATGGGCGGAGCGATGGCTCTGGTGGTGGTGACTCTGCTGGATACGGGGTTACTATTTTGGGGTTCTCGTCTGGAGTTATGGTCGACATGGGCCTTTATCCAAGGGGTAATATGGGTGCTACTCGGCTGTGCTCTAGGTCTATCGTTCAGTAAATTCTCTGTGATTTGGTATTTATCGGCATCCATCCTTGTTGTTGGAGTGTCCTTGTGGGGTCTGTATATAGCACCAGACATCAGAAGTGTCGTGTATCGTACTTATGCACATGGCAGATCTTTGCTTGGTAAGATATTGTAATCGACTTCCCGGCTAGCTTGATATGCCTACTGAGAATGCAGTGATCACGATTTTTATTCTACAACAGCGCAATATTAGACAATACCGGAGGTGGTATGAAAGGATTGCTACTTATAGTAGGAGCGGGTTTTGCGGGAAGCGTCATGGCGCGGGAGATGGCGGAGGCTGGACACTCGGTCACAATTATCGACAAGCGTCCCCACATTGGCGGCAATGCCTATGACACCTATGACGCGCAGGGCGTGCTCATTCATCCTTATGGTCCGCATATCTTTCATACCAATTCGGAACGTGTTTTCCAATGGCTTTCCCGTTTCACAGAATGGCGACCTTATGAGCACAGGGTGTTGGCACAAGTGGACGGTCAACTACTGCCGATCCCCATCAATCGGACGACCATTAATCGTTTGTATGGTTTAGATCTCGACGAAGCCGGCGCAGCTACCTTTCTGGAGGGGGTGCGTGAGCCTAAAGACTCTATAAAAACCAGTGAGGACTTAGTTCTAAATAGTGTTGGCCCCGATCTTTGTGAAAAATTCTTCCGTGGTTATACACGTAAGCAGTGGGGGCTGGACTTAAGTGAACTTAGCGCGGGTGTCGCCGCACGTATTCCAACGCGTACTAATGACGACGACCGATATTTTACTGATGCATTCCAGGCGATGCCTAGTGATGGATATACGCGGATGTTTCAGCGTATATTGGACCACCCTCTCATTAAAGTGCTTACCGAAGTAGACTATTTCGATTATAAAATAGAACACCCATTGCCTACACATACCGTGTATAGTGGTCCCGTTGACGCTTTCTTTAACTACCGTTTTGGCCCTCTACCGTACCGTTCTTTAAGATTTGTTCATGAGCACGTCGCCGATGTAATGGAATATCAGTCTGTTGGGACAATCAACTATCCGAACGATCACAACTATACCCGTATTACAGAATTCAAACACCTCACTGGGCAGAAGCATGCTGCTACCTCCATCGTGCGTGAGTATCCCCAAGCAGAAGGTGAACCTTACTACCCGGTTCCTCGTTCCGAGAATGAATTGCTATATCAAAAATATCGTGTCTTGACCGATATTGAGCCAAACGTAACATTTGTTGGGCGTCTTGCACAGTATCGTTATTATAATATGGATCAGGTTGTCGCTACGTCCATAAAATCGGCAAAAAATTTATTAGAGAGAATGGGCTAATGAATAAAAAAGTTTTTGTCGCCTGTCCTGCAAATATGGCTACTGGCGGACCAGAATTAATGCATCAACTTGTCTACCACTTGAGGAACGATCTCAATATAAATGCCTTTGTTTTTTATTATGCTTATGAAAGCGGTATAAACCCAACCCCAGTCCACCCAGAGTACAGCGTCTACAACTGTCCATATGTATTAGAGATAGAGTCGCATGATGATAACAGAATAAATACTCTGGTCGTGCCAGAGGTGCCGCTTGGTATTGGGTTATTCGAAAAGTATCAAAAAATAAAAAAATCGGTTTGGTTTTTAAGTGTGGATAATTATTACACCTACCGAGTAAAAAGAACAGATTTTATATTCTCTCGTGCAATAAATAAGTTGTCAAAAATGGTCACAGGAAAACCAATAGTTGACATCTATAACCTAGAGGTTCTGTATAGAAAGTACGACTATAGAAATGATAAACTGCTTAATTTTGCCGACCTATATATGTTTCAGTCGGTTAGTGGTGTTGACCATTTTAAAGGTCTAAGTCCGGCTTATTACCTATCTGACTATATTAATATGGATTATATAAATTTGGGTGGTGTTCATCAAGAAAAGGAAAACATTGTGGCGTACAATCCAAAGAAAGGGTCAGCCTTTACGAAAAAAATAATTTCTTCTGCGGAAGGGGTTGAATTTATTCCACTGATCAATATGAGCAGAAGTCAAGTCATAGGAACACTCCAGAAGGCAAAGTGCTATATTGACTTCGGAAGTCATCCGGGGAAAGACAGAATCCCGAGAGAGGCGGCAATTTTAGGCTGTTGCGTTATAACGGGGAAAAGAGGTTCTGCAAGATATTACGAGGATGTCCCTATTCATGAAAAATATAAGTTCGATGAGTCATCCGAAAATATTCCACACATTATATCTAAAATATTTGATATTTTAGATAACTTCCAAGAAGCTAGCTTAGAGTTTGATGGCTATAGGGAAATAATAAAACAAGAACCGAAAAAATTTATAGAAGACCTAAAACGTGTTCCATTTTGAATCATGGCGGTGTTGGGTGGTAAATGAACACTCTGTGAGCATGTAATGATCTACCGGAATCTGCATAGGTATGTCACTAAATTTATACATTTCCGCTGGGGTTTTCATTCTCAGCGCCTGATGTGGCCGGTGACGGTTGTGGCACTCGATCCACGGCCTATGATCGGCCTTGCATCTTCCAGTGATGGAAAGCAGGTTTGCCAGATATACTGCTTTTTCATGGTCCGGAATCACCGTTCGATCATGCCGTTCTACTGGGGCGCGTGCGGTTCTATAAACTTCTGCTGTAAGCCGGGGTGCTGTACGCTCACGATAAAGCGCCGTGAGGTGAAAACCAACCCATCATCGTTCCGAAGAGTGAGCGCCTTTGCCTGCCTTGTAAGCATGGCGCCAAGTGCGCCATCCCGCGCCGCGGCCCGCCTGAACGGCCCAAAATATGCTGACTGAGGGGGTGCGGTGAATCTGGAGGCGTAGCATCTGTAAGATGCCCGGAGCAACCCGCGTCCCGATCAGTAGTGCCCAGCCCATGAAAATGGGTCTCTGTATGGGGGTTAGGTAACGCAAAAGCGCGACGGTCTCGTTGTGTGTTGCGTTGGTTAACGCCGGGATGTGCACGGTGGCCCGTTTATCCTCATCAAATCGCTCGGCCGGGTAATGGTCGATGGCGACGAGTGGGTCGTAAAGGAGTTTCCAACCCTTGCGACGGACCTCCAACGAAAAGCTCAAGTCATTATGCACCTGGGCGCCGGTACCACGGAGCGATTCGTCGAATTTCAGGCCGGCAATGGCCGTGGTCCGATAGCTCATGTTTGCACCTTTGAGCACGTCGACATAGCGTGCTTCGCCGACCCCCAGGTGATGATTGCCGATAACGCGCCCGTACCATTCCACTTTGCCCACCACGGCGCGAGAATCGTCCTCAATGCCTCCTCCCTGATGTACCCAGTCTCTGCCACCCACGCCGCCAATGGCGGGGTCTCGGATAAAATGGGCTTCGATGCGGGAAAGCCAGTCGGGATGTGGAGCGGCGTCGTCATCGGTAATCGAGATGATATCTGCCGCCGTTGCCCGTTGGATTCCGGCGTTCAGCGCGTGTACTTGTCCAGGCGCGTACACTTCAATGGCCACCAAGGGCAGTTTGAGGCGCCACGGCGCGAGAACGTGCCAACTTTCCTGGTCGTCGGCGCGGGCGACGACGATCACCTCGTCGGCACCGCGTTCTTGCCGGGACAGCGCCTCCAGGCAGCGGGCCAAGTCCGCCGGGCGGCGATAGGTGGGCACCAG
The DNA here is from genome assembly GCA_028065135.1 of Acidithiobacillus sp. Next base: position 27,599 of record JAPTWR010000086.1, read on the forward strand.
TACGGTGATTTTCATGGCTATCCCGGATAGGCAAATATCATGAGCGCACGAGATTCTTGCCGATCCAGGCTTCAAAAGGGGCATTGAAGAGCGCTGGATAATAATGCAGGTCGCTGGTTCTTTGGTGTGTTTCAAGGGTGGCGGGGTTGCCGGTAACGATCCCGTAATCCGGGACGTTTTCCCGAACCACGGCGCCAGCGCCGACCACCGCCCCTCTGCCGATGCGAACGCCGGGAAGAATGATGGAGTTCGTCGCGATCCATGCGTAATCGCCAATATGTATCGGGCTTTTTTTATGTCGCCAAAGCGGATCGGTCAATCGATGCGATGCCGAGATGAGTTTGACACCGCCATTGATCGTCACGAAGTTCCCAATCTGTATCGTATCGTGCAGGAATAATTCACAGCTCCCCACGGAGCAGTGATCTCCGACAACAAGATTTTTAAGGGAGGCGGAATAGCTGATCTCCCCCAGGACACAGAGCGTGCCGATGGTCGCGCCTTTTGATCGGAAGCGCTGGATACGCCACAAGATGCGCAGCAGGGGGTAGACGTTGAGCAGGCGTTTAGCGATCAGAATAAGCGCGCGTTTTAAGGTCGTGGGTTTTTCGCGGTGCTGCCATAAATAACGTATCTCTGCGCGCATGCGCCTTTCTCCTGATGAAGCGGCAGCGGCTTCGGGGCCCCGCTAGGAAGCCACGCGTCCATAACGATCATCAAAACGCACGATATCGTCCTCTCCCAGATATTCACCGCTCTGCACCTCGATCATCACCAGGTCGATCACGCCCGGGTTGATCAGGCGATGCGCGGTTCCGGCAGGGATGTAGGTGGATTCGTTGGTGCGGATGAGACGCTCCTCCTCGCCATTGACGATCTTTGCGGTGCCCGATACGACGATCCAGTGTTCGCTGCGGTGATGGTGCATTTGCAGGGAAAGCGCAGCTCCCGGTTTGACGAAAATGCGCTTGATTTTGAAACGGGCGCCTTCCTCCAGTACCGTGTAGGTACCCCAGGGACGGTGGACGGTGCGGTGCAGGTTGTGCGCTTCATGGCCGCGTCGCTTCAGTTCGGTGACGATGCGTTTGACGTCTTGGTCGCGGTCCTTGCGGGCGATAAGGAGGGCATCCGGCGTATCGACGATGATCAGTTCCTCCACCCCGAGCAAGGCGGTCAGGCGATCCGAACTGTGGACGATACAGTTCTGCGCATCTTCCAGCACCGTCTCTCCCAAGACGCGGTTTCCATTGATCCCGTCAGGGAGGAGGGCGCCGAAAGCGGTCCACGAACCAATGTCGCTCCAGCCGAAGTCGCCGGGGACGACAGCGACCTGCTCGGCCTTTTCCATGACCGCGTAGTCTACGGAAATGTCCGGCACCTGCGCGAAGCCCGGTGCGAGTTCTCGAAAATCGGATTCGCAGCGACCCTCCGCCCAGGCGCTGCGGGTGTCGTGGTAGAGTTGCGGTGCGTAGCGTTCCAAGGCGGTGAGATAAGCATCGGCACGGAAGCAGAACATGCCGCTGTTCCAGGTGTAATCGCCCTGGGCGAGAAAAGCGGCCGCGGTATCGCTGTCGGGTTTTTCGACGAAGCGGCGCACCGCGAAGCCGAGTGGCGTGCCGGCTGCCTCAAGGGTGTCGCCGGCCTCGATATACCCATAACCGGTTTCCGGCCAGGCGGGATGGATACCGAAGGTCACCAGATAGCCCTGCTCGGCCAGTTGCTGTGCCCGCTCCACCGCTTGAGCGAACGCGGCCTGGTTCTGCACCAGATGGTCGGCGGGCAGCACCAGCAGGATCGCTTCCGGCCCGATCAGGGCTTCCGCCTGCAATGCGGCAGCGGCGATGGCCGGGGCGGTGTTGCGGCCTACCGGTTCGAGAACGAAAAATGCCGCCCGCTGTTCTGTTTGGTTCAACACCGGTTGGTAGACATCCCGTGTCTGGAAGTAGTATTCCCGATTGGTCACGGTGATAAAGTGATGGACACCCGGCAGGGCCAGCGCGCGTTGCAGTGTCTTCTGCAACAAGGTTTCGCCATCGGGCAGTTGTAAGAAGGGCTTGGGGTGGCTCTGCCGGGAAAGCGGCCACAGACGCGTCCCGGCGCCGCCGGAAAGAATGACTGGGATCAACGAGTGCATTGCATCATCTCCGTGCTGAGGGGCGGTTAAACCAGCCGCCGCAAATCCGCCTCGGCCATCATCTGTACCAGGGCGTCGAAGCTTACTTCGCGTTTCCAGCCCAGCTTCTGGTGGGCCTTGCCGGGATCGCCGATGAGGATATCCACCTCGGCGGGGCGATAAAAGGCGGGGTTGACGCGGACGATGACCTTGCCACTCCGGCGATCGATGCCCTGGGTCTTTTCCTCCCGCCCTTCCCAGACCAGATCGAATCCGGCGTGGGCGGCGGCCTTCTCGACGAAAGCGCGCACCGTCCAGGTTTCTCCGGTGGCGACGACGTAATCATCGGGCTGTTCCTGCTGAGTCATGAGCCACATGGCGCGCACGTAGTCGCCCGCAAAACCCCAGTCACGCTTGCTGTCGAGATTGCCCAGCTCCAACACCTCTTGCAGGCCATGACGGATGCGCGCCAGCGCCAGAGTGATCTTGCGGGTGACGAACTCGGTGCCGCGCAGGGGGGATTCGTGATTGAAGAGGATGCCGCTGGAAGCGTGCAGGCCGAAGCTTTCCCGGTAGTTGACGGTGATCCAGTGGCCATAGAGCTTGGCGACTCCATAGGGACTGCGCGGATGGAAGGGCGTGCGTTCCGACTGGATGGCTTCTTGAATCTGGCCGAACATCTCGCTGGTGGACGCCTGATAAAAGCGTGCCTCGGAGTTCACGATGCGGATGGCTTCCAGGATTTTGACCACGGCGGTGCCGGTGACCTCGGCGGTGAGGATGGGCTGGTCCCAGGAGGTGCCGACGAAGCTCTGGGCGCCGAGGTTATACACCTCGGTCGCCTGGGATTTTTCCATGGCGCGGATCATGGAGGATAGATCGATCAGGTCGCCGTCTATCAGTTGCACTTGATCGGCGATACCCAATTCGCGCAGACGACCGAGAGGGTCGGTGCTGCGGCGGGCGATAAGGCCATGGACCTGGTAGTTTTTCTTCAGCAGCAATTGCGCCAGATAAGCGCCGTCCTGACCGGTGATTCCGGTGATAAGGGCATGTTTCGTCATTGAAGTTGCTTCTCCCAGTCGTTGAGTAAGTCTTGCAGGCTTTGTTCCATAGAAATGGTGGGACGCCAGCCGGTATCCCGCTGTAAGCGGTCGAAGCTAGCGACCATGCGGCGCTGTTCGGCGGGACGCAGGCGGGCGGGGTCTTGTTCGATTTTGGCGTCGATGCCGGCGAGGGCGATCAACTGCTCCAGCAGGTGGCGAATGCGGTACTCCTGTCCGGAGCAGATGTTGTAGATACCCCCGTTTTGACCTTGATCCAGCAGGAGGGTGTAGGCGTGGACCACGTCGCGCACATCGGTGAAGTCGCGAGTGACGTCGATATCCCCGACTTGCAGGACGGGTGCACGGCGATTCAGGCGGATTTCCATGACCTGTTTGGCGAAATCGGCGATGGCAAAACGGGCGCTCTGACCAGGGCCGATGTGGTTGAAGGGCCGTACCATGATGATCTCGAAGCCGGAGGTCTGGCTCCATTGGTAGCAGAGGGCTTCGGCGGCTATTTTGCTGACCGCGTAGGGGTTGCGCGGATGCAGAGGGTGTTCCTCGCGCACCGGCAGTTCGACCTCCGGCACTTGTCCATAGATATCGCCGGAGCCAACGAACAGCATGCGTCCCTGAAAATCCGCCGCTTGCAGCGCTTCCAACAGATTCAGGGTACCCATGAGATTGATATCGAAGGTTTCACGGGGGTTTTCGAAGGAGGCGGGTACAAAGCTCTGGGCGGCCAGGTGAATGACGGCTTCGGGACGGATCCTCGCGACGGCGGCGGCGAGCGTCTGACGGTCGCGCAGGTCCACTTCGGGGGGCAAAGGCGTACATGATACGGCGGCCTGAACATGTTGCCCGACGAAGCCATGGGCACCGGTGAGTAAGCGCTTCATCATGGAGTACTTGCTTTCGATGGCATGCAGGTTTGTCCTTTATATATGCTGTGCGTCCCGATGTCGAGATTTTTCCTGAAAAATGCTCCATTCCCTTTCCACGAGATCGGTGAATTCGGAACGAAAACGTTCCGGAGTAAACCGGAGCGCATTTTCACGGCAGGCGTTTGGGGTGATGATCGTGCCTTCCCGCTCGAAGCGTTCCACCGCTGCAATGATGGCGGCTTCTGACTGTTCGTTAAAAAATACGCCGGTGGGTGCGGGGGAGGGCGCGGTGTCCTCCGTCTCCGCCAATGGCACGATGGTCTCCCGGACTCCGCCTTTGCCATAGGCGATGACCGGCGTGCCGCAAGCCTGTGCTTCGAGCGGGGCAATGCCGAAGTCCTCCTCCGCTGCAAAAACGAAGGCGCGTCCCCGTTGCAGGTGGTCGCGCAGGATTTCGGTCCCGGTGAAGCCGAGCAGGGTGACATTCGGTCCGGCCTTGGACCGCACCTTTTCAAAATCCGGCCCATCGCCGATCACCACAAGGCGTTTGTCGGGCATGGCCGTAAAGGCGGACACAATCAGGTCCATTTTTTTGTAGGGCACCATGCGCGAGGCGGTAACATAAAAATCCTCTTTGGCGCTCCGCAAGGCAAAATGAGAGACATCGACGGGAGGCGCGATGAGGGTGGCTTCGCGCCGGTAGGTCTTGTGGATACGGCGGGCGACGAAGCGGGAGTTGGCGATGAAGGTATTCACGCCATTGGGCGTGCGGCTGTCCCAAAGGCGCACGTAATGAAGAATGATACGGGCGGCCCAACTCTTCGGCCCACGTACCAGTCCCGCCTCCCAGAGATATTGGTGTTGCAGGTCCCAAGCGTAGCGGACGGGCGAATGCACATAGCTCAGATGCAACTGATCCGGTCCGGTCAGAACCCCTTTTGCCACCGCATGACTGCTACTCAATACCAGGTCATAGGCGGAGAGGTCGAACTGTTCGATGGCCAGGGGCATTAGAGGCAGATAACTCCGATATTTTTTTTGCGCCCTGGGTAATCGCTGAATGAAGGAAGTGGTCACTGGCCGGTTGCCAATAAAGTCGCGGCGGTCCGGTAACAAGAAATCCACCAGGCTGAAGAGGTCCGCTTCCGGATAGCACAGCAGCATTTGTTCCAAGACACGTTCCGCCCCGGCATAAGTGACGAGCCAGTCATGAATGATGGCGACGCGCCGGGGCACCTGCGTCGTCATCCTGATATGCCCGGTGGGTGGAAAGGGGGGGCAACTGTGTTGAGCATGGGTGACGTTCTCAAGAGCCATTGGTCGAAACCTTAGCGTTAATAGCCGGTACGGTCAATTGCACCGGGGTGGCATTCAGCGCAGCAGGATTTTCAGGAAGGATGCGCCATAAGCGGCCAGCTTGCGTTCGCCGATGCCGGGGACCGTGGCGAGGGCGCGCAGGTCGCGTGGGCGGCGCTGCAGCATTTCCATGAGGGTGGCGTCGTGGAAGATGGCATAAGGCGGGACTCCCTGCGCGAGCGCCAGTGCGCGGCGATGTTGTCGTAGCGCTTCCCACAGCGTGGCGTCTTGGGGGGCGAGGTCGGGGCGCTTGTCCCGTGGCTTCGGGGTGACATTTTCCTGCTGACGCAAGGTCAGGGTTTCTTCGCCGCGCAAGAGCGGGCGGCTGTTGGAACTGAGGCGCAGGCCACCGTGCCCTTCGGCATCCACCTCCACCAGCCCACGGAGCAAAAGATGGCGGAAAACGGCGCGCCAGGCATTGGCCGAGAGTTCCTGACCAATGCCATAGACGCTGAGCCGGTCGTGGCCGTTCTGGTGGATGCGTGGTTCCGCGCGGGCGATCAGGACATCCACCAGATACTGCACGCCGAAGCGCTGGCCGGTGCGGTGTATGGTGGAGAGGGCTTTTTGCGCGGCGATCGTGGCATCCCAGGTGGCGGGAGGTTGCAGACAATTGTCACAATTGCCGCAGGGTTGGGGGAGGTGCTCACCAAAATAGGCGAGCAGGGTCTGGCGGCGGCAGTGGGTGGTTTCGCAGAGGGCGAGCATGGCGTCCAGTTTGTGGCTCTCCATCTGTTTGCGGGGCATATCCGTCCCGGATTGTTGAATCATCTGCCGCAATTGCACCACGTCTTGCAGACCATAATGCATCCAGGCTTCAGCGGGCATGCCATCGCGCCCGGCGCGGCCGGTTTCCTGATAATAGGCCTCAATGCTCCTGGGTAGGTTCAGATGGGCGACAAAGCGCACATTGGGTTTGTCGATACCCATGCCGAAGGCGATGGTGGCGACCATGATGACGGCTTCATCCCGCTGAAAACGTTGCTGGTGACGGCGTCTTTCGTCTGCGCCCAGGCCGGCGTGATAGGGCAGGGCATCCAATCCTTCGCCCTGCAACCATTCGGCGATCTCCTCCACCCGCTTGCGGGACAGGCAGTACACGATGCCCGCTTCGCCGGTATGGCGGTCACGGATGAAACGCAGCAGGGCATTGCGTGCCCCTTGGCTGCCACCGTGGATGTGATACCGGATGTTGGGACGATCGAAGGAGCGGGTGAAGATGGCCGCCTTTTGCAACGCGAGCCGTTCAATGATTTCCGCGCGGGTTTTCGGGTCCGCGGTGGCGGTGAGGGCGATGCGCGGCACCTGCGGAAAGCGTTCGTGGAGGACCCGCAATTGCAGATATTCCGGACGGAAGTCGTGCCCCCATTGGGACACGCAGTGGGCCTCATCGATGGCGAAGAGGTTGACGGTAACACGTTGCAGCAGGCTGAGGGTGCGATCCTGAAGCAATCGTTCCGGAGCGATGTAAAGAAGGTCAAGCGTCCCGCGCAGCAGCGTTTCTTCGATGGCGCGGGCGGCGGCCGGAAGGGCGCTGGAGTTGAGCGCGGCGGCGGCCACCCCGGCCTGGCGCAGCGCGGTGACCTGATCTTCCATCAGGGCGATCAGCGGCGACACGACCACGCCGGTACCCGTCCGGGCAATGGCCGGGATCTGATAGCACAGGGATTTTCCGCCTCCCGTTGGCATGAGTACCAGGGCGTCACGATCCGCCATGAGGGTGTGGATCACCTCCTCCTGCGGGGCACGGAAGGCCGCGTAGCCGAAAGTGTGGCGGAGTATTTCCAGCGGATGGCGGGCGGGGACGGTCGGCATGGCGTCTCAGGATAACCGTAAAGGACGTTCGCGCCAAACCCGGCCGTGGCGGGCTCATCGCTCGCGGAAGCGTCAGGGGATGAGCCGCCCCTCCGGTCTTGCGTGATCCGCGAGCGCACCGGTGGCGATCAGCAGGCTGCCGGACATCCAGATCACCAGTGCAATCGTCAGCAGAGCCATACTGAAGACAACCAGCGCGACCAGTACGATCCTGGCGATGAGTGAAGATAATAAGGATTTTGACAGGACACTGAGCGCGCCGACGATCAACCCGACAGGAATGGCGTAGATCACGCTCGCGAGCAGGACGAACAGGGTAAGTACGAATGGAAAAAAAAGCCACACCAGGCGGCTGCCGAAAATACGGGATGCGTCCCGCAAGGCCGCTTGCAGAGACGCGCCATACACGGCAAAGAGCATGAAGGCATACTGAAAAAAGAAGCCTACCAACATCCAGGCGAATATTTCCAGCCAGAAATCCGGCCGGGTAAAGGTGGATGGCGGCAAAGGGTGTCCAGGAGTCGCCGCGAAGCCGGTAACGGCCACGAAGATCGCGGCAAGCGCCGCGGGAAGCATGGACAGGGTCCACGCCTCGACGCGTTGGGCGCCCCAGAGCAGATCACCGACACTCCAGGTTCTATCCGCCAGTGCGGTGGCTAACAGGCGGTAGAGTCCGATATTGAGCACGTATGTCCAGAGATACATGGGGAAGCGCCACAGATCCGCGTTGGCTGGGCTGATGGCGTTGAGGATGCCGAGGGTGATGAATCCGATGAGCAGCAGCATGAAGTAAATGAGAATGGCCCCGGAGAGGGGCTTGAAACGCTGCCGCAGCAGGCGCCAGCCACTCGTCATGGCGCTACGGTAGGTGGGCTGTCCAGGGGGGAGAAGAGCGTCGTGCATGGGGGCGAGTCTCCTGGTGGGGGCGTCTTCACAAAAACTGCGCGCTGTACGGCCACAATCCACATGGCGGGGATATTAACCCGAATCCGGCCGAGCGAACATAGGGCAGGGCGTCTGATAAATCACCGGTTCCGCTCCATCGATACGGGCGGCACTGAGCTGGCGGCCCCAGACGCAGCCGCTATCGAGCGCCAACAGGCGTGGCCGCACCAGTAAACCCTGGGTGGCCCAGTGCCCGCAAATGATGGCCCCCGTAGTTTGCCGTTCTAAAAACCACTGGTGCCAGGGTGCGAACTCGTGGGCAGCGTCCCTGGGCGGCGTGCTGGGCCAACTGAAAAACCCCTTGGCGGTCACGTAGCGGGCACGGGTGAATACGGCGACTCGAAAGCGTTGCGCCTCTTCTTCATTGCGGCATTCCTGCCAACGATTGGGCACCGGGGCCGCCCAGAGAGACTTTATGAAGCGCCGCCATTGGCGCCCGTGCAGCGCTGCTTCGACGGCGGCGGCATGATCTTGCGCCTGCGCCAGATCCCAGTCGGGATGGAGGGCGGCGTGGACCATGGTCCAGCCCAGTGTCGCGTCGGTGATCAGCATCGGGCCGTTGCGTAGCCAGTCCATCCATTCGTCCACCCGTGGATCGCTGAGCACGGCGCTGAGGGTATCGTTTTTTTTCGCGGGGATGATGCCCGCCCAGCGCGCAAGGGCGTAGAGATCGTGATTGCCGAGGACGAACTGGACATGATCCCTCCAGGCGTGGATCCGGGTGAGAATGGCGCGACTGTCCGGGCCGCGGTTGATGAGATCGCCCGCGAGCCAGAGCTGGTCCGTCTCGGGTGTAAAACCCATCTGCTCCAACAGGGCGTTAAAGGGGGCAGAGCAACCCTGAAGGTCGCCAATAGCGTAGGTGGCTGTCATGGATTTAGAGTGTAATGACCTGATCCGAAAGTTTCATTTGCCGCACCAGGGTTTTCATGCTCGCGATCTGGATGCCCGGCCGCAGTGTCTGACCATTGGCTTCCTGCAACCACTCGAAGCCGATTACATGAATTGCGACACCCAGCTCTTGAATTTCCGCCATGAGATCGTGGTGAACCCGCTGTCTTTCACTCAGCGCTTCCGTGTGCAGAGCCAGTAATGCCGCTTCTTCGGCCAGAAAGAGGCTGATCTCCACCCCATCGGCGCATGCGGCGGCCGCTACGCGCAATCCCTGCAGGACGGGATTGCCATGGGCGTCCGGGTGAGACTTGATGAGGATGGTCCAGTGCATGGTCGGTCGGTGCGCTCTGTGGTTATCTTTGCCAGTTTGGAAAATTGTGGAGCTGCGGTCCTGCTTTGTGGGCGCGTACACCCATAAGGGTAGCATAAAAATACCCTGATGAGGCTCTGAACCCGCTATTTCTGGGAATACTTGACCCATATCGCGGTCACCGGATATAAGACGTTGTCGGGGATATCTGATGGAGAATAACGAGGTGGTCATGGGTGTAGAACACATAGCCACCGCGTCGCGCCGGCCGCCATTGCGCTGGTTGGGTGCGGGGACGGCCGCCGTCGTTTTGATCTTCCTGCTGGCTCCCTTCGGGGGACTGGCTTTGGCGACGGACTGGCATGATTTTCACTTTGCTCCTGGCGATATCCAGGCCATCTGGGTTTCCCTGTTTTACAGCGCGCTGGCCCTGCTGCTGGTGGTGCTGGCGGGAACACCTCTGGCGTGGTGGCTGGCACATGGCGCGTACCGGGGCAAATGGGTGCTGGATGCGTTGCTGCTCTTGCCCTTATTGACCCCGCCGCTGGCCATGGGCATTCTGCTCAGCACTTTCTACGGGCCGTATTCGCCAGTGGGGGGGCTCCTGAGCCAGGCGGGCATTTATCTCACCAATAGCGCTCCCGCCTTTGTGCTGGCCCAAATTTACGGGGCCATGCCGTACTACGTACTGGCGGCGCGAGCGGCTCTCGAAGGCGTTCCGGAGGAACTGGAACAGATCAGCCGGACGCTGGGGCGTAATCGTTGGCAAACCTTCTGGCGGGTCACCGTGCCGTTGGCGCGTCTCGGTCTTGCCGCAGGCGTTGCCCTGGCATGGGTGCGTGCCATGGGTGAGTTTGGGATCGTGCTGATTGTGGCCTATTTCCCTCAGGGTATCCCGGTCAAACTCTGGGTGAATCTGCAGGATGTTGGTCTGACCGCGGTATACCCCTTGCTCTGGGTCTTTTTTTGGGTGGCGATACCGCTGCCTTTGTGGCTGGGCTTGCGCACCCGTCGGGGGTTGCTGTGAGACGGTGGTGTTTGCGGACATGCATATTCATTATCAAATAGATAAACCCGTGCATTTGGATGTTCAGATGGAAGTGCGGGCTTTTACCGTTTTGCTCGGCCTTTCCGGGGAAGGGAAAAGCATCCTTCTGAAGGCCATTGCCGGGCTGATTCCCGCACGGGGCAGCCCCTTTGGTGGTTTGGCCGCGGAGCAGCGGCCTATCGGTTATCTGCCCCAGGGTTACGCGTTGTTTCCGCATCTGCGGGCTTGGGAGAATGTCGCTTATCCTCTGCGTGGTTCGGATCGGCGCCGGCAAGCCATGGATTTGCTGGCACGGGTGGGGCTTGGCGAAATGGCGGAACGCTATCCGGACGCGCTCTCCGGTGGGCAACGTCAGCGGGTGGCGCTGGCCCGCGCACTGGCTCGGCGACCGGAGTTGCTCCTGCTGGATGAACCTACCTCCGCGCTGGACATGGCCACCCGTGACGAGATTCTTGACGCGTTGATTAGCGAGGTGCATGACTTCGGTGTGCCCGTGCTGGCGGTCACCCACGACCCGCACCTGGCGATGCTCGCCGATCACATGGCCGTCTTGCTGAATGGCCGCATCGCCCAGGAGGGCAGTCCGCAGACGATGTTTGCCCGGCCAGTAAGCGCCGGCGTGGCGCGTTTGCTGGGTTTCCGCAATTGCTTCGCGGGAACCGTGGAACAGGTGGATAGTTTGGGCATGACCGTGATCGTCGCGGGTTGGCCGTTGCGCGCCGGGCCGCGGGAGGATCTGCGTCCTGGCATGGCGGTGACGGTGGTGATTCGCTCCGAGGATTTTGTTCTGTGTGACGCCGTGGATGCTTCCGCCGAGAATGTATTATGCCTGAAGTTGACCCGTCTGCGCGAGGAAGGGCTCGCATGGCGTGTCCGCCTGGAAGGGGGCCTTTCGGTGGATATGTTGTTGGCGCGGCGGCTGTGCACGGGTCGAAGGCCGACGATTGGGGAGACGTGGTGTGTGCACGTGGCCGCGGAGCATGTGCAGGTCCTGATGGAAGAAGGAGGAAGCTCCCGCGCGGCGGGTGATTGAAGAGCGAGCGTTGACAGGAGGAGCCGCTAGTCCCAGAATAGCCCACTTTGATTTTCCTGCAGAGTGCGGGATGGCAGATACCGGAGAGTAAAACGTTGGCCAATACAGCTCAGGCGCGCAAGCGCGTATTACAGAATGAAAAGCGGCGCTTGCACAATACCAGCCTGCGCTCGCGTCTGCGGACCTATATCAAGGGGGTGCTGAAGGCGGTGCATCTCGGCGACCAGGAACAGGCGCGCGCGGCGCTGCGTGCCGCGGAGTCGGTCATTGACAAGACGGTCACCAAGGGAGTGGCGCACCGCAACATGGCGGCGCGCACCAAGAGCCGGTTGTCCGCCCGCGTCAAGGCGATGGGCAACACCGCGCCGTAACGGCGGCCAGGCCCCCGCGCTTGGGGGGAGAAGGCGAAAGAGGCGGCCCGGTGGTACGGACCGCCTCTTTGGTGTGGTGTGGCCGGCAGGGCGCGCTTACTTGGAGGTGGAAGTCCTCTACTCGCCCGGCAAGGGGAAGAGTCAGCCGAACGGTAAGGGTGTTCTGGGCGACTGGAAATCTGGAGGAAGTCGAAGGCAACTCAATTACGCCTTGACCTCAAAGCGCAGGTAATCCGCGAGCCGTTTCGACTCGTTGATTTCGTCATGGGGTATCAGCAGGTACTTCCACGGTTTTGTGCCGACTTCACGTGCGTGATCTGATGCGTACCCGCACCAACGGGCAGCAACGGCCGCTTTCGCCTGAACCTCTTGCGTGTTCATGTCGCCACGAGCTTTTGTCTCGACCATGAAAATCGCTGATTCCGTCTCGGCCACGAAGTCGGGGATGTATTCCGGCTGCTCGGTGCCGAGCTTGTAATAGATCTGAAATTGCCCCTTCGCGGGCTTGAGCCACTTCGTCGCGTCGCGCTCCAGGATGATGGCGAAGCGCCGTTCGGTGTCCGAGTCGAACTTCTGCAGCGGGTAGAGGCAACGCGCGAAGCCACCGAACAGCATTTGCTTGATGCGACTGGGATCAAGCACGGTCTCTCGGAAGTGGTGGGCCGTCTGGCCTGCCGTGGCGGTGTAGTTGCACGGCTTGAGTTCGGTGAAGCCGCGACTGACCTGCACCTCGTACTCGGTCGCTTCTTCCCAGAAGTGAGCCATCATCTGCGCGTGGATTTCCCGTGCGATCAGGCGGCGGTCACGATCGAGGACGCTGATGGCATCCATCTCGGACAGATAACCGCGCAGGTGCTGCACCATCTGGCCTGCGAGGTCGTAGAGGAGATCGGCGTGGGTGAAGTAGTCAATGTCGTCGAAGTCCACCAGCGCGTGGACGATGTAGTCCTCCGGGTGCTGCTCCTTGAGCCCGACCTCGGCAGCCAGGGTGAACTGTTCGTTGGTGCGCAGCATCTGCCCGACGATCTCGCGCTGGCCCGGCTGGAGATGGAGCTGGCTCACATCCAGCTTGAAGGCGTGGAAGCCCGTCGTGACCTCGCCAGTCGGCACCACCGCGATGCGCGGGATGTCGATGGTCTGCTGCACCACGATCTCGGTGGTCTTCGCCACCACGGCGGACAAGTCAAGTGAGGGAACTGATTCATCCACGCCCGCCAGCAATTCGCCTTGCAGCGGCTTCAACCGCTCCGCCACCTCCGCGAGGATTACCGATTGCACTTCTGGTTTCAGCAGCGCGCTGCTGGTGGGCACTAGATCGCGCCTGACCTCGTACTTGCCGATGACGTCCATAACCATGCGCGCGGCCTGCTTCTCCGCCTCCGTGGTGAACACCGGTTTGGGCGCGGGGACTTCCGGTCCACTGTCAGTGGCTGAAGCCCCTGTGACCACGACCGGCGCTTCCGTCAAGCCTAGACGCGCCGATGCACCCGACTCGACCTGCACGCTGACCTTCTTATCGTCGGTGCTCGGCGCATCGAGGATGACCTGCTTCAGGCGAATCGGCGAGTCGCCGCGGTTGGCCTCGTCGATGATCTCCTGGAATTTGTCGTGCGCGACGATGTTCAAGCGATCCACCATTGCTACGCCCGTGCGCTTGCCGTAAGGCAGGCGCAGGCCGCGCCCGATGGACTGCTCGATCAGCGTGCGGGCATTGGCCGCACGCAGCGGAACGATGGTGTAGAGGTTGGTCACGTCCCAGCCCTCCTTGAGCATGTTGACGTGAATCACGATCTCGGTCGGTTCGTCCACGCTCTCCACGGCCAGCAGGCGCGTGATCATCTCCTCTTCTTCGGCGCCGGTACGGCTGGAATCGACCTGAATCACCTTGCCCTGGTAGCGCCCCTCGTAGAAGGCTTCCGACTCCAGAAGCGCCAAGAGTTGCGCCGCGTGCGTGGTATCGCGGGCGATGACGAGCATGAAGGGCTTGACCGGCTTGACGCCGTTCTCGCGGGCGTAGGTGAGCAACTCGACCTTGGTGGTCTCGTGCAGGCGGACGCCGTCCTCCAGCTTGGTCTTTTCGATCTCCTCCGGCGTGTGGGCCTTGGCGTCGAAATTGCGCTGGGTGACCACGGCGGGCTCCTTGACGAAGCCATCCTCCATCGCCCGCGCCAGCGGATAGTCGATCACCACGTTCCTGAACGGCACCGGCCCTCGGCTGGACTCGACGAAGGGCGTCGCCGTCACTTCCAGACCGAATAGCGGCTTGAGCTCGTTGATGGCGCGCACCCCGGCGCTGGCCCGGTAACGGTGCGATTCGTCCATCAGCAGCACCAGGTCAGGCAGATTCGCGAGATGGTTGAAATAGCTATCGCCCAGCACTTCCTTCATGCGCTTGATGCGCGGCTCCTTGCCGCCGCGCACCTCGGAGTTGATCTTGGAGATGTTGAAGATGTTGATGCGTACCAGCTCATCGACATAGCCTTGCAGTTGCTCGCCAACTGCGCTTCCCGTCTGGTCATAGTTGTCGCCGGTGATGATCAGCGGCGCTTGCTGCGCGAATTCGGCAATGCCTTTGAACACGTACTTCGGCGTGTTGCGCGTGAAGTCCGTGATGAGCTTGTTGTAGATCGTCAAGTTGGGGGCGAGCACGAAGAAGTTGTTGATGCCATGTGCCAGATGCAGATAGGCGATGAAGGCTCCCATCAGGCGCGTCTTGCCCACGCCGGTAGCCAGGGCAAAGCACAGCGACGGAAATTCGCGCTCGAAGTCCGCAAGCGTCGGAAACTCGGCCTTCAGCGTGGCGAGGATTGCAGCGATGTCACGCTCGTGGCCCAGGAGTTCGGGCGCGGCATCGATCGCGCGCGCGAGCTTGCTGAGGGATTCGGCCTGCGGCGGACGCAGCGACAGGCGGCCCGTGATGTGGTTCTGTACGCGGGCGCTCATTCTTTTTCTCCTTTTTCTTCCCCGCCAACGTGTAAGTCGCGCTTACCGGTTGCCGCTTCAAACTCCCCGTCGTCAATCGCCCCCAGTTCGCTTTCCAGTTCCTCCACCGTCGGCAGGCTGGTGCCCAGCGCTTCCGGCAGGGCACGCACCAGTTGGTATTCGGCCACGCCTATGGGCTTGTCAATGCCCGAGAGCGCGTATTCGGCCACCGTCCGTTTCTTGGTCTTGCACAACAACAAGCCGATGGTGGGCTTGTCGTCGGGGGCCTTGATTTGCTTGTCCACTGCGGTCAGGTAGAAATTCAGCTGTCCCGCGTGTTCCGGCTTGAAGGCTGTGGCCTTCAGTTCCACGACCACGTGGCACTTGAGCCGCGTGTGATAGAAGAGCAGGTCAACGAAGAACTCGTCACCTTCGACCTCCAGCCGGAACTGACGGCCCATGAAGGCAAAACCACTGCCCAGCTCCAGCAGAAAGCGGGTGATATGCCGCACCAGCGCATTTTCGATGTCGCGCTCATGCGCTTCATCGCCCAAGCCCAGAAAGTCGAACAGATACGGGTCTTTCAGGGTTTCATGCGCCAGTCCCGAATGCGGTGGGGGCAAACGAGCGTCGAAGTTGGTCACCGCCTGCCCCTGGCGTTCATGCAACCGGTTGCGGATTTGGAGCTCCAATGTGCTGCGCGACCAGCCTTCGGCGCGGGCTCGCTCGGCATAGCGCAGGCGCAGATCGGGGTCTTTGAGCCGCGTGATGAGCAGTACATTGTGTCCCCACGGTAATTGTCCAACGGACTGTTGGACAATTGCGGCCTCCGGCCAGACTTCGGCAAAGGCCCGCATATAGAGCAGATTGGCGCGGGAAAATCCCTTTATTTCCGGGAAGGCTTCGCGCAAATCGCGCGCCAGTCGCTCGATCACCTTGCTGCCCCAGCCTTGCGCCGCCTGCCGTTCCAGTATGTCGCGGCCGATCTGCCAGTAAAGCCGGATCAACTCCGCATTGGCCGCCAATACTGCACATTGTCGGGCGGCAGTGACCCGCCCTTTGATCTCAGCCAGCCAATCCGCGTAATCCGCCGGGATTGCACTGATTTTCTTATTCATGGCTAGCCCTCCCCATCGCCAAACAGATCGGGCGTGCGCGCTGCCTGACTCCCTCTCCCTCTGGAAGAGGGCTGGGGTGAGGGCGCTTTGGGCTCCGGCTCCGCCATCGGCAGATTGGCCACGTTCAGGCTGTAGTCGTCGTGCCCCCACTCGCAGCGGGCCAGCACCATCTTCGGGATTTTTTTCAGCGTCAGGTTCGGCCAGCGCTCCGCCGCCCTGATCGCCGAAACTCCGTGGAAAGCGGCGCAGCACACCAGCAGGCTCAGCGAAGGGCCGACTTCATCGGACAGGGCTTGCAGTTGCTCGGCGGATAGGTTCTGCGTGGTGACGTAGATGAAATCGCGCTCGCTGGAGTGGCCGTGCTGCCACCAGTGCGCTTCTGACGGCGCGTAGTTGAAGCCTTCCAGCTTGGCCAGCGCCTCGGCCAGTTGCGCAGCGTTGTATTCGGGATTGATGACCGGGTTGCCCCAGCGGTCGTTGACGATCAGGCTGGGGGCAAGGCGGTAATAGCGGAAGCCGCCGCCGCCCTGCCAGCCAACGGTTTCTGTAATGCCGCCCTGGTCCTCGGCGTCGATCACCTTCTTCATGCGCGGGATGATGTGCGTGTGGCAGTGCTCGCCCAGCTCCACCATGATCCAGCGGCGACCCATTTTGTGGGCGACCGCGCCGGTGGTGCCGGAGCCGGCGAAGGAGTCGAGGACGAGGTCGCCGGGATTGGTGGCAATGTGAATTACCCCTCGCAGCAGTTCTTCGGGTTTCGGCGTTCCAAAAGGCTCTTGGTCGGGGAACAGCGCCAATACTTCCTTCTTCGCAGTCTCGTTATCTCCAAATGACGACGCATCCCACCATGTCATCGGGACCAAGCCACTTTGCTCTCCCAGAAACTGCTTGATGCGAGGGCGGCCCGAGCCATTGTTCGGAAAGTACACCCGGTCTTCGGCGAGCAGGCCCTTAAACACAGGCTCAGTGGCTGCCCAGCATCGTCCCCTGGGTGGCGTTAGGATGTCACCTGAAGGAGCGACGATGTCGTACATCTGATTCGGCCGAAACCCCTGCGCGCTGAATGGAATAGAACGCCAAGGACCACGCCGATCACCATCTGGGTTCGAGAATCCTTCTTCGTTCGATGGAAGCGTGTTCCTGGCATCCTTCCACTTCAACGCGCCCGATTTTGCGTATAGGAGAAGGTGGTCATGAGCCGACCCGATGGCTGCCCGGTTTTCCCGTGACGTACGTTTCTGCCAAACAATGTTGGCCACGAAATTCGCCCGCCCAAATACCTCATCGCACAACACCTTGAGGTAATGGCACTCGTTGTCATCAATCGTGATCCACAGCGACCCATCCTCCGATAGCAAGCGCCGAATGATCTCCAGCCTGTCGCGCATCAAACCAAGCCAGATCGAGTGCTCCAGCCCGTCGTCGTAGTGCGTGAAAGCGCTGCCGGTGTTGTACGGCGGGTCGATGAACACGCACTTCACCCGGCCAGCGAACTCCGCTTCCAGCGCCTTCAGCGCCAGCAGGTTGTCACCGAAGATCAGCCGGTTATCGAAGATGTCGTTGTCCGTCACGCGATGCTTGGCGTGATACGACTTCTCCGGATCTTCGAGCAGGATGCGCGGCTCCAGCTTGGGCCGCTTCTCCTTTCCGATCCATGTCAGTTCTAGTTTTTGCTTGCTGCTCATTGATCTTTCAACTCGGCTTCTTCAGTGGATGCAGGCGGCGCGTATCCCCGCCATTCCTCCAATAACTACCCGTATCTTTTGTCGGCCAGCCGTGGTCGGGACATATCAGTGCGTCGGATAGCTGCTCGACCAGCCGGGCAAACCTGATTCCATCGTCAGGGTAAAGATCGAAGGCTAGCGCATTGAAGTGCGCTCCCAACACGTTCCTTGCCTGCGCAATGGCCTTGATGTCTTCGAGAATTTGCTTTATCTGAACAGTGGTGACTTTCTGCACGCCTGCCACATCCACGCCAATTAACTCTGCACTCAGCGCTGTCAGCAGCGGCCCATGCACGGCGCTCAACAACTCATTAAGCACATAAGCATTGCCTGGCTTCCTCGGAACGGCGCATCCGTATTTCAGCGTCAGGAAATCGAGGACGGCCTCCAGAATGACGCCAGCTTTTCCGATAATGGCTTGAACATCCGCGTCAGGTGCAGCGAGCAGTGCCTTCAGTCGAGCGATTTCCGGCACGGAACCCGTCAGCACGATGCCGTCGCCGAGCGACCAATGCTTCAATTCGACGAACTGACAGACCTTATCCGGCTTAAGGATTCCCCAGCGGAATTTTTCCCTCCAGGGCCGGTAGTGCGTGGTGACAATGGCATGCTGGAACTTCTGGCTGACTTCATAGATCAAGCCGATAACCCGCTCGACGTGCGGCTCGTCCACGCTGCCCAGCACGTCATCCAGCACCAGAATTTTCTTTTCCGGCGTTTCGCGCTCCGTCAGCGCCAGGAACACGCACAAACCCAGCGTATCCAAATGCGAATCACTGAAATACGCTTGCGGCGGCGCATCCGGCTTGCCGCCAAACTCGGTGGCGATTTCCAGCGAGCCGCGCTTGGCTGCGTCTAGCGCCATGACAATCTTGTTCAATCCTTCGCCCGGATGGATGGCCTCGTAGAGTTCGCCAACACGGGTGGAAATTGTGCCGAGAATCCCATCCGTATATTTTTTCCGTTCACTCTCCACGACTTGCAGGATTTCACGCAATCGCGGGAGAACGTTAGCCAAGTCGTTGGCAGCCGCATCACTCTCCTCATATTCCTTCAATGAACGGCGTAGTGTTGCTACGAAGTTCTTGCGATCCACGCAGGCGTCCGACGCCTGCTTCCAGCCCTCGCGCTTGCCCTTGTTGTCGTCAATCCACTCCGCCCACCTCTCCGGCTCAGCAGAAACAGGAAACGCGGGCAACTCCAAGCCTGAAATATCCTTGGAAGCATCGCAGTAAGATTTCAGTGCCGTAAAATCATCTGCGCCACTTTTCACGAAGTCATCAAGGCGTTGCTGCTCGCGCCTTATCGCATTCTCGTGGCTTTTCGCAGTCTTCTTGGCTGCATCCAGCTTGGCATGGAGTCCCTGCGATTGGATGCGGCGATTGACCTCGGCCACCAAGCCTTCAGCCTTTTCGCTACTTTCGCAAAGGGGACAAACAGCAGGGTGCGGATGCTTGGTGAAATGCTGCTGCGCAGCCTTCAGTATATCTAGGACTTCCAGATACTCGCCGGCCGCCTCATTGGTTATCGCATCCAATGACGCCTGCGCTTTCGCTGAATTCTCTCTTGCCACTTTCAGTTGTGCGTTAAGTTCAATCAGCTTACTTGGGTGCGAGATGACTTTATCCCAACGCAAAATCAACTCGTCGATGGCAGCTTTCCGCTTGTCGAGTTCCTGCTGATCCTTCTGTATCTCGGTCTGCGCCCAAATAAATGCGCTTGGCGCCGGGCTGCCCGCTTCGTTCCAGAAATGCTCGATGTTCGTTTTGTTTGCGCCCAAGCGTGTCGTCGCAGTCTCAAAATCCTTGTTCTTGTCGCCGATTAGCTTGCGCAAGGCCGCTTCGGAGTTTTCCACACCGGAAACATCGACGAACCTGCTGATCTCCTTGTAGCGATCAGCAGGTTGAGCCACAATCAAGTTCAAGATTTGGCTGCGCCGCAAAACAGCAGCTTGTGGCCTCAGCTGTTCGTTATCCACCGGTGCATTTCTCTTTCCCAAGGACAGAGTGCATGTACCTGCCGATGTTGCAAGCACAACCTTCACATCGCCGTGAGCTTTTCCTACTGAAGGCCAGTACGGCCGGGTCTCGCCACCTACACCGCGCTTTTCCAAAGAGCCGACATTGCCGTTGCCGAGCAAGTCGAAAGCATCCGCAATCGTGGACTTCCCGGTTCCATTTTCACCATAGACAATGGTGAGCTTCTTGCCTTTCTCGAAGGTCAAGGCAAATGGCGTCACCGCGCCGCGCAAATTCTCAATCCGCAAACTGGACAACGAAGGAGCATTCATTGATTGGCCCCCTTCGCAACTGCCTTTTCAGCCGCGAGAAGCCAGTCTTCCGCCTTCATTGTTCCAACGGCGATTTTGGCCTTTGATTTCGCAATATCCTCCGGCAAAAGTAAACCCTTTCCCTCCAGCAGAGGAGCTATCACTTCGGCCAATTCTTCGGATGGGGATTTCATATTCACCTCACCATTTCCTTGCATAGTTCTTTTTTACACTTGAAGAAATATACGAGTTCAAGCCGTATCCCTGCGCAGCGAGCACCTTCATTCTTTCGACCACTGCCTTGCCTGGGCGAAACGAGTTGTAGAGATAGTTGCGATACATCCCGCTCTTGAAGACCACATGAATCGAATCTCCCGTCACTTCGTAAGCAACAACATTGGAATTCCCACTGAGATTGCGATACGGCGTCATTTCAGCTCCCATTCGACGGTAAACAGCGTGCGCTCTTCGACCTGTTGCTGGAGCTGCACTTCCAACTGACTGATGAGGTCATTGCGCTGGGCTTCGACTTCGTCCTGCCGGGCAAACAGCTCGCGGCGCAGCTTGCTGCGCTTGCCTTCCAGTTCGCGCTGCTTCTTCTGCCATGACAGCTTTTCTTCCAGCGTCGGCGAGGTCGCGGCGGTGCGGCGCACTTCCTTGATCTCGCGGTCGGTCTCCTTTTTCTGCCTGCTCATGCTCTTTGTCCCTGTTGCTGCGCCAGCCGTAGCAGAGCACGCTCACGTTCGCGTTCGAGTTCCACCTTGAGCTCTGCCTCGCTCGGCAGATAGGGCAGGTATTTGGCGGCGAACAGTTGTTGTTGCTCGGCGAGCACGGAATAGCGCACCACGGCTTCGCTCTTTTCGCTGCACAGCACGAGGCCGATGGTAGGGTTGTCGTCCGCGCCCTTGATCTGCTCGTCGTAGAGGCGGACATAGGTGTCCATCTGCCCCATGTCCTGGTGGGTGAGTTTGCCCAGCTTCAGGTCAACCAACAAGAAGCACTTGAGCTTGAAGTTGTAAAACACGAGGTCGATGTAAAAGTCTTCGTCGGCAAAACTCACGCGCTGCTGGCGGGCGACAAAGGCAAAGCCCCGGCCCAGTTCCAGCAGGAAGTTTTGCAGGTTGTCCATGATGGCCTGCTCCAGATCGCCTTCCAGGAAGCGGCTGGCGTTCAGGTTCAGGAAATCCAGCACATAGGGATCGCGCAGGAAGTCTCGGTGAGTTTCGGCCAGCGGTGCGGTGTGCTGCGCAGCTTCCGCTTCGACCTGCGCCTTGTCCTTGCTGCTCAGCAGACGTTCGTAATAGAGCACGCCGATTTGCCGCTCCAGCGCCCGCACGCTCCAGTTCTGGCCGATGGCTTCGCGCAGATACCAGTCTCGGGCGGCGGGGTTTTCTATCCGCGCCAATGCGTTGTAGTGCGACCAGCTCAATTCGGGAGACACTGTCTCCCGAATGGGAAATGCCTGGTAAAACCGGCGCATATTGCGCAGGTTGCTGACATCGAACCCCTTGCCGAGCCTGTCTGTAAGCCGATTGGACAGCGCGGCCAGTTGCCGTTGCCCGTAGGCGGCGCGGGCTTGCCCCTGCTGTTCGTGTTCCACGATCAGGCGGCCAATGTCCCAGTAGCAGGCCACCATGGCCTGATTGACGCTTTGCCGTACCTGGCTGCGTGCCTGCTGGACAATCTCGGCAATCTGTCCAGCCAAGGGCTCCAAAGCATCGTGTTGCCGGGCTGGGGTGTGCTTCATGTCAATTCCCATTCGATAGTAAACAACGTGCGCTCCTCGACCTGCTGCTGGACCTGCACCTCCAACTGACCGATGAGCTCATTACGCTGCGCTTCGACTTCGTCCTGCCGGGCAAACAGTTCGCGGCGCAGTTTGCTGCGCTTGCCTTCTAGCTCACGCTGCTTCTTCTGCCATGACAGCTTTTCTTCCAGCGTCGGCGAGGTTGCGGCGGTGCGGCGCACTTCCTTGATCTCGCGGTCGATCTCCTTGATCTCCTGCTCCAGACCCAGCTTCAGGTCATCCGCCCAGGCATCGAGCTTCTGGACCTCCTGCTCGAAGTAGCCGAGGTTGCGCTCGTTGACGTCGCGCAGGAGCACGGTCTTGCGGGCTTCCAGATCGGCCAGCAGGGCGGCGTCAGGGGCGTGGAACAGACTCGCCGCTTGCGTGGTCGCGGGCAGGCGCAGCAGTTTTTCCGGGTCTTCTTCCGCGAGCACGACGCCATCGGTCGTGCCCGCGGCAACCAGCAGATGTTGCTCCTGGTTACCGAGTGTCTCGACCGTGACTAGCTTCACGGTGAGCCATCCGGCCTTGCCGCGATAGGCTTCGAGCGTGCTGACCTTCGAGCCGTGGGCGTTGTAGTCGAAGACGAGACGAGCCCCGTCGAGTGCGCGAGCCTTGGCCTGCTCGATGCCCCATCGCGCCAGCGGATGATTGATGCGGTAGAGATGCGCGTCGCCGGAGCGGCGGGGCAGTTCGTAGCGCCCCAGCTCGATGCCCGCGAGGCCGCTGTGCTCGATTCCAATCGGTATGTGGCGGAGATCGAAGCCGTTGTCATCGAACGCGGCGCAATGGACCAGTTCGGCGCGGGTCAAGTCCATCAGCATGCGCTCGAAGCGGTTGCGCGCGTTGCGGCTGTCGTCGGCGCGCATGCGCAGCTTCTCCTGCACTTCCTCATCAAAGTTCTCAAGCAGTACCTGGCGCGTCTTGACCATCGCCTCGTTGATCTCGCCGGAGAGGTCGAGCTGGAGTTGCTCGAAGCTGGATTTGATTTCCTCGGGTTCCCGGCAGTTCTGGTAGATCTCGGCGATACGCCGCTCGAAGTCGACACCGGAGCCGATGGCGCCCAGCACTTCGTCGCTGGCCCCGAATACGCCCTCGAAGAGCTGGAACTTCTGCGACAGCAGCTCGTACACCCGTGCGTCCGCTTCGTTGCTGCGGTCGACGAAGTTGACCACCACCACGTCGTGTTTCTGACCGTAGCGGTGGCAGCGCCCGATGCGCTGCTCGATGCGTTGCGGATTCCAGGGCAGGTCGTAGTTGATGACCAGCGAGCAGAACTGGAGGTTGATGCCTTCGGCTCCGGCCTCGGTGGCGATCATGACCTTGCCGCGCTCCTTGAAGTGCTCGACCAGGGCCGCGCGGGTGTCGGCGGTCTTGGAGCCGCTGATGCGGTCGGTGCCCTCAAAGCGCTTCAGCCAGTCCTTGTAGATCGCCTGTGCACGCTGGTCGCCATTGGTGCCGTTGAAGAGCACGATGCCGTCGCCGTAGGGCGTGTCAGCCAGCAAGTCGAGGAGGTATTCCTGCGTGCGCCTGGACTCGGTGAAGATGATGGCCTTCCTGGGCGCGCCTAGCCGATCCAGTTCTTTGAGGCCGCGATCCAGCGCGATGAGCAGCGCCTTGCCCTTGGCGTTGTCACGGATGTTGGTTGCCAGCGTTTTGAAGTGGTGAAGCTCCTCGATCTCCTGCGCGATGGCATCACGCTCGGTGCGGCTCGCTGCCTTGGTGCCCGGCTCCCGGTCTTCCCATTCGTCGGCGGTCTCGTCGAGCGACTCGTAGTCCTCGTCCAGTTCTTCGGCGAGATCGGAAACCACGGGCGCTTCATCCAGCACGCCCTGGAGACGCTTGGCCATCGTCTCCAACGCACCCGCAATCGCGTGCGTGCTGGAGGCGAGCAGCTTCCACAGCACAAGCGAAATCAGTTGGCGCTGCCCCTCGGGCAGGGCCTTGAGGTTGGGGCGGCGCAGGTAATCGGCGACGAGCCTGGAAAGTTCCTGCTCTTCGCTCGACGGTGTGAACTCCTGGACGATGGCTTTGCGCGCTGTGTACGACACGTAGGGCTGAACCTGTTTGCGCAGGGTGCGCTTGCAGATGGGGGCCAGCCGGTTACGCAGGCTGCTGGAGGATTGCTCTCGGCCAGTGAACTGCGAGCGGAAGCTATCCAGGTCTCCGAACACGCGGTCATCGATGAAGCTGACCAGTCCATAGAGTTCGAGCAATGAGTTCTGCAACGGCGTCGCAGTCAGGAGCACCTTGGAGTGAACGCTTGACAGCGCCTCCTTGAGGGTCTTGGCGATGACGTTGCTGGTCTTGTAGACGTTGCGCAGGCGATGCGCTTCGTCGAGGACGACCAAGTCCCAGTCGATGCCCTTGACATCTTCGGCCTTGGCCTTTGCGAACTGGTAGGAACAGATGACCGGGCCGGACGCAAACAGGAACGGGTTCCGCTGCTCCTGCTTGCGGATCGCATTGTAGCTTCTGGCTTCGAGGATCAGCCCCTGCAGGCCGAACTTGTCCTGCAGCTCCTGGTGCCATTGCTTGCGTAGGTTCGCCGGGACGATGATGAGCACCTTTCGCCGTCGTTCGGCCCAGCGTTGTGAGATGACCAAGCCGGCCTCGATCGTCTTGCCCAGACCGACCTCGTCGGCGAGGATCACGCCGCGCGAAAGGGGGTTGCGGCACGCAAAGAGCGCAGCCTCGACTTGGTGGGGATTCAGATCGACTTGCGAATCGACCAAGATCGAAGCCAGCGACTCCACGGAGTTGCCCGCCGCGCGCCGGGTCAGCAGCCAAGCAAAGTACTGGCTCTGGTGCGGCGTCAGAAGCTGCTGTGTTGTCAACGGCGATCCTCTTCTTGTTCTTCCCCGAGCGTGATTCGGCGGCTGACTTGGTCCGCGCTCACTCGGCCTCCGGCTTCGTCTTGTTGATGCTGTCGGCAATCCAGCGATCCAGCTCTGAGCGGCGAAAGCGCCAGGTACCTCCAAGCTTGAACGCCGGGATCTCTCCTTTCTGGGCAAGGCGATAGACCGTCCGTTTCCCGGCTTTGAGGAATGCGGCGACTTCGTCGAGCGTCAGGATTTCGCTTTCTGGAACAGTCATCCTCCCCCTGTGCCGCTTGCCGACGCTAGACTTCATTTGCCAAGTCTGGCCAATTCTCCCATATCGCAGCGTCATCGGCTAGACAGAGAGCGCAGCGAGGGCCGCAGCTCTGGCAGGCGCGCCCGGACCGTATCGGTTTATTCGCTCCGGCCGAGCAGTCCTCTCAGACGGGCGAAGGCGGCGGCGGGGTCCATTTCTGCTTCAGGGTTCTGCTCGCCCTGCCAGTCCAGGTGCTCCTGAGGGATTTCCTGGAGGAAGCGGGAGGGTGTCGGATGGACGTCCTGACCGTAGCGGCGGCGTTTGCGGCAGAGGCTCAAGGTCAGGCGGAAGCGGGCGCGGGTCATACCCACGTAAAAGAGACGGCGTTCTTCTTCAATCTGCTCCGGGGTTTCACTGTTGCGGTGCGGCAATAATTCTTCTTCGGCCCCCGCCAGAAACACCTGGGGAAATTCCAACCCTTTGGCGGCGTGGAGGGTGGACAGGCGCAGCACATCGCGGTCGTCGTCCTCCTCCCGTTCCAGCACGTTGAAGAGCATCAGGCGGTGAAGGATCTCCGGCAGGGTTTGCGGACCGTCGTCCTGTGCCTGCAGACGCCGCATCCAGTCCAGGAGTTCCTGGATGTTTTCCCAGCGCCGTCCGGCGTCTTTTTCATCGCCTTCACTGTGCAGATGTTGCAGATAGCCGATTTCCTCGGGCAGGCTGTGCAAGGCGGGAATGAGTTCGGCCTTGTCTACTTCGCCGGCTTTGAGGTTTACCCATCCGGCAAAGCCGCGCAGGGCGATGCGCGCCTTTTCAGGTAACTCCAATGTGTCCTCCCAAAGCGCGGCGAAGAGGGAGATACCCCGCGCCTTGGCAAAAGCGCCCAGGCGTTCCAGGGTGCTGCCGCCGATGCCTCGCCGCGGGGTGTTGACCGCGCGTAGGAAAGCGGGGTCATCGTCAGGGTTCACCAGCAGCCGCAGGTAGGCAAGAAAATCCTTGATTTCACTGCGTTCAAAGAAGGAGAGGCCGCCGGATATCTGGTAGGGGATGCGCGCGTTGCGCAGTTCCGCTTCAAAAGGCCGGGCTTGATGGTTGCTGCGATACAAAATGGCGTAGTCGCGGTATTCCCCCTGACGCTGGAAACGATCACGAAGGATGGCGCTGATTACCTGCTTTGCCTCGTCCGCCTCGTCGGCACAGCGCAGGGCACGGATGCCGTGACCTTCGCCGAGGGTGCTCCACAGGCGTTTTTCAAAGAGATGGGAGTTCTGGGCGATGACGGCGTTGGCGGCCTGGAGAATGCGGCCGGTGGAGCGATAGTTCTGCTCCAGTTTGATGACCTTGAGGTTGGGGAAGTCTTGCGCGAGTCGATGCAGATTGTCTGCCGCGGCACCGCGCCAGGAGTAGATGCTCTGGTCATCATCGCCCACCGCCGTCAGGTTGTGACGCACGCCCAACAGGTTCTGTACCAGGCGGTACTGGGCCCCGTTGCTGTCCTGATACTCGTCCACCAGCAGGTAGCGGATGCGATCCTGCCAGGCGTAACGGGCTTCTGCATGGTCTTGCAGCAGACGGATGGGTAGAAGGATGAGGTCATCCAAATCCACGGCATTGCAGGCGCTGAGGGCGCGCTGGTAGAGTGCGTAAACACGGGCGGCCTCTTCCCCGAGGCGATCGTCGGCATGCGCTATCTCGGGGAAGAGGCCGTCATTCTTGAAACGGGAAACGCGCGCCTGAATGGCTTCGGCGAGGTCGCTGGGGCCGTTCGTCTCGCGCAGCAGGTTGCGGATCATGCTTAGGCTGTCGCCGGGGTCGATGACGCTGAAATTGGCGCGATAACCCAAGCGTTCGATGTCCTTGCGCAGGATGTGCAGGCCGAGGTGATGGAACGTGGAAACCATCAGGCCGCGGCTGTTGTGCCCTTGTAACGCCTCGGAGACGCGGATCTTCATTTCGCGGGCGGCCTTGTTGGTGAAGGTCACCGCGCAGATATGTTTGGGCGCGATCTGATGCCCGCGAATGAGGTGGACAATTTTCCGGGTGATCACCCGCGTTTTTCCCGAACCCGCCCCAGCCAGCACCAGCAAGGGGCCGTGGACGTGCTTCACCGCCTCCTGTTGCTGCGGATTGAGATCAGCCATGGGCTGCGCCTCCGGAATCAGGACCGTGACACCGGTGGCCGGTTAATCGGCTGTCGTCACGGGGACGTCAGGGGATTCCGAGAAGCCGCCTTTGTACGCCCACCAGATTACCACTGGCCCGAGCAGGATCATGGGTATCGACAGCACCTGCCCCATGGTGTAGGGGCCGAAGACGAAACCCAACTGGATATCGGGCTGCCGCGTGTATTCCACGATAAAGCGAAAGAGGCCGTAACAAAGGACGAACAGGCCGCCGACGGCACCGGCCGGACGAGGCTTGCGACTATAGAGGGCCAGAATCAGGAAGAGCAGGACGCCCTCCAGTAGAAACTCATAAATCTGCGAAGGTTGCCGGGGCTGCGGACCACCGGCGGGAAAGACCATGGCCCAGGGGAGATCGCTGACACGGCCGAAAAGCTGATCGTTGATGAAGTTGGCCAGTCGCCCCAGCCCCAGTCCGATAGGCACCGCCGGCGCAATGAAATCCAAAGTGGGCAGGAAGGCGTGCTGCCGGTGCATCCGTGCAAAGATCCAACAGGCGATGACGACACCCAGCAAGCCACCGTGAAAGGACATGCCACCATCCCAGATGGCCAGCATTTTCACCGGGTTGTCGAGGTAGTAGGGCAGGTTGTACCACAGCACATAACCTACCCGGCCTCCCACTATGGCGCCGACGGCCACATAAAACTCCAGATCGATGACCTGTTCCTTGCGCCAGTTCCAGTGCGCCATGCGACCGCGCCGGACGAGCCAGATGGTGGCAATGACAAAGCTGATGATCTCCAACAGACCATACCAATGAATGGTGATGGGTCCGAGTGGAAAGCCGACGGTATTGATATCCGGAAAGTGCAGCATGAGATCCTCGTAATTTGGGGAACACCATGGCGGAGCCCCGCGATCCTGTCAAGATGACGCGATGCGCTGAAGGCCCGCCACGGGGATCAATGCGATGCGGAAAGATCCTGGAGAAAGTGTTGCAACACCAATGCGCCGTTGTGCGCCTCATCATGGGCGGCGTACAGCAAGATGAGCGGCTGGCCGCCAGCGGCGAGCAGGAGTTCCCGGGCGGCGGGCAGGGCGGCGGTGAGCTCCTGCCGATAACGGTATTGAAACGCGTCCCAATGTGCCGGATCGTGGGCAAACCATTGCCGTAATTCCGTGCTGGGAGCGAGTGCCTTGGCCCATGTGTCGAGAGATAAATCCGCCTTGCGAACACCCCGTGGCCATAATCGCTCCACTAAAACCCGATAGCCTGCGGGATAGGGTTTTTGGTACACGCGCCAGGGGATTATCGAGGCTTGTGGCAGATGGTCCATGACGGTGCCGAACCTTAACGCGGTAACTGCATGGTGACGCAGTGCAGGCTGCCATGCTGGCGGGCCAGTTCGCTGCAGGAAATGGGGATGATTTCACGGTCGGGAAAGGCGCTTTGCAAGCGCTCTTGCGCCACCAGGTCGGCGGGATCGTCGTAAGTGGGCAGGAGGACGGCGGCGTTGAGAATGAGGAAATTGGCGTAACTGAGGGGGAGGCGGTTGCCGTCCTGATCCCACTGCGCCTGGGCCCAGGGCAGGGGAATCAGATGATAGGGCGCGCCATCCCCCTGGCAGAAGGCGCTGAGTTCGGCGGCCATCTGCTGGAGCGGGGCGAAGTGGCTGTCGTTGGGGTCGTCACAACTCTGATAGGCGATGGTGTGCGGGTTACAGAAGCGGGCGAGCGTGTCGATATGGGCATCGGTGTCGTCACCTTCCAGGTGGCCATGATGCAGCCAGAGGACGCGCTCTATGCCCAGCCGGGCACGGAGGGCATCCTCCACTTGCGCCGCGGACCATTGCGGATTGCGATTGGGCGAGAGCAGGCAGGCGCAGGTGGTCAGCAGCGCGCCGTGTCCGTCCACCTCGATACTGCCGCCTTCCAGCACCATCCCGGAAGTCTCCAGGGGCACGGCTCCATAGGCCCCCTGGGCGTGCAGATGGCGGGTGATCCGGTTGTCCAGATCGGCGCGGAATTTGAGCCCCCAGGCGTTGAAGGCGAAGTCCATCAATTTGCTCTGCCCGATACCGTTTTGCAGGGTGATGGGGCCGTGATCGCGCGCCCAAGAGTCATTGCTGGGCACCGTGTGGAGATGGCAACGGCTGAGATCGGCTCCGGCCCTCTGCAGCGCGTGCTCGCAGGACCGGGCGCTGAGCGTATCATGACAGGCCACCAGCACGTCTGCCCGGAAACTGATTTCGCGGGCGATCAAGGCGAATACCGGAATGACGGCGTGCAGACGGGGCGCCCAGTCGGTGTCCGGGTGGGGCCAGGTCAGTTGCACGGCCCTCTGCGGGACCCACTCCGGGGGAAGTGTGTATTCAGCCGACATGTGTTGCTCCAGGATGCGCGTTCAAGGACCATGATAGAACTTTCCCGGGTTTTCGTCAGCCGGTGGGCGGGGTAAACTTCCTCCCATGCTGAAAACCTCCGAACGCATCGACCATTTACTCTCCCGTTTGGGGTATTGCAGCCGTTCCGAGGTGCGTGATTTGCTGCGCGAAGGCCGTGTGCAGGTGGCCGGGGAAGCGCTACGCAAGGCCTCCACCAAAGTGGAGGCGGCGCAGGTCCGGGTCGATGAGGCACCCATCGATCATCCCCAACCCCTGTATCTGCTTTATCACAAACCCTTGGGCAGGGTTTGTGCCCACGATGATCCGCGCGCCATTTATCAGGATTTCCCGCCGCGCTGGCGTTATCGTCGCCCGTCCCTCAGCAGCGTGGGGCGTCTGGACCGGGAAACCAGCGGGGTCTTGCTGCTCACCGATGATGGGGACTGGCTGCATCATTGGACGAGTCCGCGGCGGGCGATCCCCCGGCGTTATCGGGTGACGTTGCGCGAGGCGCTATGCGATGACGCCGCGCAGCGCCTCGCGGCGGGCACCCTGATGCTTGACGGTGAGGACACCCCTTGCCGGCCAGCCGCCTTGCAACGGTTGACGGATCATGAGGTGCTGCTGACCCTCACCGAGGGCCGCTATCACGAAGTGCGGCGTCTCTTCGCGGCACTGGATAACCTGGTGCTGACTCTGCATCGCGAAGCTTTTGGGCCTTTTATGCTGAACGAACTGGCCCCCGGTCAGTGGCGTGAACTCACAGGAGATGAGCGTGTGATGGAAACAACGGTATGATCTGGGCACCGCATGTGACTGTGGCGGCCATCGTCGAAGAAAACGGCCGCTTTCTGCTGGTGGAAGAAATGGTGGAGGGGCGCCGGTGCTTCAATCAGCCCGCCGGTCACTGGGATCCGGGTGAGACATTGCGGGACGCGGTGGTACGCGAGACCCTGGAGGAAACGGGCCACCGTTTTCAGCCCGAATACCTCACCGGTATTTACCATTGGGAGCATCCCACCCGGGATCTGACCTATCTCCGCTTCGCCTTTGGTGGACGGCTCGGTCCGCGGGATCACGCGCTGCCGCTGGATGAAGGGATCATTGGTCCCTGCTGGCTCACCCCGGAGGAAATAACGCTTCGCCAGGGTGAGATGCGCAGCGGGATGGTGTCGCGCTGCATCGCCGACTATCGGGCGGGTAGGCGTTACCCGCTGGAGTTACTGCAATCCGTCTGAATCCCCGCGGCCGGCCGGTATGAACTGACGCCGGCCGACCGGCGTGCTATATTCTGGCGAAAGGCATCGGTAGAGACGATGAACATGATAGACGCGGACGGCTATCGCCCCAATGTGGGCATGATCATTTGCAATGCACAAAATCAGGTGCTGTGGGCCAAGCGCAGAGGGGAAGATGCTTGGCAATTTCCCCAGGGCGGGATCGACCGCGCGGAGTCGCCGGAGCAGGCGATGTTCCGTGAGCTGGAAGAAGAAGTGGGCACCGCCAAGGTCTGCATCATAGGACGGACCCAAGACTGGCTGCGCTACGAGGTTCCCTGTCCCCGCAACCGCGCCAGCCGCCGCCGGTACCGTGGGCAAAAGCAGATTTGGTTCTTACTCCGATTTGAAGGGGAAGAGACGGAAATCAACCTGCGCACGCAGCAGCCGGAGTTCGAAGACTGGCGCTGGGTGGATTACTGGGTGCCGGTCGATGAAATCATCGCGTTCAAGCGCCGTGTGTACTGGCAGGCCTTGCGAGAGCTGGCGCCGCTGATTGGCATGACGGCGCCGGCGACCCCGCCTTGCGGGTAGCCGTCTTTCCGGCTCACACGTTAAACAGGAAGTTCAGCACGTCACCATCCTGCACCACGTACTCTTTGCCCTCCGCGCGCATTTTGCCGGCCTCTTTCGCACCGTGCTCCCCCTTGTAACGGAGGAAATCGGCGTAGGCGATGGTCTGGGCGCGGATGAAGCCACGCTCGAAATCACTGTGGATCACGCCAGCGGCCTGAGGGGCGGTGGCCCCCACCGGGATAGTCCAGGCACGGACCTCCTTCACCCCGGCGGTGAAGTAGGTCTGCAAGCCCAGCAAGCGGTAAGCCGCCCGGATGATTCGGTTCAGGCCCGGTTCTTCCAGACCCAAATCCTGCAGGAAGGCGCGTTGCTCTTCCGGTTCCAGTTCCGCCAGATCCGACTCGATCGCGGCGCAGACGGGGACGATGCTGGCCTGCCGGGCGACCGCCCAGGCCTCCAGTGGCGCCCGCCAGGGGTCGTCCTCCCGCAACGCATCCTCGGCCACATTGGCGATGACCATGAGGGGTTTCATGGTCAACAGACAGAGGCTGCGCAGATGATCCCGTTCCTCCCGATTCAAATCCAGGCTGGCGGCGGGCTTGCCTTCATTGAGGTGGGGCAGCAGGCGGGTCATGGCGGCTAGCTCGGCCACGGCATCCTTGTGGCCGCCCTTGGCCTGCCGCGCCACCCGTGCCTGCGCCTTCTCCACGGTACCGAGATCGGCCAGGATCAGTTCGGTCAACACCACTTCCAAATCGGTCACCGGGTCCACATGGCCGCTCACGTGGACGACGTTGGGATCCGCAAAACAGCGGGTGACCAAGGCGATGGCGTCGGTTTCGCGGATATGGGCCAGAAACTGGTTGCCCAATCCCTCTCCCTGCGCCGCCCCGGCCACCAGACCAGCGATGTCCACGAATTCCATGGTGGCGGGCACCACATGCTGTGGTTTGACGATCTCCGCCAGCGCTTGTAGACGTGGATCGGGCACGTTGACCAGACCGACGTTGGGCTCGATCGTGCAAAAGGGATAATTCTCCGCCGCGATCCCGGCCTTGGTGATGGCGTTGAAGAGAGTGGATTTGCCGACATTGGGTAAACCGACGATGCCGCAGGCCAAGGCCATGAGAAGCTCCTAATCGCTGTGCAGGGTTTTTTGCGCCGCATCCGTGCGGCCGTTGAGAAAGTCCGGGAGTACCGCGAGACTGCGGGCGATGGCCTCGTCTATCCGTGTTTTTTCCGTCACCGTCGGTATGCCCAGCACATAGCCGATGACGGCATCCTTGTGCCCCGGATGACCGATGCCAATGCGCAGCCGCCAATAGTCACGGGTGCCAAAGACGCGGTCCAGATCACGCAGGCCATTATGCCCGCCGTGCCCGCCGCCCCACTTGAGCCGCGCCGTGCCGGGCGGCAGATCCAACTCATCGTGAATCACCAGAATGCGCTCTACGGGCACTTTATAAAAGGCCGCCATGGACCGCACCGGTCCACCGCTGCGGTTCATGAAATCCTGAGGCAGGCACAGCCCCAGTTCCAGCCCCTGCTCGTGCAGGCGGGTGGCCAGACAACGCCAGCGCTTCTCCATGCGCAAAGACGCCCCGGCCCGATCCGCCAGGGTCTGGAGCGTCCAGAAGCCGGCATTGTGACGGGTTCGGGCGTAATCCGCGCCGGGGTTGCCGAGACCCGCCAACAACCAGTCCATGAGCGCTCAGGCAGTGGCTTCCGGCGTCTCTTCTTCCGCCTCGGCACCGGTACGTGGATTATGAATGGAGACGATCTCCTTGTCGTCCTCGTGCAGCAGCGGTACGAGTGTCACCCCCGCGGGCGCGCTGATCTGTGACAGATGGAGGCTTTCACCGATGCACAATGCCGCGATATCCACTTCGATGGCCTCCGGCAGACGATCCACCGGCGCTTCCACTTCCACTTCCACGAGCGCGCGATGCAGTACCCCGCCGGCCTTGATCCCGGCGCAGGTGCCCTCGTTGAGAAGGTGGATCGGGACATGCAGGCGTACCCGCTCACCGGCATGGACGCGCAAAAAATCCAGGTGCAGCACTTCTTCCTTATAGGGATGCATCTGAATGTCGCGGATCAGCGCCGTCTCGTTCCCGTGGGGAAAACGCAGGGTGATGATGTGGGTGTAGGCGCGCTCGTCGGGCAGCAGTTTGCGCAGCAGCCGGGCTTCAATGCTCAGGCTCTGGGCCGCCTTGCCGTCTCCGTAGAGTACCGCGGGCACCATGCCGGTACGACGCAGGCGACGGCTGGGGCGGCGGCCATTTTCTTCGCGCGGGTGGGCCGCGATGGTGAAATCTGTCATTTGAGGGACTCCTTATGGGTGTCATGGATGAGCGGGGCGAGGGTTGACAGAACCTTTCTCCCCATTGGCAAGGGGCGCATCATAATGGGTTGCGGACTTTTCGGCAACTTTTTCAGGCGGTTTCCCATCAGGTTCCAGATAGGCCTGGATGACCGCGCGGGCAATCGGCAGGGCCTGCCAGGCATTGTGCCCGCCATATTCCACCACCACGGCCACGGCGATTTTGGGATGATGCACGGGCGCCCAGCCGATGAAGAGGGAGTCGTTGTTATAAATGGTGCGGCCATGTTTATAACCCACCGGCACTTGCGCCGTACCGGTTTTACCGGCAATGGAGATGCCGGGAATGCTGATGCTGTGGCAGGTGCCGGTGTTGACGCAGGCTTCCATGCCTTTGTGCACCGCCTGCATGGCCTTCGCCGAAATATGCAGGTTGATGGGCCGCGCCGCGGGTATGGGTACTTGCCGGCCCGTGCGCGGGTCGATAAAGGCCTTGGCCACCTGCGGACGCACCAGCTTGCCGCCATTGGCGAGCGCGGAGACGGCGCGCGCCAATTGCAGGGGCGTCACCAGCAGATAGCCCTGACCAATCCCGAGAATCACCGAATCACCCGTGTACCAGGGCGCGTGCATGTGCTTACGCTTCCAGGCCGGGGTGGGCACCAGACCACTGGCTCCGCCAGGCAGATCGACAGGCGGCGTGCTGCCGAAGCCGAAGCGCCATAAGGCCTGGTCCTGCCTCGCAATGCCCATCTTCGCCGCAAGCTTGTAGTAGAAGACATCCACCGACCAGGCCAACGCTTTGGTCAGACCGGTGTTGCCAAATCCGCGCCGATTCCAGTCCCAGTAGGTGTGCCCGCCAAGTTGGTAATTGCCAGCGCAGAAAGTATGAAAGTCCGGGGCGATCACACCATCCTGGATGGCCTGAACGGAGTAGAAAGGCTTGGCACAAGACCCCGGTGGATAAAGACCGTTATCCGCGCGGTTCATCAATGGACGTCCCGGATTATGCAAAAGACTTTGCCAGTGCGCCGTGCTGATGCCGTCCACGAACCAGTTGGCGTTGAAGCTGGGACTGGTGACCATGGCCAGCACGGCGCCGGTGTTCGGGTCGAGAGCGACCACGGCGCCGCGATAGCCGTTGCCCCGGAAAGCTTCCGCCCCGGCCTGTTGCACGCGCAGGCGGAGGTGGGTCAGCAGGTTGTCGCCGGGTTGTGCCGGGATATCGCGCAGGGTACCCACCTGCAATCCTCTGGCGTCGATATCCTTGATCTGGTAGCCCATGTTGCCGCGCAACTGACGTTCGTAATAGCGTTCCAGGCCGCTCTTACCGATGTAATTGCGTCCCAGATAGGTGTGGGCCCGAAAATGCTTCAAATCGGCGGCGGTAATGGGACCGACATAACCCACGACGTGAGAAAAAAGGGTGTCATACGGGTAATAGCGATGGAGCATGGCCACGACACGGACGCCGGGCAGTTCCAGTGCCCGCACGGCCACGGCGGCGATCTGGGGCGGTGTCAGGCCGGTTTTGAGGACCACCGGATCAAACGCGGGTTTCCCCAGACGCCGCTCGTGAAATCGATGCATATCCTCGGCATCGAGCCCCAGCAGTTTCCGCAGACGTCGCAGGGTCGCCGGCAGATCGGGCACCTGATCGGGAATGATCTCCAGGGCGTAGGTGGGCTGGTTCTCCGCCAGCACCTCGCCATGATCGGCAAGTATCAGGCCACGTGGCGGTGCGACCGGGACGAGGGCGACATGATTGTCGTAGGCCAGCGTACGGAACTTGGCGAAATGCAGCAGTTCCAGATCCATCACGCGCAGGAGCACGACCACGGTCGCCAGCAACATCATCAGGGCGGCCACCCCCAGCCGGAGGCGAAAGGTATGCGCGCGGTCGCTGGGGTCAGAGACGGTCATAAGCGGGTGCAGCCGGATTCGGTTTGCAAATGGCGGGGGCGCTTCGTACACTCAAAAGCGGAATCATTGGTGAGATGGGGAGGCGCAGTGGAGGAGTCCCGTTTTGAATCCCTGTTCGCGGAGCTGGAAAGCATTATAACGGATTATCGCGGCTTGCGTCGCCATCTGAAAGGGGAGGGACGTGAAAAACATGCCCTGCAGCTTCTACAAAAGCAAATCCAGTCCCTGGATGCGGAAAACATCCAGTTGCGGGCGCGTCAGGAAGCGGTGTGCTCACGTCTCAGCGAGCTGCTGGCGCAGGTCAGTCAATGGGAAAACGAATTATAAGGATGGAGGAGCCAATGCCTGAAACGACTCGCACGGCCAGCACGGATCGTGTCCATATCACCTTGCTGGGGCAGAGTTATCAGGTACCTTGTCAACCTGAGGAGCAAGCATTGCTGCGGGAAGCGGTGGCCCTGCTGACGGAGCGGCTCGAAGCGGCGCGGGCGCGGGCCGTCAGCAAGGAGCGCACCGCCCTGATGGTCGCCGTCAACCTTGCGGCGGATCTGCAGCGAGCCCGCCAGGAGCTGCAGGAGCGCGATCAATGGCTCACCGCCCTGGAAGATCGCCTGCGCCGGTTGGTTGACATGGGTAAGGGGGCGGAGTAGCGTGGTGATTGCCTCCTGCGGGGCACGCGTGGCCGGGATGATTCCTGAACCAACATTGTCTATCCGGGGGATCTTCAGTCATCACCGTGGTGTGCAGCTCCGGTATGGAGCAGCCTGAAGCGGTGTCTGGATCCCCACCTGTGCATCAGGTTCATGGGGTAGCGGGCCGTACGACCCAGGCGGGAGGTCTTTTTTTGTCCCAAGACTCCCCCCCCACCAAAAGCCAGTTGCGGCGGCACATGCGGCAACGGCGGCATGCCTTGTCTCCTCAGGACTTGCGGCAGGCCGCCCTGGCGTTATCCGGGCAGATCGCGCGGCTGAGGCCGTTCCACCGAGCCCGGCATATCGGGGTCTACTGGCCGATGCACGGCGAAATCAGCCCGCTGCCGCTGTTGCAACATCCCCTGGCGATCCACAAGCATTTTTACTTGCCCATCCTCGTCGGGCGCTTCGCGCGCAGTCTCCGCTTCGCACCCTTCAACCCGCGAACGCCCATGCGCAACAACCGTTTTCGTATTCCTGAGCCCAAGGTGCCCCGGCACAGCCAATGCTCGGTGCGCGAGCTGGATCTGCTGATTCTGCCGCTGGTGGCTTTCGATGCCGAGGGATACCGCCTGGGGATGGGGGGCGGCTTTTATGATCGTAGCCTGGCGCACCTGCCGCATCGCCGGCATTGGCGACGGCCGCGTCTGATCGGGGTGGGGCACGCCTTTCAGGAAGTGCCCGTGTTGCCCAGAGAGCCCTGGGATATTCCCTTGGCTATGGTGTGTACGGATAAAGCGTGCAGAAAGATCGGATCATAGCGAGGCGGGCCGGTTAGCGCCTCCCTCCAGCCACGCGCGGCGCCGCGCAAGCACCACCGCGTCCACATCGTCGAGCAGTTCCAGCCAGATGGTCTCTTGCGGCGGGGGGGTGGGGACCAGACGGGCTTCCTGGAGGATGTCTTCCCGAAAGAACTGTACGCGCGCCGCCGCGCCTTCGGGAATCGCGTCCAATTGCGCCTGCAATTGTTCCGCGGTGGTCCGAACGCCCTCGACAGCGACGAGAATGTCGTCCGGCGACAAGCCCGCCTGCTCCGCGGGGCTCCCGGTCCGCACCTGGCGCA
Source organism: Acidithiobacillus sp. (assembly GCA_028065135.1). Next base: position 64,612 of record JAPTWR010000086.1, read on the forward strand.
ACTGGGCGCCCAGCGCGTGCGGACGCCAGCCCGCACCCAGCCAGGCGCACATCGTTTTCTCCGCGGGTTGCCCGCCATCATCCTGCGGGCCGCTGGCCGCCCGCGCGTGCACGACGATGCCCATTTCCGCCAGCAGCGCCGCGAGCGGTAAATCGGTCCTGTCCGTGATCCAGCCCGCCAGACGCCCGGCGAGGGCCGGTCCGGCAAGCGTCTCCACCTCATCGATGCACTGCCCTTCCGGCAGCGGCTTACCGACACGGCCGTAATCCTGCCACAGCCGCGCAAGCAGCGTGTCCAGGCTGCGCGCGCCGTCGCTTTCCAGACGCAGACTGAGGTCCAGGCACAGGGCCAATAGCGCCCCCTTGTTGTAATAGCTGATTTCAAAGTTGGCGCTGTTGACGTGCGGGTGATACAACTTGATCCAGGCGTCTTCGCTCGACTCCGCCACGCTTTGCAGGAAGCGTCCGGGGCGGCGCAGCAGGCGGGTCATCTCCTGGGCGATCCCGGTCAGATAACGCTCGGGCGTGATCAGTCCGGCGCGGCGCAGGCAAAGGTCGTCGTAATAGGAGGTGATCCCTTCGAAGACCCAGAGGTCACGGGTCAGCGCCTCACGGTCCAGCGCGCTGGCGCCGAGGACTGCCGGACGGATGGCCTGCACCAGCCAGCTATGGAAATACTCGTGACTGGCCAATCCCAGAAAACGCAGATAATGGTCTTCCTGGCGGCCGCTGAGGTCATCCCGCGCGCAGAGCAGGGCGCTGGAGGCGCGATGCTCCAGGCCACCGTAGCCGTCGGCGCTGGCCATGCACAAAAAATGATAGGTCGCGAAGGGTGTTTCACCCCAGAAACGCTGCTGCCAGTCGCAAATGCGGGCCAGATCGGCACCCAAGCGTGGCAAGTCCGCCTGATGCGTTCCTTGGATGAGCAGGTGATGGGGTCGTTCCCCCGCTTGAAAATCGAGCAGGGTGAGCGTCCCCATCAGCACCGGGTGGTCGATGAGCGCGCTGTATTCCGCGGCGGCGAAGCAACCCCATCCCCAGACCTCGCCACTGTGCCGGGGGAGGGCGGTCGCCACCTGCCACGCATCGGGGCCTTCGAGGGTCACCGCATGGCGCCGTTCTTCCTGGCCGAGTACCCGCAGATACAGGGCGGGTCCGTTGAAAAAGCCGCCTAGATGGTCCAGATAGGCGGTACGCACAGAGCGATCAAAGGCATATACCGCATAATGAATGACGACGGGGCCCTGACCCGCGGCCAAACGCCAACGGTCCTTGCCGATCTTGCGCAGGGCGACCTCCCGCCCGTCCCGTTCCGCGCGGATTTCCGTGATATGGCGGGCGAGGTCGCGGATGGTGTAACTGCCGGGTACCCAAGCGGGGAAGGCGAGCCCCTGCCCCTCCGGATCCGGCTCTGGAAGGGTCAGGGACACCCGAAACACATGCGCCAGCGGCTGGGCCGTGATGTGGTAGAGCAGATCACCCATAACGCGCAAGGCTCAGAATACGAAGCGGGCGGGCAGGGGCGGGTGACGCAGGGGCGGAATTTCAGTCTCGAAAAGTTCCACGCTTTCGAAAATGCCCGGCTGGGAGTGGGAGATGCGCCGCACCCGCATGGCCGGGCCGGTACCGAGAATGGCGATCAAGCGCCCGCCGACCGCCAGTTGCGCCTTGAAGGAGTCCGGCAGCACCGGCAAGGAACCGGTGATGCAGATGGCATCATAGGGGGCATGGGCCGCCCAGCCATTGGCGCCGTCGCCAATGTGCAGATGGGCATTATGCACACCCTGCGCCCGCAGACGGCCTTCCGCCATCTGGGAGAATCCGGCGCGATCCTCGATACTGTGCACCATCCCGGCGAGTCGGGCCATCAGCGCGGTCAGATAACCGCTTCCGGTGCCGATTTCCAGCACGCGATCGTGTTCACGCAGATCGAGTTCCTGCAAGACTCGCGCTTCCATCTTCGGTGTCCACATGATCTCGCCATGCTCCAAGGGCAGATTGAAATCGGCGAACGCCAGGTGACGATAGACGGTAGGCACGAAGAGTTCGCGCTTGACTTGCGCAACGGTGGCCAGTACCCGGGGGTCGAGCACCTCCCAGGTGCGGATCTGGGTATCGATCATGGTACGGCGGAGGGTGTCAAAGTCCATGGCGCATCAGGATTCCAGTGAATTTCCGCCATTTAGGCATGGGTCTGGTGGCAAGTCAATCCGTGCGCCCGGCGACCTATCCGGCAGATGTGGATTGGCTTGGCGCCCGTCCTGTGCTCCAATAGCCGGTATATTGCGGAGGAGTCCCCCTTGGAGAGCCGTGCGCACGCGCTGGTAGCGATCATTTTTCTGGCCGTTCTGGGTGTCGGGGTGGCCGTGGTCGGATTGTGGATGCACCACCGCCATCCACCCGGCATCGTTTATGACGTGATCTCGCCCTATAGTGTCAGCGGCCTTACCCTGCAGGCCGCCGTGCGCTTCAAGGGGGTGCGCGTGGGAGAGGTGACGGCCATCGGCCTGGACCCCGCCAATCCGCGGATGATCCGCGTGCAAGTCACGATCAACAAAGCGGCGCCCATCACCCGTGCCACCTTTGCGGAACTGGCGCCCCAGGGGGTTACCGGACTGAGTTATCTGTCCCTGAGCGATCATGGCACCGATTTCACTCCCTTGCTCAGCAGGCCCGGGAAGCCGGCGGAAATCCCCATGCACCCCAGTTTCTTCGAAGTGCTCTCCCGTAACGGGGAGTCCCTGGTGAACCGGAGCAACAAACTGGCGGATCGCCTGAATCTGCTCCTCAACGACGAAAATCGCACGCGCTTTGCCCAGACCCTCGTCCAGGTGGATCATGCCACGAGTCAGTTGGTAAACATGGAGACGGCGTTGCTCCCGACCCTCAAAGCCCTGCCCGCCATGGTGGCCGCCACCCGGTCCACGCTGGTGGCGAGCCGCACGCTCATCCTCCACCTCGATGCGCTGACCGAGGCCGCACAGGCGCCGCTGGCGAATGCGGCGGAAGCCGCCAAGTCGCTGCGCGGATTCAGTGTGGCCGGTGAGCGGGCGGCGAATACGCTGAACTACGACACCTTGCCGCGGGTCAATCGGCTCACCCGCAGTCTGATGGCCAGCAGTTCGGTGTTGCAGGATCTCAGCCGTTCGCTGCAACGTTCCCCGCAATCGCTGCTTTACGGACATCGCGGCCCGCCGCCGGGGCCCGGTGAGGCGGGCTTTACGGCGGAAGGAGGGCACTAATCCCATGCGATCCCAAGGTTTTCTCTCATTTCCGGTGAGACGGGGCATGGTGCTGGCCGGGATCGCCGCCCTGCTCGCCACCGGTTGCGCCACCAGCGCCCCCTGGCGGGCACCCTACGGTATCGCGCCGCCGCCTCCCGCCCCGCTGGCCCGCGGCGCGGGTGCAACGAAGACGCTGCCCGTGCTGCGTCTGGACCGGGTCGGCGCCGCGCATTGGCTGAAAACGGACGCCTATCAGTATCACCTGCTCTACCAAGATCCACAGCGCCTGCTGGCGTATCGGGATGCCCGCTGGGTCGGCACCCCGCCGCAGATGATCGCCAACCGTTTGCAACAGCGGTTGGAAGGCTCCGGCCGGTGGCGGGCGGTTTTGGTGGGGCAGTCCCGCGGCAGCGCGACATGGTTGTTGCAAGTCCGGCTGACGGACTTCGTGGTGAATTTCAGTGGACCGGGCACGGGCAAGGCGCTGGTCGCCGGTACGGCGACGCTGGTGAGGGCCGCCGATGATCAAGTGGCCGCCCAGCATCGCTTTCGCTTCACCGCGCCGCTTCCCGGCGCCAGTGCTCAGGGCGGGGCCGCGGCTATGGCCGGAGCCAGCGCCAGCTTCGTGGCGGCGGTGAGTGGATGGGCCGCGCGGGTGGCCGCCCTCAATCCTCCCGGCGCTTGACCACCAGTACCGGGACGGAGGCGTGGCGGATGATGTCGTTGGCCACCGAACCCAGTAGCAGGCGGCCGATGGCGCCATGGCCGTGGCTGCCCACCACCAGCAGATCGGCGCCCTGCGCATCGCCATAGGCGATCACCGCTTTTCCGATGTTTTCCACACTTTCTTCCAGCGCCACCTCGGGCGTAATTCCGGTTTCCGCTATCGACTGACGCAGCCTTTCCATCTCGACGTGCGCCAGGTGGAGCAGCTTTTCGCGCAGATCCAGGGCCGGGGGCAGGATTTCTTCCGGCATCTGCAGATGGAGCACCTGTGGGTTGAAAACGTGCAGCAGGGTGAGGCGGGCGCCGTGGAGTTGCGCCTCCCGCGCCGCCATTTGCGCGGTGAACAAGGCCATGGGCGAAAAGTCGACGGCCACCAGAATATGCTTTATGGGGGGGTTATCCATGAAAATGCTCCTTGCGCAGGTGGTCCATGAGTTGTGTTTCGTCCAACAGCACGTTTTCGGTGGCGCGCCGCGCCCGGTATTCCCAAACGCCCTGTGCCAGCACCTTGTCGCTGACCACGATGCGATGCGGCAGGCCGATCAGGTCCATGGTGGCGAACTGCACCCCCGGACGCTCCTCGCGATCGTCCAGCAGCACGCTATATCCCGCCGCCTCCAGGCGGTCATGCAGGGCCTGGGCGGCGGCGGCCACCTCCGGTGATTTGCGCGCATTGATGGCGACGATGCCCACCGCAAAGGGGGTCAGGGCCATGGGCCAAAGGATGCCGCGATCATCAAAATGCTGCTCCACCGCCGCCGCCACCAGCCGTGACACGCCGATGCCGTAGCACCCCATGGTGACCGTGGCATCGCGGCCCGTCTCGTCCAGCACGGTGATGCCCATGCGCTTGCTGTAACGCTCCCCGAGCTGAAAGACATGCCCCACTTCGATGCCGCGACGGATGCCCAGGGTGCCCTCCGCGCAGTGCGGGCAGGCATCTCCGGCGCGCACATTGCGCAGATCCGCCACTGGCGGGCGCGGCAAATCCCGATCCCAATTCAGGTGGATCCAGTGCAGATCCTCCGCATTGGCGCCCGTGCTGAAATTGACCACGCTGAGGGCGCGCTGATCGGCAAGGATGGGAACCGGCAGCGGCGGCTCCTTGGGGCCGATGAAACCCAACGGCACGCCGGTGGCGGAGACGGCCTCCTCCGGGCTGGCAATCCGCAGATCCCGCGCGTCCAGGGCATGTCCCGCCTTGACCAGATTCAATTCATCATCACCGCGCAGCAGCAACATGACCGTCTTGCCGTCGGCCACCACCAAGATGGTCTTGACGATTTTCGCGGTGCTGATGCCTAAATGTTCGGCTTGCCCCGCTACGGTGTGGATGCCCGGCGTTCGCACCCGCTCGGCCGCCCGCGGCGTTTCTGTCTCGGCGGGTGCCGGGCGACTCCGGGCCTTTTCCAGGTTGGCCGCATAATCGCAGTGGTGACAGGAGGCGATGGCATCCTCGCCTGAATCCGCCAGCACATGGAACTCATGGGAGCGCTTGCCCCCGATGACGCCGTTATCCGCTTCCACCGCGCGGAAGTTCAGCCCGAGGCGGGTGAACGTCCGCTGATACGCCTCATACATGCTCTGATAGGTGGCCTCCAGCGAGGCGTGATCCATGTGGAAGGAGTACGCATCCTTCATGATGAACTCGCGCCCACGCATCAGTCCGAAGCGTGGGCGGATTTCATCGCGAAACTTGGTTTGAATCTGGTAGAAATTGACGGGAAGCTGCCGATAAGAATGGATCTCCCGCCGCACCAGGTCGCTGATCACCTCTTCGTAGGTGGGGCCCAGACAGAAATCACGATGATGACGGTCCTGCAAACGCAGCAACTCCGGCCCATACTCCTCCCAACGGCCCGACTCCTGCCACAACTCGGCGGGCTGCACCACCGGCATCAGCAACTCCTGCGCGCCGCTGCGGTTCATCTCTTCGCGCACCACCCGCTCGACCTGGCGTAATACCCGTAACCCCAGAGGCATCCAGGTATATAAACCGGAGGCCAGGCGGCGGATGAAGCCACCGCGCAACAAAAGCTGGTGGCTGATGAGCTCCGCCTCGGCAGGCGTCTCCTTGAGGGTGGGGATGAAGATCTGACTGGCGCGCATAGAAATCCTTGTTTGGTTGAAGCGCACAGTGTAAGAAAGGGCGGGTCAGATTACCATCACCCTATCCGAAGCGTTTCACGCGCCCATTGCCGGGACCGCGCGCCTCTAAAACAGCATCACGGCCACACCGCATCTGGCGGCCGAGCGTGCATGGAAGGCCGCCCGGTGGCATAATGCGGCGCCGGCCACTCTTCCTGGCCATAAGCTCCGGCGCTTGCGGATTGAAATACTTTGACTGACCCTGAGCAACTAAACACCCATATTATCCTCATCAACTGGAACAGTCTCGCGGACACCCGCCGCTGCCTGCGGGCGCTGGCGGTGCTGACGGACATGCCCGCTCATATCTGGGTGATCGATAACGATTCCACGGATGGTAGCGCGGAGGGTCTGGCGCAGTGGATCGCATCCAGTCCTCTGCCGATCACCCTGATCCGCGCCGGAGAAAACCTGGGCTTTGGTGGTGGTTGCAATGTGGGCTTCCGCCGTGCGCTGGCGGACGGGGCGGATTTTATCTGGGTGCTGAACAACGACGCCATCGTCCATAAAGACGCCCTGGGCGCCATGTTGCGGGTCATGCGGACCGACGCGCGCGCGGGCGCGGTGGGGTCGGTCATCTACGATCTGGAGCATCCGCGGCGGATATTGGTGTGGGGCGGCGGATTTATCCTGCGCTGGGCCGGGATAGGGCACCATGCGCGCAAGCCGGTTCCGGTGGAACGGCTCGATTACCTCACCGGGGCCAGCATCCTCTTCCGGCGGGAAGTGCTGGAGCAGGTCGGGCTCTTCGACGAGCGGCGCTTCTTTATGTATTGGGAAGACACGGATCTGTGTTTCCGCATGCGGGAGCAGGGTTGGACGCTCGCGGTGGCGGAAGACGCCTGGATCTGGCATCAACATTCGTCCAGCCTGGGGCAGGCCCATCCGCTGAAGGATTATTACGTCACGACCTCGGCGGGCCGCTTTCTGGCCAGCCATGCCCGATATCCACGCTTGGCCTGGGCGGGCGGATCGGCGATCCGCCTCGGAAAGCGCCTGATCCGCGGGCAGTGGACGAATGTGCGCGCCATCTGGGAGGGCTGGCGAGGATTGCCTTACGGCGATCAGATACCGATGCCGCTTCCCTTGCCGCTGGTGGAGCGGCGCAAGACGGTGCGCGTGGCGGTGGAGGCGACGACGCTGCAGGGGCGTCCGGCGGGCATCGGTCATTTCACGGCGGCGCTGATGACCGCTTTGTCCCATAACCGGGCGATTGGGCTGGCGTATTTCTCGACGACCGGCTATTCCTCCAAGCCGCCCAGACCTTCAGGCTTGCGGGTGCCGCGGCGCGGCGACTGGCGCAAGAAAATCCCGATGGGCCGCGAATTGCAATTCTATTTGCAGGGATTGCAGTTAGAGCTGCTCAAGCGCCGTTGGCGGCCGGAAGTGATTTTGGGGACCAGCTATGTTTTGCCGCGTGCGCGCACCCCCCAAATACTGGTGGTGTACGACCTCTCGCACCTGCGCAACCCAGAGACGCATCCGCCGGGCCGGGTACGCTTTTTGAACCGTCATCTGCGTCCGGCTTTGGAGCGAGCGACCTCCGTGGTGACGATCTCGCATTTTTCCGAGCAGGAACTGTTGACGTTTTTTCCGGAATTGGCCGGGCGCATCCATGTCCTGTATCCGGGGGTCGCGGAGCGTTTTGGCGGCGCCGTCACCGAGGCGGAAGATCGCGCGCTGTTGGCCGCCCTGAACGGGGAAGAGCGGCCTTATTTGCTGTTTTTATCGACCCTGGAGCCGCGCAAAAATCTGGAGCGCCTGCTGCTGGCCTATGAAGGACTGCCAGCCCCGGTAAAGACCGTCCATCCCCTGGTGCTGGTAGGGCAGATGGGATGGCAGGACAGCCGCTTTGCCCCGATTCTGGAGCGGATGCTGGCGCGGGGCGAAATCATCATGCCCGGTTACCTGCGCGACGAACTGCTGCCCGCTTTGTTCGGGCGGGCGTTGGCGCTCTTGTACCCTTCATTATACGAGGGCTTCGGCCTGCCGCCCGTGGAGGCCATGGCCTGCGGCTGTCCGGCGCTGGTAAGCAACGTGACCTCTTTGCCGGAGGTCTGCGGCGACGCGGCCCTCTACTGTGATCCGCTGAGCGTGGAATCCATCCGCGCCGGTATCCTGCGGTTGACCAGCGACGCCCATTTACGCGAACAACTTCGTAGCGCGGGGCGCGCTCGCGCCGCGCGGTATAGTTGGCAGCGGGCGGGGGCGCAAATGCTGGAAATTGTGCGGGAGGCCGCGGGCCGGACGTGACCGGGCATGCCGGATAACTCCATAACGGCGGTCATCCCGCGTTCTGTTGCAGCACCTCCACGGCGTCCACTACACTGACGCCGTGGGGGTGCGCTCAACGTCACGAAACCGCGGAATCCATGGCAAGGATGGAAACCCGGCTGGAGTCCAGGATGGACCGGATTGAGTCCAGGCTGGATCGTCAGAACGATAAACTGGATCAGATACTCATGATGCTG
>JAPTWR010000088.1 GCA_028065135.1 Acidithiobacillus sp.
GGATCCGAAGGATTTAGTCCAGCAACATGCCGCCGGAGCTGTGTGGCACCCTCATTAAAGTCCCTATCGAAGGTTTCACGCCAGTCCGTTAGAGTCAGGCAGGTTTTGGTATGGTTAGGCATCTAGTATTCCTTCTGGTATACAAGAAGGAATGCAGGCAAGGCGCATGCCAGAGCAGATTATCGTATTTCAACAGTGCAGCCACCGTGCCTATTTGTCACTCAATATACTGATAATAAAAGAAAATAATTCACAAATAGCTATTTTGTATGGTGGCTTCTGATGAAGAGACTGCAATTCTGCAATCCTCCTTCGGAGTGGCTAATGCACTATTTTAGTGAGGTGCGCACCACTACGATGCATGCATGGTTACATGTGTGATGAATTTGTTTCAGACTCGCAAGATACGCCGCTCACTTACCGATTACCGGCTAACCCTTTTTCTCTCTGAGGTTAGCCCTGGGTTAGCCCGAAAAACGAAGGCACCTGGAAAATTACTCCAAGTGCCTGCTTTATCTGGTGCTGGCGAGAGGAATCGAACCCCCGACCCACTGATTACAAATCAGTAGCTCTACCGACTGAGCTACGCCAGCAAGAGGCGCAGTTTAACGCGAGGCGGGCGGCATTTTCAAATCTGGCGGAGCCTGATGGTGGCGGTGCAGCCCGATCCAGAGCAGCGCACCCGGCAGGCTGGTCAGCACGACGGTGAAGCCCAGCAAAAGTGAGAGCGCCAGGGCCTGATCATGCCCCATGTGCAGGTAGGACAGATAAAACACCATCAGCCCCTCACGTAGCCCCCAGCCCGCAAAAGAGATGGGCAAGGCCAGAAAAAGGCTGATCACCGGCCAGACCACCCAGACCGCCACGGCGTCGGGGGCTTCGCCCAGGGCACGGGCGAGCAGCCAGAAAGTCAGGATCGAAAAAAATTGCACCACAAAGGAGAGTACAATGGTTCCGGAGAGGGCCAGGCGATGACGCAGCAGTGCGCCCATGCCGAGACGAATGTCGTGCAGCTTTTCACCCAGTTTACCCGCAAACTTTTCCAGAAAGTTGAGCAATGGGCTCAGAATCAAAAATACAATCAGGACGTAAGCAATGACCAGAATCCCGATCGTCCAACCCATCTGCGGCAGCAATCCCACCCGCTCACCGCCCAGCACAAAGGCAACGGCAGCGATGGTAATCAGCGCCCCCAAACCCATGAAGCGGTCTCCGAATACCGCGGCCAGCGCCAGCGGCAGAGAGTGAGTCTGGTGGCGGGTGTACCAGGCGCGGATCACGTCACCGGACACAGACCCCGGCAGTATCTGATTGAAATAGGCACCCACCCAGTTCAGCCGCAGCAACCAGAGCATGGGTGCGGAGCGCTCCATCGCCATGAGAATGATGCGCCAGCGTATGGCGGACACCGACAGATTCATGGCGTAGGACAACACGGCCGCCACGAACCAGAGCGGGCGCATATCCGCAAAGCGCTGACCCAGTTCCTGCCAGTTGGTGTTGTGCAGGAGCCAAAACAGGATGCCGACCGTAAAGACGATCTGCAGCAATAGTTGCCAATGGGTATGATGCTTTTTGTTTTCTTTGGACATGTTCAGTTTTTTGCAGTCAAGGCTGGGAGCGACTCTATGCCAGATGGGGCCACTATGACAAACATCCTCATCCCTCTCCTGCCAATGCGGCAAGCTCGCGATGAAATACAGCCACCTTATCCAGTGTCTCTTGATACTCCGCATCCGGATCAGAATCTGCGACGATGCCGCCTCCCGCCCAGAAGCGTAATTCCCCCCGGACAGCCGTCATACTGCGAATGGCGATATTCATATCCAGGCTGCCGCGCTGATCCAGATAACCAACACTCCCGCAATACAGGCCACGCGCTCCGGCCTCCAGTTCGGCGATGATTTCCATGGCCCGGCGTTTGGGAGCCCCGGTAATGGACCCCCCCGGAAAGCAGGCCTTGAGTGCACTCAAGGCATCCTGCCCCGACGCCAACCGCGCCTCTACCACACTGACCAGATGATGAACCTCGGCGTAAGATTCGAGCGCGCAAAGTTGCGGCACCTGCACCGAGCCGGTCGCTGCCACCCGCCCCAGATCGTTGCGCAGCAGATCGACAATCATCACGTTCTCGGCACGATCCTTGGGGCTGGCCAAAAGTGCCTGCGCCATCTGTTGGTCTTCCTGCCGATCCTTCAGACGCGGGCGCGTCCCTTTGATGGGCCGGACCTGCAAACGATCTTTTTGAACCTGCAGCAGCCGTTCCGGGGAAAAACTCAGCACCGCGCCCTGCGGCATGGACAAATATGCAGAAAAAGGTGCCGGATTGACCGTTCGCAGACGCTGGTAAAGCGACCATGGCGAACCTGCGTATGGGGCCACAAAGGGTTGAGCCAGATTCACCTGATAGCAGTCGCCGGCCTGGATATAGGCGTGCACCCGGGCAAAAGCTGCGGCATATTCGCTGCGACGCCAGAGCGGCCGTACCGGCTCTCGCACCTGGAAAGACGGATCGTGGGGGTATACCTTCCCGCAAGCCAGGCGTGGCTGCCACTCCGCGAGTGCCTGCACCATCCGGTCTTCGGGCGCACAAAGCCAGGCCTTACGCCCATGATGGTCGACCAGCAGCGCTGTATCGTAAATACCGAAGGCTGCATCAGGAAGAGACTGTGCGGGAGGCGGCGGAATACCCTGCCCCGCCAGCCCGAAATCGTAGGCCAGGTAACCCAGCGCCCCGCCCGCAAACGGTAATTCTGCGGGCAGAGAAGCGGCATCGGGGAGCCTTGTCACCGACTCGCGCAACGCCTCCCAGAGCGAAAGCGCCGAGCGCCGCGCGGGGCCATCCCCATCGGCAATCCAAAGCTGTCCCGCCTCTTGCCACAGACGCCGGCACGGCGCCGTCACCAGCATGCTGTAACGCCCCTGCAGCGATACCGTCGCACTACTATCCAGAAAGAAGGACCAGGGTATCGATGCCAGCGGCGCAAACACTGTGGCGGCATTTTCCGGATAGGGCACCGCACATCGGGTCAGAACAGAGTGAGGCATAAGCAGCGCGGAATCCACTGAAACGGGAGCGTCAGCATAAGGGAGAAGCGCCATTTTGCCCATTCCCGGATGCGGCATCGAGACGCATGACCGCGGGATCCTCCCTTGACGGCTGACCGATCGGTCAGTATCTTGTGGACTTACCGTCATAACAGGGTCATTCCCATGCGCGCAGATCGTCTACCCACACGTCTTTCGCTTCTCATGGTGACATTGGTTCTGGGCACGACGCCCGCCTGGGCGGAAAGCCTCATTGAGGCCTATCAGCAGGCTTACCGGACAGACCCCGTCCTGGCGCAGGCTCGCGCCGAACTGTCGGCTCAGATGCAGGACAAGCCCCTCGCCCGTTCCGCCCTGCTCCCTCATGTGGGTGCCGGTGCTGGGGTTGGCTTCAATACGGCCGACATCACCGGCTTTGGTGCGGAACCCATCAATCGCGCGTACCTGTCGGACAGCTACAGCGTCAATATTACCCAATCCGTTTTTGATGGTCAGGCGTGGACGGCGCTCAGGCAGGCCGACACCAAAATTCAGGCCAGCGCAGCGGCGCTCACCTATACCGAGCAACAACTGGCTTTGCAGGTGGCTCAGGCCTACTTCGGCGTACTGGAGGCCCAAGCCCAGGAATACGTTGCCGAAAAACAGAAATCGCTGTTCGAAAGCATCTACAAACAGACGGACGCCGCACTGAAGATCGGCACCGGAGATATCATTGCGGTGCGTGAGGCTCAAGCCCGCCTTGATGCCGCCAAAGCCGATCTTATCAAGGCCCGCAACGGGGTCGCCGTTGCCCAACGCCGCCTGCAACGGCTCACCCATCATCCCATCGGCGTGCTCGACAACCTGGGGCATTATGTGGCTATGGGTCCTCAGCCCGACGATATGACCAGCTGGGTGCAGAGCGCCGTCAAAGATCAGCCGCTCATGCATCAGGCGGAAGCACAGTTACAAACCGCGCAGGATCAGGTCGAATATAACCGCCGTGCGCGCTGGCCGGTGGTGGATCTTCAGGGTATCGCACAACACTCCCTGGG
>JAPTWR010000127.1:0-8692 GCA_028065135.1 Acidithiobacillus sp.
GGTCGGGCTCGATGTTGTCCAGGGACAGATACAGAGCCACCAGATTGGTGTTACTCCCGTCCGGAGCGGCTTGCAGAGCCGCACGGGCGGCATCCAGATTGATACCTTTCAATAACGATTCTTTCACGACATCACCTCGCCACGGCGGGCTTCCTGTTGCGCCAGTATCTCATCCGCGTTGTCCGGGGCATCGACTTCTACCCCTTGGGTTTGCGCCTCGTCTCCTTCGACGCCCTCCAACAAACCGTCGAAGGTCTGGTACCAAGCGTCCTGCTGCCCGGCATCGCGGCACACTTCCCAATAGGGCTTCCCGAGTCGAAGGCCAGTACGCACATCTTCGCGTTCGTACAGATCGTCCGGCAGGACAAACTCCGGGAGCTGATCGTGCAGGTTTTGCGCGATAGCCCGGTTCTTGGGGGAATTGGCCTTGAGCCGGTTGATCAGCACCCGGAGTTCCAGCTTCGGGTTGACCGGGCGCACCTGCGTCAGGCCAAGCTGGATCATGGACGCCAGACCTTGTGTGCCCAGGGCATCCGGAGTGACCGGCACGACCAACCGGTCTACCACCATCAACGGCGCCATCTGCCGTACCCCGGGTGCGGGGGGACAATCGACGACGACCACGTGATACGGGCCCTGACCGCTGTCCACGACGAGCAGCCGGCGCAAGGCCCGTATGGCGGGATCCAGATCATCGTCCACGGCATCCAGAGCCGCCGACGCCTGGAGGAAGTCGAACCCGAAGATGGGGGACACCTGTACGGGCACCTTACGATTCGGATACCAGAGATCTAACGCGGTCCCCGCTTCGGTCTGGTGGCGATCCGCGTCTCCGGTCAACAAGAAGGTGCTGCTTCCCTGCTGGTCCAGATCGACCAGCAAGGTCCGAAAGCCCATGTTGTGGGCATGGATGGCCATATGTACGGCAAGCGTGGTCTTGCCCACGCCGCCCTTCTGGTTCGCAAAGACAACGCACTTCGGTTCCATGACAATCTCCTGTAGTGATCCAGACCGGTATAGCCAGCGCCCGTTGCGCCCTGTATCGCTAGCGCAGATGGTCTCGTCACCGCCGCAGAATCTCCTGCACGATGGCCGAGACGCTCACGCTGTCCGGCAGCTGCGCGACCTTGGCCGAAGCCTCCGGGGTGAGCGCGATGGCGAAGGGTTCGTAGGGCGGTTCCGGCACGGGGCGACTGGCCCGGCGCAGACCCATGCTGCGCAACTCCACCACCGAAAGCCGCACCAGTTCCTGGCTCACCCGCACCGCCCGGGCGTTGGCATCGTCTTGGTATTGCGGGGCGATGAGATCTCGCCGCAACCGGGGGATGATCCGGGACTTCACCCGCCACCTCCTTGCGTATAAGGATTGGCTTCGGAAGGTTGGTCAGGAGCCTGGGGCGTCATCGCCACCGACCTGGTCCCCACCAGATTCACTCCGTGCCGATACGGTCCCGGGAACACCAGATCCTTCGTCACCACCACGTTGAAAGCGTATCCCGGCCGGATGGTGAGGGTCGGCGCGATATTGATGTATTTCTGGAACAACTGGGCCTCCGCCTGGCCGAAGGTCTGGGCGAGGGCCTGCTCCCCATTCTGCAAGGCTTCGTTCGCCGTAACGCCCGTCGTATTGGTGGAGGTGCTGGTCGGGCTCGCCTCGGCCATACCCACGTCGATCAGGGACAGAAGCAGGGCGTTCTTGAAGATCTCCCAGGTGTGGTTGTTCACCAGGTCCTTGAAGCCCGCATAGCCGCGCGGCGACGTGCCCGGCATGTTGGATAGCCGAATGTAGGTGCCGTTGGGGAACTCGATACGAGTCCACTCCACGCCTACGCGGGTCTGGCCCATGACCGCCCCGGACCGGTAATAGCCGATCAGGCGACTGCCCGCGGGGATCAGCACGTAGGCCGCGTTCAGACTGTTGTAGACGGGATGGGCCACGACCGCCGTGACTTCGCCGGCAAGATCGGACTTGATGCCCGTCTCCAGGATGGCGGGTATCACGGCGCCCTGGAGCAGCTCCCAGGGGCTGACCTCACGCCGGTCCAGGTGGGAGCTGTACACCCCGCCCTGCGCCTGGTTCTTGCCCGTCATGAGCGCAATGGACTTTGCCAGGGTCAGTGCACCTTCCGGGTTCGCATCCGGCAAGGGCGAGGCGGCTGCCGACGCGGCGGCCGCAGCCACCATGCCGGTGGGGTTCCCTCCCCAGGACGTTCCGGATCCCCCCGGCCCTCCCTGCCCACTCAGGGCCTCCATAAAGGCAGTCTCCTGCGGACTGGGTTGGCTGTTGCCGGGAGCCGTCGCCGGGGACGCCACGTACGCCTGAGCCTGCGACCGGATGCTCGCCGTCGCGGCGGTCGCTGTACTGTTTACCGGAGCAGTCACGTCAGGCTTCGATTTGGGTAGCGCCCGCATATCCGGGGCCTTGTGTGGCTTCTCCTGCGCCGCGGAAGGCCCGGCTCCAAAACCATGGAGCTTGTCTATGGCAAGCAATCCTCCTCCACCTGCGGCCACCAGTGCCAGCACGGTTGCGGCCACGATCTTTTTGGATCTCAGGTGAGCGCCCAGGCTCCGTTTATCCGGGATCAGGGATCCCTTGACCTTTCCCGGGCCTTCGCCCAGGGGTATCCGATGGTCTGCCACGGGTCCCCTCCTTAGTTGCGCTCGTGGGTGAGCCGGACCACCTTGCCGCTGCTGCCCTTGCCAGCCAGAAGCAGGATTTTGTGCGGCACTCCGTCCACGATGTAGTAACCGTCCCGGAACGTGGTGTTGACGATGGCGTTCTGTCCAGCCGCGTTTTCCGCCAGCACGGATGGTATGCCGCCGTGGCTGCCCTGATCCGGCCGGAACTGGATGAAGGTCTGCTTGCCGTCGTCGAAGACCCGCAAGGGCTCGATGGACCGGCAATCACTATCGGAGAACCAGCCACCACCAGCGCAATGGATTTTCCAGTGGAAGTCCAGGTTGGCGGCATCGATGGTTGGCAGGACCGCCACGGTCTGACGCGAGACCTTCTGCGCGAAGGCCGCCTTGGCTGCGGCATCCTGCTTCCAGGTACGGACTATGGCGTCCGGGTAGTAGAAGCCGATCATGGGTGTGTAGCGCGTCTTGTCGCTGGTCACCTCGATGACGTAGTTCATGGCCTTGCCGGAGGGCGACGTACCCGTCACCACCAGATTGGCGTGCAGGCCCGCAAACCGGGGCGTGACCGCTAGTTCCGGTTGCTGGCCAGCCATGAGGGCCTCCACCTGCCAGTAGGCCGGCGACAATCCGATCGCCTTGGGACCCGTCATACCGGAGCGAAAGACGATGACCGACGTATGCAGGGGTGCGGTCACCAGGGTCGGCAAGGACTGCCCGTAGGCGTACAGAACCTCGCCGTTGGTCCCGGCAATGGGCGGAAGGTTCTGCGTCTTGCCCGCGTCGTAGGCGGCGACCAAAGCCTTTTCCGCGGCTTTCCTGGACCGCTCCGAGATGCGGCCCTGCGGCGGCGTGGCGATGGCTTTTTCCCAGATTTCCGTGGAGGTCTCCTGGGTCGGCATGGCGGATCCATCCGTCCCCGTGGCCTGGGCGTTGGGTTGCCGCACGGCGGGTACCGTATAGGAAGCTATGGGCGGCACCTTGCCCGGAATCCCGCCTGGATCCGGAGAGGCCGGACTGCCGGTAACGACACTGGCAATCGCTACCCCGCCAATTCCAAAAGTGGCCGCGGCCACCGCCGCACGAAGAATGCATGGACGCATGACGATCTCCTTTTAGGGAACCAGATTCCAGGTGAAGGACGTGATATAGATGCCGAAGGGATCCACTTTGAGGACAGCGGGATTGTCAGAGGGCGGCTGGATGCGGTAGGTGACGGTCCCCTCGTAGTCCTTTTGCCACGTGATGGACCCGCTGGCTCCGTACTGCGTCTCGATCCATTGCACTTGCATCGTTCCGCCCTTGGCCACGGGCGTGCCTACGGGCAGGACCGACGTGATCTCCACGGTCCGTCCGCCCTCGTTGTTGGTGAAGTTGGAGTACGGGTTGTGCCGCTGGAAGTACGCAGTGAGCTGCTGGCTCTCCTTATTGCCCACGATGTGGTAAGTGGACTGATAAATCTGCTTCTCGGCGGCCACCACGGGTAGCCGTTCCCGCACGTCCCGCACCCAATGGGCGATGACGTGGCGCACGACGGGCAGATCGTAGGTGCCCGCCTGCACTTCCTGGGCGAGATGCACGGCCTGCCCCAGATGGTTGACTTCGACGACATAGGGCACGACATGCACCCGGCTGGCCTCGTACACCATGCCCGCCCCGAACAGGGCGGCAATACCGATAGATCCGAGTGCAGCCATTCGCCAGTTCTTCGCCTGGGCGATGTAGTCGCCGTACCGTTCCAGCCACTCCCGCCGCGCCACCAGGTAGTGTTCGGCGACTTCTTTCTGCTCTGCCATAAAGGGCTCCCTTTTCCAAAAGCCAAAACCCGTTTCCTGCTCTGGTATAGCCAGCCAAAAAGGGGATAGGCAGGGGATTGCGCCTGGCAGGGGCTACAGCCGGCATGAGTTCTGGGGACTGATCCGCTAGGTTCTATCTGTGGATAAGCCGACGAGAAAAGGGCGTCAAAGGATGACGAACACCCCACCCAATTTGCTTCTACACGGTATTATCGCCCGCGATCAGGACCTCAGCCGGAATACCAAGGACGCGGTGCAGCCTACGGATCATGGGCAGGGTTAATGGGCGCTTGCGATTCAGGATCTCGTAAATCCGTTTATGCTTGCCGATGATTGGCTCCAGATCCTTGACAGACAGGCCGATTTGCTCCATCCGAAACTTGATGGCCTCGATCGGATCCGGCATTCCCACGGGAAAATGCCTAGCTTCATAGGCGACCACGAGCGTGGACAGGATATCCAGGCGATCCCATTCCGGAGTACCCGCCTCCGGGTCGGAGTCCATCAAAGCCGATATCTCCGTGAGGGTCGCCCGGTAATCTGCCTCGGTGTGAATAGGGTGAATGTCCATTCTGTCCTCCTGACCTCAAGCCAACTCAATGCGTTCCGCGTCGATTTTGTCGTATTCCTGATGCGTGCCCACAAACTTCACGCAGACGATCTGCAGTCGGAAGGCAACCGAAACAACCAGCCGGTAGTCATTGTCTTTGATGTTAAAGACGACGCGGCGATTCTTCAGAATGCTGGTACTCCTGTACTGCGCCATGATGTCAGACGGCTGCGTCCACCTGGCGTTCCTGGCCTCGTCGAACCATGCTTTCAAGGGCTGCTCGGCATCGGGGCAGATCTCCCAAAAAGCTCGCAGCGTGGAGACAGCTATCACTCGCATACCGTTCAGGGTAGTCCCATTATGGGACCATCGCAGCCTGGGCCATTCTTCGGTGATGGCTGGTGTTTCCGCCGGGAGTCCGGCTCCATGTTATGGGATACCCGGAAAGAACAAGCCCCGCGCGTTGGCGGGGCCTTCTAAACTGCAGAGATCGCTTCAGCGGTCAGAGGTTACTGTTACGGCCCTGATGGTAGCCCTCGCTGCGTGCGCGGGCCATGTCGCTAGCACTGTATCCTTTGAATGCAAGACCACTAAAATCTGCCTTGTGGGGCACGAGCATGAAGTACAGAGCGCCCATCACAACCGGGCCGATCACGGTAAGGTACACCAAATCCGTCCCGATAAAGGGAATTGCCAGCGTGATTGGCGAAAACGCCATCGCCAGTATCCAGAAAATGAATATCTTGAGCTTCACGGCCCCACCTCCATTCATCAGACTCAACCCCACCGCTTCTTGCCTATAGCGCGGATTGTCTCGTCGCCGCTACTCGCTGTGCTTCAAGCCGAACCCATTCGCTTGTACACCCACTTTGCTCTCCTCTCCGGGCGACAGGATTTTTTCTGCAACACCATGTATGGCGGTAAGGTTTTTATGCTGTTTCATCATTCTCTCCGCCAGCGACATAGGCTTGTCCTGCCCTTCGCCAGTGGCACCGCTCCGCTCCGCAGCGGGTGCCGCTCGCCTGGTCTCCGCCACACCGGAAGGTCCCGCGTTCTGCAGGGAATCCAGCTTAGGCGGCAGCACCGTGTTTTCGGGAAGCCCAGACGGTTCCGGTGGTGGTGGCGGGGCCTGTACGGCGTTCGCCATACCGGCATCCGCCGCACCGGATAGCGAGCCCGCCTCACCGGCGCCCAAGGCCGTTCCACCAGCCCCCGCAGCACCACCGGCTGCACCGGACAGCGCACCCGCTTCGCCAATCCCAGCGGCTGCGGCTTCCGCGCCCGTCAAAACCCCAGTGCCCGCGCCCGCTCCGGCGGCGCCCAAAGCGGCACCGCCCGTAGCCAGGGCCGCGGCTCCGAGCGCGGCGGCCGCCACACCACTGGAGATCAACTCACCACCGGACATTGTGGACCCGCCCGTCAGGACGCTGGCCGCGATGCCGGGCAGCTTCTTCGCCATCCAGGCAATCAGCAACACAAAAATGAGCACATTGGCATAAGCCGAAAGCGTGGTCCCGATATTGGTCCCGCCAGATTGTTTCACGCCGTTCAGCAGATTGGTAATGATGGACGAAGAATGGTTCTCGATGAAGGCAATCCAAATCACGAGGACCATGAACCGGATGCCCACGGACAGCGCGTACTTGAGGTACCCTTCCGTGTGCTGCACGGTCCAGCGGCTACC
Source organism: Acidithiobacillus sp. (assembly GCA_028065135.1). The sequence continues at coordinate 6,668 of JAPTWR010000127.1, forward strand.
CGCAAAGCCCATCATGATGATGCCCACGGACGCCACCAGGGCGGCCTCCAACTGGATGGCCAGATACTCCAGCGCCAGATAGATCAGGGCCAGAATAGCGATGATCCCGACGACCATCCCGACAAACGCACCCAGGATGGTGGAGATCAGGGTTTTCCCGCCGGAAGAGACCAGATCCCAGACATACTTGATGGCTCCGCCCGTACCGCTCTGCACCGGCCCCTGGACACAAGCCGTGAAAATCTTGCCGCCGGTTCCGAGTATCCAGTCGAGGCTCGTATGCGGCTGCCCGGCGGCGGCGACACCGGATGCCTTGAACCCATCGATGACCCAGCCAATCAGCTCATGCCCGTTGAGCAGGATGGTAAAAAACACCCCAATGGTGATGAGCTTCTTGATGAAGGACGTGAACACTTCGTGTACGTCCTTTCCGCCGATGAGCCATTGGGCCACCAAGTAGACGAAGTCCACGCCGAATAGCGTGTAGAAAATTCCTTCGGCAACGCTTTTCAGGGAACCGTACCACCCCGTTGTGGCGCTGATAAACGTATTGGTAATGCCGCTGGCCCCAGACGTGCCCGCGAAGGCGTCCGGCGCGGCGAGGAGGAGCAGCGCCAGTAATACCCAGGGTGCGAGGGCTTTGCGCCCTGCCAGGGGCCAAGGTCGTCTGTGCATTTCAATCCCCTCCCAGAGTCTGGGTCAGGGTGTTCAGTGTGCCGCCCGAAGCGCTCACCGCGGGCTGCGGGTTGGTGCCATTGCCATACAAGGCCTGAGTGGCCTCCTGGTTCGCGGCAACCTGGCTGGTCTGGTAGGCCAGCTGGTTTTTCCGCCATTCCATTTCGGCCGATGCTTCCGTATTGGCGGTCTGCTGCATCTGGGTCAGTGCCGATACGGTGGCCTGCCCGGCTTCCACGGCTCCCTGCAGCAGGGCATTGCGGCTTTGCGGGTTCTGCAAGGCCTGACTGATGGCCTGCTCCGCCTGCGCCTGGGTGGCGAAGGCGTCCGGGTTCAGGTTCGCGGCCTGGATCGCCGTATTCAGCGCGTTGTTGAGCCCGGTCGTGATGCTTTCGTATTTTTGGGTATATTCGTCCGTGAGCTGCGGGTTGAAGCTCGCATTGATGTTCTGGAACTGGTTGGCGAGATTCATGGCGTTTGTACCCAACTGCTGGGCCTGCCCCACCAGTCCGTAAAGCTGGTCGATGGGCTGCATGATTTGCCCGATCATGGATTGAGGCAGCGTGGTCATGTTCTGGATCATGTTTTCGTACTGCTCGATCTGTGTCACCACCTCTTGAGCCTGCTTCCCCAACTGTTCCCCCGCCGTCGCCTCCTGAACGATCTGTTCCGGCAGGGTTGCGCCGCCCGTCATTGCACCGCCAGCGAGCGCGGGAACCGGCGCGATGATCGCCACCAGCATCAAAAGGGCACCGCGAATCTGCATTTTTTTCACGGTAAGGTCCTCCTTCTTCAATTCCCGTTGGCCTGGATGATCTGCATGATCTGCTGGACCTCCTGGTCATACTGTTCCAGGGGCGCGGTGATCGGGGCCATGTAGCCGGCGATACCGGTCTCGTCCGTCGCCAGGGCGGCTACCAACCGCTCGCGGGTTAGGTTGACGCCTCCGTCGCCAAAGCCCGCAAATATGCCCGGAGCCGTCCAGGTACTCCCGGACTCCAGGGGCTGAACTACCTGCCCCAGAGACGGTTCATCCGCCAACGCCTGTTGTACCGCCTGCAATACGGGTGCTTTCAGCGGCAGGGTCGGCAAACTGCCCGTGCCCGTAGGGCAGATATCCACCAGGCGGGTGATCTGGGAATCCGGGGCTATGCCATCAAACCAGCCGATGGGCGCTCCATCGTTTGGCCCGGCCACATACTGCGCCCGGGCCAGATTCGGGGCGTCTCCAATCCCAGCCTCCCACTGCGTAATGGGCAAAGGCTGCAAACTGCTGTTGGGACCGATGGCGTTGCTCAGTTGCGTTGCCGTGGTATTCAACAGCGTGGACAGATCGTTCAGAGACGCCAA
>JAPTWR010000127.1:8792-18462 GCA_028065135.1 Acidithiobacillus sp.
CGTCTCCAATCCCAGCCTCCCACTGCGTAATGGGCAAAGGCTGCAAACTGCTGTTGGGACCGATGGCGTTGCTCAGTTGCGTTGCCGTGGTATTCAACAGCGTGGACAGATCGTTCAGAGACGCCAAGAGAGGCCCTTTCTGGGCCATGATCTGGTTCGCCAGAACCTCTTCCCGGGGGTTGCCGGACTGCACCATCTGCACCAGGTAATCCGACAACTGTTCCGGGAAATCAGCGGCGACGGCCTGTATGGCGTAGGCTTCCGCCTCACCGTCACCGCCGATGTTGAGCGCGCCGGTCACCAGATATTGGGTGACCTGATCCCATCGGGTGTTGTGGCATTGCTCACGAAAGCCCATGGGATTGGTGACCACCGGGCCGAGACCGGCCCAGGTGGCGGCGGCGTAGGGCGCGAGTTGCCCATACGACTGCGCGGCGGACTGTACCTGCGCCCAGGTCTGCGCCATGGCACCGAGCGCCCTGCTGTCTGCCTGCATGGCGGACAACGGATCGGCCAAGGCGGACGCCGGCATGGATACCACGGCCAGAACGGCCAGGAGAGCGGTTGTAAAACGGGTTTTTCGCATGAGTAACCCCCAGAGAGAAGACGATTCCCTCCGGGTATAGCGGGGCAAAACGGGGATAGGTAGTCTATCGGGGCCGCGTTTACAGCTAGTTCAGGGCCTTGGACAGGGTGCTCAGGGTGTTCGGGCTGGATTGGTACTCGATGTCCTGCTGTGCTTGGTCTGCATTGGTACAGTTCGGAGAGGATCCATCCGCAATGCACGGTGCGTGGTTACATTCCTGGATCAGCTGCTTTCGCTGGCGGGGATGGTGCTGGTAATAGTCCGTCGAGTGATATTGGCTTGCCATGTCGTAGGGCTCCGGCTTGCATACTGCTGTCTGGTCTGCTGGTGCCGGCTTTTTGTGCTCATGCCCACACCCGGCCAATCCCAGGACCGACAACGCGGCCACCACGGCGATCTGCGATACCTTCATGAAATCTTCCTCCTTCGGTTCTATGGGCCGGGAAATCCGGCCCGCACCCAATGGCGCGGATTGTCTCGTCAACCTCAGAAAGCCGGATACAGGCGTTCCAGAAGGCCGATCCAACTCCCCTGAACCGGAACGGGGAGCCGTTCCCGCAACCAGGCCACGGGCCATGTCCGCCCATACAGGTCCCGCAATTCCGCTACCCGCTTCACGTCGCGAGGATCGGACACGGCGCAGAAAGCCAGGGTCACCGGACCCATGGCAAAAGACACCAGCCGCTGCCCATTAGGGCTGCTCACGTAGTAATCCTGCTTCGGGGTCGCGGTCTGCAAAAGCTGGATCTGCCGGTCCAGCAGGCCAAAGGCCGTATACATGGGCATCAAGGTGGTCGATCCGGCTTCCCGGTTGGGCAGAAAAATCTTGGTCGGGCAGCTTTCCTGCAACACCGGAAGCAAGGGGCTCCCGATGAGATCGGCCAGGGACTGCGTGGCGAAGAGGACCGCCGCGTTCTTCTTGCGCAGCACCTTGAGCCACGCCCGGATTTTGGCCAGGAACAGCGGGTTGTCCAGCAGGGTCCAGGCCTCGTCGAGCACGATCAGCGTGGGGCTGCCATCCAGCATGGTTTCGATGCGATGGAAGAGGTACAGCAGGATGGGCACCACGATACCCCTGGCGGTATCGCCCTGGGGCAGGCTGTCCATCTCGAAGGTCAGAAACCGGCTGGAGAGATCCAGACCGTCGTGCCGGGCATCCAACAGATCCCCGTACTTACCCGTGCCCTGGTACACGCCCACCGCCTGTTTCAGGCGGGCATCCTGCAAGAGGGACACCACGTCGGTAATGGACCGTCCCTGTTCCGATGCCAGACCCTCGATGGCCTGGTGGATGACGGCCCGCTCGGCGGAGGTCACCGTCACCCCCTGGAGCACAGCCAGGCTTTCCAGCCATTCTTCGGCAAACACCCGCTCGGCCTGGCTATCCACCCGCTCCAGCGGGGCAAAAGACAGCTTGCTGTACTCTCCGCCCAAGTCGTAGTGCTGGGCCAAGCCCGGCGCGGCAGCGCCCACGGCCTCGGTGAGCGCGAAGAGGGACCGCCCCTTGTCGAAGGCGATGACCCGCGCGTTGCGATAGCGCAGCCACTGGGCCACGAGCAGCGCCAGCAGACTGGACTTACCAGCACCGGTGGGCCCCAAAATCAGACTGTGCCCAACATCCGAGACATGCAGATTGAAGCGAAAAGGCGTGGACCCCGAAGTCTTGGCGAAAGTGAGGCACGGTGCCGGTTGGTTCCCCGTGCGCATGAGTGGACTGGGACACTCCCGCTCTCCCGCCCAGATCGCCGTTTTGGGCGAAACATCCGCGAAGTTCATGCTGTTCAGCACCGGGCGGCGCACGTTCTCCCAGGTGTGGCCCGGCAGGCTGCCCAGGAAGGCCTCCACCACATTGACCGTCTCCCGCTTGGCCACGAAGTTGGCGTTGTCGAGCAGGTTCATGACGATCCGAACCCGATCCTCCAGCGTCTTGGCGTCCTTCCCGCGTAGCACGACGGTGAATGTGAAATAGCCCAGGCGCACGGCACCGCTGGACACGTCGCCATCGGCCAGCGCGGTTTCCTGTTCCATGGCCTGCTTGAAGGGATCGGCCCGGTCATGCCGGACCTGACCCCGGTCCAAGGCGGCCGAGAGGTAATCCCGCAGGCTGAATTTGGAGCTGGCCCACTTCTCCCGATACTTCCCGATCAGCTTCTTGGACTCCTGCTGATCCTGGAGAATGAAGCGGGTGGTGTAGCGCAGCGGGAACGGCAGGCCGTGCAAATCTTCCAGCAGCACGGGATTCGTGCGGTCCGGGTAGCCCGTCACACTGACCACCTCGATCAACTCCCCGTCGATGGATGGCTCCACGCCGGCGATGAAATCGTGGTGCCCGAGAAGCACGTCCAGATAGCCCGGGATCGTCGGGGGATTCACGCCGTGCGCCTTGCCGGTCAGGCACTCATGATAGTGGGTCAGCAAGCCGCGAGCATCGAGCGGGGATAGCAGAAAGGTCTGCTGCAAGATCCCGGTGACGGCGCGAATGGCGTCCTCGAATTTCTGCAGGAGCACGTCGAAGGTGTCCGGCTGCGCGTCCTTTTTGGACTCCAGAAACATCTGCCCGGCGGACACTTCGGACTCCGGCGGGGTCTGCCAGGTAAGCGCCAGAGTGTAGCGGGAGAGAAAGTGCAGGCCCTCCTGCTCGAATTGGGAGCGGCGCTCCAGATCGATGAGGGCGGATACGGGATCGGGGAAGAAGCACCGGCTTTCTTCGATGTATCCGTCCGCAGGGACACGGGTGGCCGAGATCTGCACGGTCCATCCCGACCCGAGCCGCGTCAAGGCGGCATTGACGACCGCCGACATACGGTTGATCCCGGCGTGGGAAAGACTTTCCCGGTCTGGGCCGGAAAATCCGATGACGGACAGGAACGAACCATCCTTGTTCAAGAGGACGGCGCAGGGTTTACCCAGAACCGTGATCTCGCCCGCCAGGATGGCGGGGTTGAGCAGATCGGGCAGCGCAAGCTCCTTACTGCGAAACTCTTTGACGTTCAGCATCTTTTCGGGCTCCCAGCCGGGCTATCCAGGACAGCAGTTTGGTGGTGGCGGGGATGGGGTGCGGGTTGGGGATCTCCCGGTACCCGGCCTCCAGCGTCGCGCCGCTCCCATAGAAGGTCTGGTACTTTCTGGACCGGTTGACCACCGCGATCATTTGGGCGTCGGATTTCGCCAGATGTTGCAGCACCGCCTGAATCAGCATGAACAGCAGCACGGCGATGACAGCGCCCGGGATGGAGAGGGTGAAGAAATACACCAGCATCGCAAATCCGGCGTTGTACATTGTCGCTGTGCGTTCCGCCCCCATCAGCAGATGGGGACGGACCAGCGACTGGTACAGCCGCACCTGCCGTGTTCCGTCCATCTTTCCTCCTCCGGTCTGGCCGTTACAGACCCAGGCCGTGGGCCAGGGTCGCCAACAGGCCGGCGTGCTGGCCCAACACGGCCGCCTGGATACCGGCCTGCTGGCCGAACCACCCATACTGGGCGATGAGAAAGCCGCCGCCCGCGGCGGTACCGATACCGACGGCGGCCTTGCCGTAGTCGTGCTTGAAGGCGTGCACCGCGCCGTAGCCGACGCCGCCGGCCACGCCCACGGACCCGATGAAGGGCATGAAGTTCTGCTGAACGAAGTTGCTGATGTCCCCGAAGGGGCCACCGGTGGCCGCCAAAGCGGCCGCGGTTCCCGCCAGGGTAAGCCCCACGCCCAGAGCCAGCTTGGCCTTGCGGCTCAAAGGCCGGCGATTGTACTGCGGCATTGCGTCTACCTGTTCCATGTTGCGATTCCTCTTGCAAGCAGGTTGTCCCGTTACCTCGACGTATCGGTAGGGACCACTCCCGACACGCCACAGGCCCCTTGGCCTGTGTCGGTATAGCGGGGCCAAAAGGGGATAGGTAGGCCCTCAGTCGCCGACCAGCGGCGCGTTGTGAACCACCAGGACCTGACCACCCAACAGGGCAAAGCTGCCTTGGATGTAGGAGATGCCGGCAATCCGCTTGAGCAGGGTGATGGCGGGGACCGCCTCCCCATAGGGAATTTTCTCCCCGATCATGGCGTAGTTCGGCCCGGTGAAACGAAATTGGATATGCAGCTTGCGGGCAATATACCGCAGTGCTCCGCGCTCACTGACGCGATAGCTGGCCGGTAGCCGCACGTCAAAGAAAAAGGTCGCGGGGGGATCGGAAAAGAAAGAAACACTTGGCTTGGGCCTTACCGGCGGACTCCGATGCAACACCACCGGGACCGATATTACCGGAACCACCGGAATCTGGAGTTCTGGGGCAAGAGCGTACCACATGGGCTAATCCTCACTGATCGAAACAAACGATATCGGAAACCACACGGCCCGCCGGATGGCCTGGGTCGCGCCGGATCTGGACCACCACGTCCACGGCTTCCCGGATCAAGGCGCTCTGGGACGGCACCCCCGCCTCCTGGCAAAGCTGGTCCAGACGGATCAGTGCGGCTTCCGGGTCATTCGCGTGCAGGGTGGCCAGTCCCCCGGGGTGACCGGTGTTCCAGGCCTTGAGCAGCGCCAAAGCGGCGCCGTCGCGCACTTCACCCACAAAGATGCGGTCCGGACGGTAGCGCAAAGTCAGCTTCAGGAGCCGGGTCATGTCGATATTGGCATCCGGGTCCGTCAGCATCTGGACGGTGTTGGGTGCCTTGCAGACGATCTCCCGCGTGTCCTCGATGATGACGACACGCTGATCGAGCCCGGAGACCTGGGCGACCCGATGCGACAGAGCGTTGAGCAGGGTGGTCTTGCCCGAACCGGTCCCACCGCTCACCAAAATGTTCTTGCGCGTGTCCAGGGCTTCGGTCAGATAATCTCGCTGATCTGGGGCCAGAATGCCGGCATGCACATAGTCCTCCAGGGTGAAGATCCTGGTGGTGGGCAGGCGGATAGAGAACGTCGGCATGGGCGTCAGAGGCGGGATACAGCCTGCGAAGCGGGCTCGGCGAAACTCGTCGGGCATCGCCCCCTCAACGATGGGCCGGTTCCGGTCCACCACCGTTTCCCGCCAGGACGCCATGAGGGCCAGGAAGTTGAGCGCCTTGGCCGGACTCATGCGGGTCAGTTCGGTGATCCCGTGTCCATGCCGCTCCACGAGGATTCTTCCGTCGTCGTTTAGCATGATTTCAACGGCGGATGGGTCATCGAAAACCGCGCAGATAGTCTCTCCCAGAATCCGGCGCATCTGCTCGATCAACCGGGCATGGGCCTCGACCTTGGCCTTGTCGATGGAATGCAGCGTCATGGGTCATTCCTCCGTCGGGTTCTCGTCTTCAACAACGATGCGCTGCTCCAGCAGCCGGGCGATCCGGCGCAACGCCCGGGGCCGGTCCCCGTCGAATCCCATCTGGGCCACTTGCGTCAAAAACCGCTCGTAGCGAGTCAGCGCAGAGGACCGGACGGCCTCCGCCTCATCAAGAACCGGCTCCGGCAGGTGCAGCAGCATGAGTTTGACGAACATATCGAACATGGCCGTGAGGGTATCCAACTCGGCTTGCACGGCCTCCACATCCCCCCTGAGCGCCAGGATCGTTGCGGACATGCGCCGCTCGAAGCCGCGCAGATCGCCGTCTCCCGCCGTGTTGGCCGCCTCGATGCCGCGAAGCGCATAATCCGTGATCAAGGCGGCCCTGGAGACGCGCTTCTCCCGAGATTCCTTTTCGATACGGTCGGCATAACGACCGATGAGCTTTACTTGTCCGAATACCGTGGGCATGGGCCCCTCCTGTTCATCGTCCCGCTTTGGTATAGCCGGACCAAAAGGGGATAGGTAGGGGCTTGCGGACGGCGGGCAATGACAGTGGTAAGGCTTAACACAGAGCAGAATTGATCTGAGCAACAAAGCTCTCCCTAGCCGCGATGGCGGCAATAGATTCCCAAGTAGCGCCATCAGGCGTGATGCGCTACTGTTGACATCATTCAGGGACAAACGGAAGCGCGCAGCAGGTGCCCGCCCAGAGAAGAGGTGGCTTTCCTGGAGCAGCACGGAGTCCAGGTGCGCCTGACGAAGAAACGTCCTATATACATGCATGCCGAGGCGGATATTTCGAGCCGCTACGCATTTGTGGGCAGCGAGAACTACAGTACGTCTTCACTTGAGGGGAACCGCGAGATGGGCTTAATTCTGACCAACCCAACGGATGTTTCCAGATTGCCGGCGCAATTTGCACAGGATCGCAAGGTGGCGGGGACGGCATGAGGCGCGCGCATATTCTGTGGCTGCTTCTCGGATTGCCGGCCCTGGCTGTGGCGCAAGTGCCACCGCCCGCCCTCACCAGCGTCAATTTTCATGTGGTGACGCATTATCGGGTGCCCAGGACGGTGCTGCATGCCGATCTGCAGGCAGAGGCATCGGGAAAAAATCCGGTGCAGCTGGCCTCCATGGTCAATCAGGACGTGGCCTGGGCAAAAGCACGGCTGCAATCGGTGCCTGGGATTACCTGGCGTAGCGCCGGGTACCAGACGCAGGCGACGGGCCAGGCCGGTGCGCCTTGGCTGGTACGGGAAGACCTGGCCGTGCAAAGCCCGAATCCGTCCGCGCTGCTCCCCTTGCTGGGCACATTGCAATCCCGGTTACACTTGGTCGGGCTGCATTATGCAGCGCGTCCCGCCGCCGCACACAAGGCACTGAGAGGGGCCGAGCTGCGGGGGCTGCGCCGATACCGAAAAGAAGCACAGCAGAATTGCGATGTGCTAGGCTTCAAAGGGGTGCGTCTGGGACAGATCTTCATCAACACGAATATCGTCCCATTGGCGCGGCCTGTGCCGATGATGGCCATGGCCGCCCGTGTTGTCCCCGGGCCGGTAGTAGGCCGAGGTGGGACGGAAAGTGGCAGGGTGGTGGTTGGGGGTAACGCTTATTGCGAGTGAGAGAGCGAACTGTCCTGGTAAGAAGAAATGCCTGTAGCACGCAGGGACTGGTTGCCCATTGAGAGCCAGCACCCCTAGAGCATTCTCCAACGACGCCAAGGCAGCGAGAGCGGTCATTCGCGGCTGGCTTTCCGTTGGATTCGATATGATATGCAGTCGCCATCGCCACCGCTTCAGATGCCTGCTAGTTCCTTAAAATTCACTTTTATCCGCAAAATACCCACCAGATCCGTAGGCAAGTCACCTCCGGGATGAATCACGACCTGTATATCTGGTTGAAGACGGACACCATGAGCCAGCCCAAATAATCCGGTCAGCTCATAGCTGGTTTCGGCATGAGGCAAGCCACGCAGACTGGCCCGCGAGAAGCCCACGGACAGGGAGTCTTTCGCAGAACGAGGGATAAGCCCTGCCAGACGCAGACCTCCTCCAACATACCAGGGTACCGGATTGATAGGTTTTGGCGCTCCGCCTCCCTGGAGGAAAACTCCCCAATGTAGAGGGCCTGTCTGCCAACGGTATTCGCCGATGCCATAACAACCGCTCATGTTGGGGCCCAGGCTGCCGGCCAGAGACGCTTTCTGCCGATTGTGCATGACCCCCATCTTGAGGGTATAACGCCCGTCGTACAGTGTGCCGCTTTGATCCAGTTCGAGCATCATGAGGACGCCTTGGGAAAAGGGTTGTTGCCAAGAATGGATGGCGTCGGCGCCAAAAACACCGCCTTGAATGGAGGTATCCCCGCCACCGAGCGCGACCATGGTTCCCAGACTGGAAAATGGGTACGTCGGCATCCCCTGCAGATTCTGGCTCAGGATGGGAAGGATCCCGAAGGAAGCATTGAGCAGATCACAGGCCACGCCGGCGTTGTCGAAATAATCATTGGCGTTCAATAGACCGAGCCGCACGCTGAGCGGATTCCATCGTTGCCGGAAATACAGTCGATAGGGCCAGGCTATCGGGGGTCGTGAGATTGCTGACTCCCTGGACATCACCCACATACGCTTCCGGATTGCCGGTATCGACCGCCAGAAAGTTCACGACGACTTTGCCGCCTTTCCATGCTCCCGCGCTCTTACTATCCCAGGAAAGTCCACCGACGAACAAGACGTTTCCCACGCTGCCCGTGGCCAGCCCTCCCGTTAGATTGCTCACGACCTCTCCCTGGGCCTTGGCTTTTAGGCGGATGCCGGACCAAAAAGATGGGGTAGCCACTGGCCCTTCGGCACTTGCATGGCCCCCAGCCGCCATCAGAAACACCACACCCCACCACAAATACAGACAGCGCATAACCACACTCCTTGCGAATGCCCGCCAGGGCATCCCCACGAGTCAGCGGTAACGCTCACCAACAGACAATTTCTCGTAAATGAATATCCGGAAAACAGTATAGATGGATCAACACGTGGTTATTTCTATTCCCAACTGTACATTATCATGGATAGCCTTATGAATTGGGCATTGCTCCAACATTAGGCGCAAGGTATTGCGATCTGCAGCAGATAATGAAACTGTTAGCACTAAATGCACATCTATACTGACGATACGGCAACAAGGACCATAATCTACTATCCATCGCAAAAGGGCAGAACACGAAGGCGGATACTGGCGGCGGCGCATAAATCGCGCGGTGAACTCAGTCAGACATACTCCGAGTGACCAGACCAGACACGAGTCCGGCTTGGTGAGCTCTGGTGCCAATATCAGTTGGCCATCACCTGCACCCTCACAGGTAGGCTTTTCTCCAATCTCCACATTGCCCAAGGCATTACGCTTAACAAGCACAGCCTGCTCGTGCAGTTTCGTGTGCGGCATAGATCTATCCTAAAGAGACCAGGACGTTGGTGGCGCTGCAAGGCCATGTCACTTGGCCAACAATATTCGTATCAGACAAGGAGTTATTCCCTTACCAAAGCGGGGCCAACGGCCGCTATGTTATCCAACTCTTCTGGAGTAAAGCAGTGTGTCGATCTTGCTTTTCCGCGCCACTTCAGCCAAAGCACATAGACCACGCCCAAGGCAAGCAGGGTGAGAACGGTCTGGTCAACGCCTGCGGCAACATATTTGGGACCGCATATCAAAAACAAGACTTCTACTGCCGTCAGGCTTGTTACAACGCACACAGCCGCGACAAACAGACCAAGATGATGATGTGCTTTCACTTGGCGATGGACGGCATCATGTTTGCGGATAAGGAACA
>JAPTWR010000161.1 GCA_028065135.1 Acidithiobacillus sp.
CGTGACTACCGCCGAGCGCCTCGCGTCCTACGAAGACCTCTTCGGCCTGCCCGAAAACGTCGTGGGTGAGATTATTGCCGGTCAACTGTATACCCATCCCCGTCCGGCACCAGCTCATGCACGAGCCAGTTCGGTGCTTGGCAACAAAGTGGGGACGCCTTTCGATCAGGCCGAAGGCGGCGGCCCCGGCGGCTGGTGGATACTCGACGAACCAGAGCTACACCTGAGCCAAGACATCCTCGTTCCCGACCTCGTCGGCTGGCGCCGCGAGCGGATGCCCGCACTTCCCAAAACCGCATGGTTCGAGATGGCTCCCGACTGGGTCTGCGAAGTGCTCTCCCCGGCCACCGCACGTACCGATCGCGTCCTCAAACTGCCCCGCTACGCCGCCACTGGTGTCGCCCACTGCTGGCTCATCGACCCCGACGCCCGCACTTTGGAGGCCTACGCCAATCAGGAAGGCCGATGGCTACTCCTGGGCCCCTGGGGAGGCGATGACGTGGCCACTATCGATCCCTTCGCCGCCATCCCTCTTTCCCTCTCGGACCTATGGGTGGATTGAATTGGAGTCAAACTGATGAGCAATAACATCATTCCCATCATCCGACATGCTCCTTCCCGCGCAGTGCTGAGGGAGTCCTTTTTCGAGATAAACCATCAGATCGTCCATCTGGTCGCGCGCATCCAGGGCGCGGTTATGGACAACGATGATCACTTTTTTGGGCTCTGCGATGAGCTGCGTAGCCAGATCAGTGAATTAGGAGACATTTGCAGGGATTACGCACAACCAGAGCTTTCCGCCGACAAGGATGGAGGGAAGGAAAGTTTGCGCATCCTGAGCCTGATGGTCTCGCATATGGAACTCATGTTTCTGTATGCGCGCAAGAACAGAGCCTCGGATACGCATTACCGAAAGGAGATTAACGCTACGGCGGATGAATTCCTCCATCGGCAGGCGCGGATTACCGCGAGTGTTGTATGACTGTGAGTACCAAGGGATGATGTCTACAGCGCTCATCGTGCCGGTCAAGAACGGCGGCCCGCGCTGGCACAGGGTTGTCGCTTCGATTCAGGAACAAACCTTGCGTCCGCAGCGCGTGGTCGTGATTGATTCGGGATCGACGGACGGCTCTGACGCTGTCGCCAAGACGGCTGGCTTCGAATTACAGGCCATCGCTCCGACATCTTTCGATCATGGCGGTACCCGGCAAATGGCGGTAGAGATGGTGCCGGAGTGTGAGATCGTGATTTTCCTGACCCAGGATGCCGTGCTGGAAGGACCGGATACCCTGGAGCAACTGGTGTCGGCCCTACGCGCATACCCACAGGCCGGTGTCGCCTATGGACGCCAGCTTCCCCGCGCAGAGGCCGGCCCCATTGAGCGGCATGCGCGTCTTTTTAATTATCCAGATCAGAGCGCGGAGAAAAGTCTTGATGGCATTCAAAGGTTAGGGATCAAAACGGCGTTCAGTTCGAACTCTTTTGCTGCTTATCGACGGAGGATGCTTTTGCAGGTTGGCGGCTTTACCAAAAACTGCTCCATGGGGGAAGACATGATCGCGGCCGTACGGATTCTGCTGCAAGGTGGAACGGTGATCTATGCGGCACAGGCGCGGGTGATTCACTCTCATGGGTTCACGGTGGCCGAGGAGGTTCGGCGCTATTACGGAATTGGCCGTATGTACGCCCAGCAGCACTCATTGCTGGCGCGGTTTCAGAGCACGCCAGTCGCAGCATGTTATGAATATGGCAGAGAAAGCAGTTCAACGTCACGCCGAAGTGGAAATTCTCCGCTACGTAGCATGACTGCTCCTATGCTCCTCAGCCCCAAGCAAATCGCCCAACTCCACCAGAGTGCTACGGAAAGCATCCATTGCGAGACTAACCGATGAGTAGTTCTATCCTGGTCGTTGGCGGCGCCGGTTATATTGGTTCCCATATGGCAAAAATGTTGATGCAGAGTGGGCACGACATCCTGGTGCTGGACAATCTGTCGACGGGCTTCCGGGATGCGGTGCGCTATGGGCGCTTCATAGAAGGTGATCTGACCGACCGCTACTTGCTGGACAGAATGTTTGCGGAAAACAGCATTGATGCTGTCCTCCATTTCGCCGCCCTGAGCCAGGTAGGCGAGTCCATACAAAAACCCGCCCTCTACTACCGAAACAATGTCACCAATACCCTGAATCTGCTGGATGCCATGTTGGCCCATGGCGTACAGCGGTTTATCTTTTCCTCTACGGCTGCCATCTTCGGGGAGCCAGAGACAGCCCGCATCGCAGAAACCCATCCGCAGCGGCCCATCAATCCCTATGGACGTAGCAAGCGCATGGTGGAGGAGATCCTCAAGGATTACGACCAAGCCTACGGTCTGCGCTATGTGAGCCTGCGCTACTTCAATGCCGCTGGTGCCGACCCCGAGGGCGAAATGGGTGAGCGGCACGACCCCGAGAGCCATTTGATACCCCTCGTGCTCCAGGCGGCCAGCGGTCGAAAGGCGCAGATTGTCGTCTATGGTGACGACTACCCCACTCCCGACGGCACCTGCATTCGGGATTACGTTCACGTGTGGGACCTCTGCAGTGCGCACCTTTTGGCTCTGGAGCATTTGTTGGCGGGTGGCGAGAGTAAGGTCTTCAACCTCGGCAACGGCGGCGGTTTTTCTGTCCAGGCCGTGATCGACGCGGCTCGACGGGTGACCGGCAAAACGATTCCCAACATGGTGCAGGAACGACGTGCTGGAGATCCCGCGGTTCTGGTGGCGGACAGATCGAGGGCGCTGGAGACGTTGGGTTGGGTACCCCGTTTTGATGGCATCGATACCATCATTGCTCATGCTTGGGAGTGGGAGCAAAAGCATGAAACGGTTTGATGAAGGGCGTACCGCATTGAATAACCAGTCGGTAAAACAGAATCAAGAATCGGTGTTTAATATATCCGTTTATGCAGGGGACCAGAATCAATGAGCGTTGCTGGCCCACGTATTGCCAAATCTACACTGATTAACCTAGCGGGCGCTGCGATACCTGCTGTGCTAGTTTTAGTCACCGTGCCAATCTATCTGCGTATTATTGGTGAAGCGCGTTACGGCATCCTTGCTATCGTATGGCTGCTTCTGGGTTATTTCGGCGTATTTGACTTAGGATTCGGGCGTGCAGTCGCAAATCGCATAGCCGCTCTGCACGATGCTACGGCCGCGGACCGGCAGGGCATTTTCTGGACCGGATTAGCGATCAGTGCCATTACCGGACTCATTGGCGGAACCATTCTCTATCTGCTTGGAGATTGGCTGTTTGCGCATGTTCTCGACATTCATGGCGCCTTGCGTACTGAAGCGGAAAACGCCATGCCGTGGTTAGCATCAGCTCTGCCTCTGGCTGTTATTATCTCGCTGCTGGCAGGCGCTCTGGAAGGGCGACAAGCCTTTCTCGCGCTTAATGGAGCACAAATTTTTGGTACGGTGCTCTATCAGCTTTTCCCGTTGGTCGTAGCCTATGCGGGATGGGTAACGCTACCTTACCTGATAGCAGCCGCCTTTGTCGGACGGCTATTGAGCGTCCTATTACTTTTCGCTCTCAACTATCGCCATGTACCCCTGTCGCCACGCCCCCGCTTTGCCCTCAACCAGGTGAAATCCCTGCTGCACTACGGCGGCTGGATCACGGTCACCGGGTTGGTCGGTCCCTTGTTGACCGTTTTTGACCGCTTCATCATTGGCGCCAAGATGGGCATGGTGGCAGTCACCGCATACACTGTGCCTTACAACCTTGTCATGCGTCTCTCCATTCTTCCTGGCAGCCTACAAACAGCATTGTTTCCCAGATTTGTCATGGTGGACCCCACCGAAGCAAAGGCGTTGGCCGCGCGTGCCGTGTTATCCATAGGAGCTATCATGACCCCGATAGTGGTGATGGGGTTGCTGCTCATCAAACCCTTCCTGATCCTGTGGGTAGGCGCAGCGCTGGCGAAAAAAGCCGCCCAGGTCGGACAAATACTGCTCGTCGGGATATGGATCAATACGCTGGCCATTATTCCCTTTACCTATCTCCAGGGCAGAGGGCGCCCCGATTTGCCCGCCAAGTTTCATGTCCTGGAACTTCTGCCCTACGGCGCTATCCTGTGGGTGCTTATTGACCGGCTTGGCGTGCCGGGCGCCGCTTGGGCCTGGGATCTCCGCGTCCTTGCCGATACTTTGCTATTGTTTTGGGCGGCGCAGACCACGTCAGGCTTGAGCCGCGCCATGGCCGGCATTCTGCCCATTACAGGGGCCTTGGTTATTGCCTTTGAAATGCCTTATGACTCTACCCTGTATGTTGGGATTTCTCTACTGTTGGTGGGTGCAAGCCTTGGCTGGTCCATTGGCAGCATTCCGCCAGATCAACGCACAGCCCTCTTGCGTCTCTTTTTGTCGCGAATTCATCCTGTCAACTCAACGGTATCTCAGGAAAAACATGGATCGTAAACAGTTGGAAAATCAGTGCTGGCCCCAAGAGGGTTTGGAGCAAGTGGATAGGTGCCCAGTTTGTGGTGAAAAAGGCCGAACCTTACTGTATGCTAACCTAGCTGATGATGTGATGTTTTGTGCTCCCGGTCATTGGTCACTATATAAATGTCAAACATGCAACGCTGCCTATTTAGATCCCAGGCCTACAGCGGCTACAATCTCGCTTGCGTATAGTAATTATCACACACACTATAGCATAGAATCATTAAGTTCCAACAGGATTGGAATGCTTAAGAAAAGCCTTAAGAATGGATATCTTAATTATAAGCTTAAAGCTAACTTGGTCCCTGAAATAAAGATCGGGAGATGGTTGGTTCCTTTACTGTTTCAAAGCAGCCGAATAGACGAGTCTATTCGGCACATTCCTAAGGCGTTCAGATCTAGAATAATAGCGGACATAGGCTGTGGAAATGGGCAATTTTTACAAACGGCGATTCAATTAGGTTTAGAAGCATACGGACTAGACTTTGACCCATTGGCAGTAGAGACTGCTACTAAAACGGGTGCTAATGTGAGCTTAGGAGGCTTACCTAACACCGGTTGGCCTTCATCAAAATTTGATATGGTCACGTTGAGCCATGTGATTGAGCATGTTTACGATCCAATGCTCGCACTTCGAGAGGTACGGCGAATACTAAAACCAGGCGGACTAGTTTGGATAGCGACACCCAATATGGATAGTTTTGGTCATAATCGGTATCGACGGTATTGGCGTGGAATAGAGTCTCCAAGACATTTAGTCTTGTTCAACAGAACAAATATAAAAATGCTCTTAGAAGCATGTGGGTTCGTGAATATTATAGACAAACCATGCCATCCACAAACATTCTGGTTTTATAAAACATCGTTAGAGATAAAAAAAAGAAAAGAAGGCAATGGCTTACAAATGCAACTAATGGGTATTATTACACAATACAAAGCACTTATTGCAAATATAATGGAGAGATACATGCCATCAAAATGTGAAAACTTAGTAATTATGGCTGAGAATCCCTATGATGAATGAGCTAAAGATGAGAAAAAATAATCTTATATTAAGTCACCCGAATCAAATTACAATGGTTACGGTGACTTATGGTTCTCGTTGTTCATTACTTACTAAGGTTGTAGATCACGCTTTTGCGCAAGGGGTAGGTAAAATAATCGTAGTTAACAACGGGGCAGAATGGGATGTAGCGGACTGGGCCAATAATAATATATCGCGTCAGATTGACGTGGTAACATTACAAATAAATAAAGGGTCTGCAGAAGGGTTTTATGTTGGCATAGAACGTGCTATTAAGTTAGGATCTGACTTCATTTTGCTTATGGATGACGACAATATTCCAGATAAATCTTGTATCATTAACCTTATACATTGCTACCAAAAATTGTTGAGCGATGTTGATTTGAATAAAATCGCAATTTGCGCCTTGCGCTATTCAACAAAGATGAGATTGTATGCAAATAAAGCGATGGCGCGGCCGGATACGTTCCTGTCATTTCATTTTTATGATCTTCCAGGAAAGATAGCATCGCGTCTTCGGACAAGAAGACGCGAAAGGGTATCATTACCATCTAATGACGATATTGTTGCTCTAGATATGGCTCCTTATGGTGGCCTGCTCTTTCATTCATCTGTTATTCAATTAATTGGACTTCCAAAACAAGAATTCGTCTTGTACGGTGATGACGGTGAATTTACATATCGTCTTTCGCAACATGGAGGTTTTTTGGGGTGTTGTACTAAGGCAAGTGTTACTGATATGGATGATTCTTGGAACGCCAACAAGCAACACCAAAGTTCCTTTGCTGTATGGCTTATGGGGAAGAATGAAGTGAGAAGCTATTATTATGCACGTAATCAGGCATGGATTGATAGTCATTTGATAAAAAGGAGTAATCTAATATATTTAACAAATAAGTATTTTTATATTACAGTAATGTTTTTTCTTGCGTTCTTCTGGGGGCGTTTAAATCGTCTTCGTCTCCTTTTGCGTGCTATCCGAGAGGGAGAGCAGGGAATGCTTGGAGTCAATGGAGACTACCAATTAAAATGAAGATGTTAGTGATTGCTCATGATATACCATATCCTCCAACACATGGGGGTAGAGTTGACATGTGGCGACGTTTAAATCTTTTACACAAGAACGGCGCGGAAATATTTCTCGTCACATGGAGCTACCAAACGGTTGATGAAGATAGTCGCCGCGCTCTGGCATCAATATGTAGTAAATTTTATGTGCTTCCTATTAGAAAAACATGGAAACATCGTCTGCCACGACTAAAATATCTAGCAACACTGCCACTTTATGAAGCAATTCGAGCTGTACGGCCTAACTGCTGGCGGGATATTAGGGACTCATTAGAGGAATTCCTACCCACAATAATTTGGCTTGACGGTCTTTACGGTGGCACTCTTGCACTAGAGTTATCCGATCATTTGAAAATACCAATTTACTATAGAACGCACAATATAGAGCATCGTTACATGCAAATATTAAGTGAAGAAGCGTCCACAAATAGAGCTAGGCTTGCTGCCTGGATCGGTTGTTGGAGACTGCTATCTTTTGAGGAAAAGATCATGAATTCTTCAGTCCATATATTTGATGTTTCAATAGATGATGCCTCATTTTGGTTCAGCAAAGGTTATCGCAAGGTAACATATTTACCGCCGATAGCGCCGTTAATTTCTAATAACTATGATATTATAAAACCGACCTATGATATTGTATTTCTAGGTAATCTGCATGTGGCAAACAACAAGTCTGGCGTGAAATGGCTATTAGAAGAAATAATGCCGGAAGTTTGGCGAAATAGGCCTGCTACGACGTTGCTGGTCGCAGGAAGCAATCCATCAGAGCAACTTGCTAGGCTTGGAGAAAAAGACAATCGAATCACTTTGGTTGCTGATCCGGACGATGCAATAGAAACCTTATTGATGGGTTATGTTCTTATTAATCCAGTCCGGAAGGGGAGTGGGGTATCGATTAAAACAATTGATATGTTGGCAACAGGGCGTCCTTTTGTTTCAACGCCCCAAGGTATTATGGGGTTACATCCAAAAACACGTAAATATATTCATGTTGGAAATGACACGGTTGAATTAGCTTCGCTCTTGGTAAGATTGCGTGAAAACATAGGAAAAGATGATAATACACAATTCCATTCTATGGATCCGTACACGTCAAGCTATGTAGTAGAGCAATTAAAAAAATATATCCCAGAGCTGACATTAAGTTCTTAAAAACGAGTTATTTGTAGCATAAAATATAACGGAAATTATTTGTAACAATTGCGGCTTGTAAATGGAATAGATGATCCTCGATGTTTTGAGTGGGTAGGGGGATATAATGGTGTCCAACTGCGGGCATTGAGCTGAGGGTAAGGATGGATCAAGGGCAGCAACTCTTCACACTGGCTTTGGGTTTGGTGCCGCCGTGGGCGGTGGATGATGTGTGGTTTACGGTGGAGGAAAAGCGGCTGGACCTGCATGTGAACTTCCCAAGAGGTAGTCACTTCCCTTGTCCGATCTGCGGGCAGGACTGCCCGGTCTCTGACACCCAGGAGAAGGTCTGGCGTCACCTGGACTTCTTTCAGCATGCGGCCTATCTGCACGCCCGAATACCGCGTGTGCAGTGCCCCGAGCATGGCATTCACCTGGTCCCCGTGCCCTGGGCGCGGGAAGGATCGGGATTCACGCTGCTCTTTGAGGTGCTAGTCATGGCCATGGTCCGGGATATGCCCGTACGGACTGTCGCCCAATTGATTCGGGAGACCGACCAGCGACTCTGGAGGGTGATCGACCATTATGTCTCCAAAACCCGTAAGGCCGTGGACATGTCGGATGTCCACGCCATCGGTGTCGATGAAACCAGCAGCCGACGTGGGCATGATGACATCACCTTCTTCGTGGACCTGCGGGAAAAGCGCCTGCTCTTAGCCACACCTGGCAAGGATGCCCAGACCTTCGCGCAATTCGCCGGGGATCTGTGGGCCCACGGGGGACGTGCCGAGGCCGTCTCCGAGGTCAGCATGGACCTCTCGCCGGTCTTCCAGAAAGGGGCCGCAGAGCACCTGCCTCATGCCCAGATCACCTTTGATCGTTTCCACCTCATGAAGCTCGTCAATGAGGCCGTGGATGCCGTACGCAAGGGCGAAGCCCTCTACCAGCCCGACCTCAAGAAAAGCCGCTGGCTTTGGCTCAAGAACCCCGGGAAGCTTAACGCCAAGCAGAAAGCAAAGCTCCAGGATCTCCTCAAGAACCAGAACCTCAAGACGACCCAGGCCTATCAGTTCCGCCTGCCCTTCCTGGAGATCTTCACGCTCCAAAACAGCCAACAAGGCGCAACGCTGCTGAAGGCCTGGATGGAGAACGCCAAGGCCAGCGGATTACCACCCCTGGTCAAGGTCGCCTACACTCTCATGAATCACTGGGGCGATATGCTCCGCTGGTTCGAGAGCCAGATTACCAACGGGATTCTAGAAGGCTTCAACAGTCTTCTGCAGGCCGCCAATGCCAAAGCCCCTGGCTATAGCACCCATAAGAACTTCATCGCCATGGCCTACCTCATCCTGGGCAAGCTGGATCTCAGGTTACCCACATGAAACGTCGAAGAGCCGGAATAGATAATATGGATAAAGATGTACGCATGGTTTCTCTGCAACGAACAACCAATAAAATTGTACGTAGATTCTGGAATTCGCTTGGAATCAAAATAATATCCCCTCTGTTTATTAGCTTATTAAATACATTTGTTGCTCTTGGTGCAGCGTTCGTTCCTTCTGACTTAGTCGTTAAAGTTCTTAGTGAACCAAATGTCATATATTTGAATATGCCTTATATTTTGGTAGTTTTATCATCTGAGATTGCATTCTGTGCGGGAATATGGTTATTCCCGTTATTAAAAGGACAACATACTTTATCAATTTGCCGCAGTCCAACCTTATATCCTACCAGGCGATTATATTTAAAAGCCTTAAATTTAGTTTTAATATCAATCTTATATGAATTGTTTATTATCATATTTATGATTGTGTCTATAGGTCAGAAACGAATTGAGTTAGCCTTCTTAAACCCAAACATAGCTAATACGCTAAGATTATGGATAATTTCAGCGAGCCGCGTCCACGGCGTGAATTTACTTGCATTTCAATTTGGCGTTAACGCGGCTTTACTTGTTAGTTTTTTTATATTCATAAATATCAGGTTGGTACGAGTACGAATTAGTATGTTGTCCATTCACGCACTTGCATCTATGCTATATCTGCTTGCAAGTTCGCTATCGTTATCTAGGTGGCCAATAATGGCCTATTTGTTGTCCTTAGCCGTGCTTGTTGTTCTAAAAAAGAACGCGGGTAATGGAATTGGAATTAGGCGTGTTGTAGTATTATCTTTATCTACACTTAGCATTTTAGTTTTTGTATTTATGGTTTTTTCATATATCCGAATGGGATCCGAAAACATAGCTAGATCTATTGTTGGATATACGATCGGATCGTATAATTTAGGTTCCGCTGCAATATCTAATATTTTCGTTCAGCCTTATAGTGATTCTACTTATGGTGCATTGGGAATGTTTTGGAATGCGCCCGTAATTGGACCGTATTTGAGATATTTTGGCCGAGCATTAGGACTTGATCTTCCACGCTCCTCTGTCATAGAGATGGGAAAGACTGTTGTATTATGGTCCGATGCTGTTTCTAAAGCTAATTTTAATCCTACATATCTTTGGGATTCAATTTATGGTTTTCTTTACTCTGATATCAGCTTTTGGTACTTATTTGTATTTTTTGTCTATGGATTTGTCTCGTGGTATTTATACGATGGATTCATCAAACTTTCTTTGTTGAAAATGCTCCTATATATTGTTTTTTTTATTAGTCTTATTACTTGGTTTACGAGCGCCTTTATATCGAACCTGCCTCTTGATGATTTCACTTTTTTTGCGGTTCTTATTGCTTTATATTTGCGAAGACAGTGGCGTTTATCTTTTTGATTTTTTCCATGCTTATTTGTATAATAACTGTTTAAATGATAGGTGATAAATGACACTAAAAGCTATTTGGTGCTCTTGGATTAATCCGTTTCGAAAGTATCCTGACGGTGGGTCAGAAGATATTCGTCGTCGCATTATAGTAGCGTCACGGTTTTTTAGTTCTATTGATTTGTACGCAGTAGATCGAGCGGAGAGTTTGGAATGTTTTGTTGATGTACCTGAAAATGTACGTCTACACTTATATCCGAGACATCTCGATATACGGCTATCTAGTTGTGTTCAGCCATTACCGTCGATACTTCGGTATAATCAGCAGTTAGTGTGTGATCTCAAAAGTAAGCTGTCCTATTTAGATGTGTTATTGCCGCCGGTAATTATTTTAGAGGGCTTACAACTTTCAGGCCTTTGGCTTGACATTAGATGCACGATTGATAGGCGCTCCATTTGCATTTTACGTATGCATAATCTTGAGAGTGACTACCATCGATCTGTGTCAACTGAAAGTAAGTGGTTACGCAAACTTGGGCACAGATTGGCCGCCTATCAGTATAGAAATGCGGAGGCCAACCTGCTTAGGGACTTTGATTTTATTTATGCAGTATCCGAATCTGAGATGGACGTTGTTCAAAAACAATATACTGATATTTGCGATAGGCTTCGCTGGGTACCACCAATTCCTGATGGCAGGGTGCTTCCGCCAGCTATACTAGACGAAAACGGATTGTTTATTATATCATATTTCGGCGATCTAACGCTTCCCAATAATTTTGGGGGTTTTAATTGGTTTTGTTCGAAGATTCTACCGCTGTTAAGCGGCACACAGTTTCGAGTGCACGTTGCTGGCAAGGGTAGTGAATATTTTGATCGATATCGCGGTGTTAAGGTGTTTGGTTTCGTAGATAGTATCGAACATTTCATATCTCAATCTCACCTGATTGTTGCACCGATTCTATCTGGCGGTGGTGTGAAAATTAAAGTGTTGGATACAATAACTACTGGTAAACCACTTTTAACCTCGTCTAAAGGATGTGAAGGATTGCCTTATGAAATCATTGGTAAGATGAATATAGCAGATTCGGAGCGTGAGTGGGTCGATGAGATAATGCGCATATCAAGCTCCTATTTGCAAGCATGCGTTAATACTGCGGAACTTCGACAGCTAGTATTATGTCGATTTGGAGAACAACAGTTTCTTGATGGATTATTGATGGATGTGAGATATAAGTATAATAATGGTTCTTTTTCTATCAATGGTGATCGATAGTATGAGCTTGCCTAAACAAAGATTAGCGGTAATTATTCCGACGTTAGATGGTGGCGAAGTCTGGTTGCGCTGCCTCAATGCGTTGCGCAAGCAGGTCCCCCAGCTTGATTGCGTGATGATCATTGACTCTGGCTCAATAGATGGTACAGATAAGGCGGCACAGGAAATCGGTTATGAGGTGATACGCATCACCAAGGGGGAGTTCGACCACGGGGGTACGCGACAGGTGGCTGCCGAACGACTTGAGGAGTTCGATGTGCTGGTTTATCTCACACAGGATGCGGTGCTGGTATCTCCCGATGCCCTAGCGCAGTTGGTGGCGCCATTTGTTGATCGCCGCGTAGGCGCTACCTATGGACGCCAGTTGCCTAGGCTGGGCTCCAGCGCCATAGAGGCCCATGCACGCCTCTTCAATTACCCACCGCAGTCGAATATGCGAACCCTTGCAGATAAGTCGCACTTGGGTATCAAGGTAACCTTCATCTCCAATTCCTTTGCAGCCTACCGCACTGAAGCACTTATGGCAGTTGGAGGCTTTCCCGAAAGACTGATTATGGGTGAAGACATGGTCGTGGCCGCTCGTATGCTACAGGCAGGTTGGGCTGTGGCCTATGTCGCCGAAGCCCAGGTGTGGCACTCGCACGGATATACCTTTATAAAGGAGTTCAGGCGCTATTTCGATATTGGCGTAATGCATCAGGATCAGGCTTGGATTTTACGAGATTTTGGAAAACCGGAGGGAGAGGGCGGTCGTTTTGTACGGTCTGAGATTGGGTATCTCATTAAGCGATCACCTTGGCTACTCCCTTCCGCAGTTATCCACACCGCCGTCAAGTATCTAGGCTACAAATTAGGCCAGCGCTCACAGACTTTACCTATATCTATTAATAAACGTCTGAGCATGCACAAGAGCTACTGGCGCTCACTCACACGACCAGAATCATAACAGAGAATCATTCTATGTCCAATATTATCCAGTTATCCATCTCCTCAGCACGGGTACCGAGCTTTGGCCACTTATCCACTAGGACCGTTCCAAAATTATTCTGACTCTGCCCTGTAGTGGGATTGGATTGTTGGCAATCAATCTCTAATAGGGAGGTTAACTTAAGTCAGTAACAATTACGTGGAAATAACCTTATGCTTCAGAAATACATTCGAACTAGACTCACGGTAATCAGCGGATATCAGTAATTATGCCTACAGGAGAGCAAGCATTTATGACATCTATAGTGATTCGTGCACGAGCTCCATTGCGGCTAGGTTTGGCTGGTGGTGGTACCGATGTATCGCCATATTGCGACCTCCACGGTGGTTATGTTCTGAACGCTACCATTGACCGATATGCGTATGCGGTAATCCGTCTGCATGAAGGAAAGCAAATCCGTTTTGCAGCGACGGATCTTCAAGCTGAGGAGTGCGCCTCTATAGAGGACGCTATTGGTGTGGATGGCCGGCTCAAATTACACAAGGCTGTGTACAATCATATGGTCCAGACATACAACGGCGGAAGGAACCTACCTTTAGATCTTATTACGTTTTGCGACGCGCCTGCTGGTTCTGGGCTGGGCTCTTCGTCTACACTCGTAGTTGCCATCATACGGGCGTTTACCGAGCTGCTCAATGTACCGCTGGATGATTATGCTATTGCTCAGCTCGCATTTCATATAGAACGTGTAGAATGCGGACTGCAGGGTGGGCGTCAGGATCAGTATTCAGCGACGTTTGGTGGATTCAACTTTATGGAGTTCTACGACGGAGATCGTACGATCATCAACTCATTGCGGATCAAAAACTACATTATCTGTGAGCTTGAGGCCTCCCTAGTGCTCTACTATACCGGAGTATCCCGTGAGTCTGCTCGGATTATTGAAGCGCAAGCAGACAACATGCGCGCTGGATCCGAACTAGCATTGGACGCCATGCATGGACTGAAACGGGAAGCTCTGGCAATGAAAGAGTCTCTTCTAAAGGGTGATTTCGAGGGTTTGGTTGAATCGATGCAAATGGGATGGGAGAATAAGAAACGATCCGCAACCAGTGTTTCTAATCCGCATATTGAAGAGATATATAAAGCGGCGCTTTCAGCCGGAGCTCGTGCGGGAAAAATATCGGGAGCTGGGGGTGGGGGTTTCATGATTTTTTTTGTGCCACCAGATCGTCGAATGGATGTGATACGGGCGTTAAATCGTTATGACGGACAAGCAAGTAACTGTCACTTTACGAAAAACGGAACCCAAGCATGGAGACTATGATGCGGTCGTATATTCAGATGCAGATTGCGTGCGCGAAAGAGCTTTTGGAAAACATGGCAAGCGATACGGTGCTCCAGGAGAATCTGCATCGTGCTGCGATGACCTGTGTCGATTGCTTGCACGGTGGCGGGAAGTTATTGCTAGCAGGCAATGGGGGCAGTGCGGCAGATGCCCAACATATAGCTGGAGAGCTGGTAAGCCGTTTCATGTTCGATCGACCAGGGCTTCCGGCTGTAGCTCTAACCACGGATACATCCATTCTAACGGCTATTGGCAACGATTATGGGTATGAAGATTTGTTCGCACGACAGATCCAGGCCTTGGGTAGGCGGGGAGACGTGCTGATTGCTTATAGTACGTCCGGAAAGTCTGCCAACATACTACGGGCACTGGAAACGGCCCAGGGTAAGGAAATGGTGACTATCGGCTACACCGGCAACTGTGGCGGTCCTATGCGGAATCTCTGCGATATCTTGTTGGAGATTCCATCTTCGGGAACGCCGAAGATACAGGAGGGTCACTTGGTGCTTGGACACATTTTGTGTGGTCTGATAGAGAACGCCATCTTTGGCGATGGCGACAACGAATGGAAGTGATCGTTCTAGCGGGAGGTTTTGGTACACGCCTGAGAGAGGTTGTGCCCGACTTACCTAAACCCATGGCTCCAGTTTCTGGGAAGCCTTTCCTTGAACTGGTATTGCAAGCGCTTTGTCGTCAAGGTGTGGATTCTATCATCCTTTCTGTGGGCTACAAAGCGGATGCAATATCCAGACATTTTGGCGACCGATTTGAGGGTGCAACCGTACGATACTCGGTAGAAAAGGTTCCGCTCGGTACCGGTGGCGCTGTGCATCAGGCTTTGGCGATGTGTGAAGGCGATCACGTATTGGTATTAAACGGTGATAGCTACGTAGATTTGGACATTCTCGAGCTTGAAAACATTTGGCGCGATAGACGTATCCCATTGATTATCGCGCACGAGGTCGAAGACAGCGCACGATATGGGCGTATAGAAACGAAAAATGAGAGAGTCGTTGGCTTCTCTGAAAAAGGTATGCATGGACCCGGTTTAATCAATGCGGGCGGTTACGTATTTCCAACATTTATATTAAATAACTTTCCGCAAGGGTCATCCTTTTCATTGGAGAATGATTTTCTTAAGGACACTGTTGCTCGGATCAACGTCGGTTTATACATTACGCGCGGTCGCTTCATTGATATTGGCATTCCAGAGGATTATCGACGGGCGCAAGACCTTCTGGCTGGCTTATGAAAAGGCGAGCACTGTTCCTGGACCGTGATGGCGTAGTCAATATCGACAAAGGCTATGTGTATCGGAAGAAGGATATAGAATTTGTTGATGGAATTTTTGATCTGGTCAGACTGGCGAAATCGCTAGACTATTTGGTTATAGTAGTCACTAATCAGGCGGGCATCGGACGCGGATACTATTCGACCGAACAGTTCTGGAGTCTTATGGAGTGGATATCCGAACGTTTTTGCCGGTACGGGGGCGCGCTGGATGGAACTTATTTTTGCCCAGATCATCCGATTTATGGTGTTGGTGAATACAAGCGTGCGTCCCTTTGTCGGAAACCCGCGCCAGGCATGTTGTTGAGTGCCATAAGAGACTGGGATATTGACGAAGGCAAATCGATTTTAATTGGTGATAAAATTTCGGATATTCAGGCGGGAAATACGGCGGGCGTGGGTGTAAATCTGCTGTTTAATCTGCAGGGCGAGGAAAATTATCAGCCAGTAATACACCATTTATCGCAAGCGAAGGTGTTTTTATCTTCGTCTGCGTTTATTGTGCCAGCCTGAGGTATGGTTTTTCTTGTAAATAACTAGTAAAGGTAATTATGTATCACGAAGTAGATCTGCACAGGCGTTCAGAAGGACGGAATGCTGTTGTCAGAGTGCCTAATAGCATAGGGCGGCTCAACATCAATGATCTTACGGCAGATCTGCGTGAGAATTGCGATGGGCTTTGCGAGATTGGGTCCTATCCATTCCCTCCAAACGGGGAGGATATCCGCAGCTACGTGCTGAAAAAGCTGGAGCCAATCTTATGTTATGATGTGCCTGGGAAAGGCGTGCATTACACTGGAATGAAGTACGTTACTGCACTATCGCTGCGCTTAGTCAGCAATAGAGAGCAGTGATGGACATGACCGCTCCAGCGCATCGTCCCTGGTTATACGCCCTGTTACCCTTCGTAGCCTACCTGCTGTCCTGGTACTACAACGGCCAAATTATCCCATTGCTGGCTCTCAGCATGATCGTTTATCTCCTATGGGGGGCTTGGGTATGGTGGCCACGTTTGCGCGTGGGCTTGCCCTGGCCGCGTGGGTTTCTGCCAACGTTCATGGTGCTCTGGTTCCTCTGGTTCGGCGTTACGCTGTTCTGGAGCGGTGTACCCTACAGCAGTTGGTTCTATTTCTGGGTGCTGGGGTCTTTGCCGCTTGGGTTCCTGATTTGGGTCACAATGCCAGACACGGTGCAGGATCGAGCCTGGACTTGGCTGTGGTGGGGCGCTGTGGCCAGCGCTTGGGTCTTGGGCGGAATGGCGCTTTGGCAGTATTACCAATGGATGGGGCAAGGTATCGGCTGGACAGGCTTGCGCCCCAATGGCCCCTTGCTCGATACGAATAGCTTTGCGGCATGGCTCAATCTGTTGTTCTTTCCATTGCTTGCCGTGTATTTTGCGTACGACGCACAGAGAAAGGTTCGGTTTCTAGGTCGTCAGGTAGATCTTCTCGGGCTTTTTTACCTGGCCACCATCGCTGTTGTGCTATTGGCATTCTTCTCCACGGGCAGCCGGGGTGGTTTGTTGGCGTGGCTGTGTACCATACCCTTTGCACTGTGGGGCTTCAGGCGCCAGGCTGGCGCTTTCCCGCGCTGGATGATGATCTTCGCTTTGGCCCTGCTGGCCTTTTTGTTGATGAATTATGCAAAAGGCTACAATATTTTGGGCCATCTAGCTCCAGGTTATATCGACCACAACAGCTCTACAGTAGCTCGTGGCCTCATGTGGCTGGCCACTTGGCACATCTTTCTCAGCCATCCCTGGCTGGGCACGGGGTTGGGCAGTTATTTCCTCTACTATCCCGCCTATCGGCTCCCTGGGGAACTGGCATCTGCTGGTACTTACGCGCACAACGATTACATCGAATATCTGGCGGAAGGCGGGTTGGTCAATCTGGGCTTTCTGTTGGCTTTTGCCGGTTCGCTGATGTACGCGCTTTATAAGTTGCTCTA
Organism: Acidithiobacillus sp.; assembly: GCA_028065135.1. The sequence continues at coordinate 17,263 of JAPTWR010000161.1, forward strand.
CAAGGCCGGAAAATCCCTGAATCTGCCCGAAGGGCGGCGTCTGGAAGCCCTTGGTCTGGTACTGGGGGTGTTTGCCATTACGGGACATGCCCTGGGGAATTTCATTTTTTATAACCTGCCCCTCAGTGTACTGGCGGGATTATTCCTGGCGCAGGCGTGGCGAATCTATGGCTATCATGGGGAGACTGCGCCGATCTTACCCCGCATCGGTATCCATCATGGGGCAATTGCCCAGGCAGTGATGGTTGTCGCGGTGGTGGTGGCCTCCTGGAACCTGCTGGCGGATGGCGCGACATTCGCCCTGTTCAGCAGTAATGGTTGGCTCAATAGGGTAATCCCCAACAGTAATCAACGGGCGGTGTTTTTACTGAAGGCTGCAGACTGGATCAGTTTGGCAAGGCCGCTGGCAACCCAGCCCCATGTTTATCTGGCCAATACCTATCTGTCGCTGGCTGAGCGTGATAAGTCTCTTAATGTACCCCATCGCAAGGCGCTCGTGGAAAGTGCGCTGCAACAATACCGACAGAGTCTGGTGGGCATTCCCCGTCAATCGGGGGTACTCAATTCCATCGGCAGTCTTTATCTGACCCAGGCGCACTTGCTCGGTCTGGGTCCTGTACAGGCAGAGCGCAAGGCTTTGCTGGCATGGCGTCGTGGCCTCGCCATCAATCCTGAGAGCATCAGTCTGCGCAACCAGATCGCACAACTGGCTTTCGTCCAGCACGGGGATGTGGACGGAGCCATCGCTTTTTTGCGCGCTGGTTTGCAGCGACCACTCTTTCCTTTTCCGCGCAGCAACTTGCAGATGGAAATCGCCCTGACCCAGTGGCGTGCGGGGGAAAAGTCGGCAACCAGGGCGACACTGGTGCAATTGCTACGGGAGAATCCGGACTACCATCCGGCGATCGCATGGTTATTGTCCATGAAGAAAAGTTGACGGAAGCATGCCCTATTCGTAAAGTAGTGCCAGAACCTATTCTATGAGGTGTGGTTATGAGAACGGTGACTGCCGCAGATGCCAACCGCCAGTTTTCCAGCGTCTTGCGCGAGGTAAGTCAAGGCGAAACCTTCACCGTGGTATCCAGAGGCAGGCC